>CAMNAP010000087.1 GCA_946531445.1 uncultured Clostridia bacterium
TGACGATTACGTTATCACACAGGGTACTGAAATCCGCCTTCTTGAAACAGCTCTTGCAAACCTCGGTTATGATTCTGTTTTCACATACGAGGATATTGTTAAGACTGTAGGCTCATTCAAGTGCGGCGCTAACGGACTTGACGCGGCAGGCGTAACAATGAACGTTGCTCTCAATCTTTATGAGAACGCTGCAGCAGATGCTGTAACAATCGCAGAAGAGGAATATACATTCCCGACTCCTTCGGATGAATACAGCATCACAATCAGCGACAGAGTAGAGCTTAATATCTATGTTGACAAAACAGCAGGTATTAATTCAATCAAGGTAACTAACTCATACGCCGGAGACGAATCAGCTACAAAGGTTAACAAGACTTATACAGGTGATGAGCTTGCAGCAACAGAGGTTGACGGCAAGTACAGAATTAACGTTCCGCTTGCACCCGCTCAGATAAGAGATGAAATCACGCTTGATTTACTCAAGGCTGACGGAACTCAGGCAAGACCTTCAATCACTAAGTCTATTGCAGATTACTGCGAAGAAATCGTAGACGCTCCTGACGCAAAGGTTGCTAACCTTGCAAAGGCTACTCTTGATTACGGTAAGGCTGCAGCTGATTACTTTAAATATAATACTTCTGCTTTTGCATCACAGCCCAACTATCTTGGCGACTGCACCTTCGGTGAAATTGCTAAGGGCTCTGCAAAGGGTATTACTGTTGACACAGTTACATATGTAGCAACATCAGTTCCCGAGCTTCGTTTCTACGTTTCGGGACTTACAGAAGAAACTGCCGCAGGCAAGTCAGTGGAAGCAAACGGCTATGAAGCTCAGTTTGCTAAACTTGCAGACGGACAGGTTGTTCTTCAGGTTGCAGGCATCCCCGCTTCAAAGCTTGGCGAGGAGGTTTCTGCAGTAATTAACGGCTCAGAAGACGAATACGTTAAGTATGTACCGCTCAGATGGGCTATGAATGCGGCACAGAGCAATAATGCTAAGCTTGCTGCTCTCGGTAATGCTATCGGTAACTACAGTGCAGCAGCTGCTGCATATTTCGGATAAGGAGGGCTTGAATATGAAAAAATTTGAATACAGAGAGCCCGAATTTAACGTGGTTATTACGGCTAAAGAAGATATTATCACAGCTTCAACTCTCTCACTTATAGCTGACGACTGGTCGGCAGGCGGAAGCCCGAACGGTGAGGGCGGCGCAGGAAATATCGGATTCGGTCTCTAATAGTTATGAAAAAGATTGCTATAGCTATACTGTCAGTCTTTATGCTGACACTTTGCGCGTGCGGCAATCAACCGAATAACAAGGAGGATGCTTCCGCTGGGGAGGCATCCTCTGAGTCGGCTTCGGTTGCAACAGCGCAGGAAGAAACAAAAAACGAAACGGATAACGGCGCTTCTTCCGATTCAAAGAACGGCGCTTTTTCGGATGATTTTGAAAACTCAGCTTCGGGAAACGGTGATAACACTCCCGAAAAAACTGCACCTGCCCAGGACGCTGAGGGCAATAACAATAACAGCGCGACCTCCTCAGAAGAGGAAATAACGCAGGGCTCAGACAGCTTTGAAACGCCTCAGGTCCCTGTAAACTGATTTGAAAATCCCGCTGAATTTCAGCTTTTATTATATAAAATAATTGTAAACGGAGAAATGAATATGAAAAGAAAAAACAAGATTCTGGCGTTATTCTTGCCTGTACTGGTGCTCATAGGAGCATTTTTTACATCAGGTATAACAGCACTTGCCGATTCCGGCTCAAGTGAATACATTGACGTCAGTCTTACTGTAGGCGATAATATTGTAACCAACTATTACGTTGATTATCAGCAGTATATGGCTCAGGGCGCTGACACTCTTTATTATTCCTACAATTCTTCAAGTGAGAAAGAGGCATACACAAAGTATGAAAAAACCGTAGACCTCAACAACATTGCAGGCGACGTGACTGTTTCCGGCGGTAAAATTGCATTCTCCGTACCGCAGGCTGCAGCGCAGCTTGACGAAAACGTTGTCATCAGGCTTTATAATTCTGCAACGGACAATACGGTTTGCAACCTCACCTATTCAGCAAAGAAGTATTGCGACAGCGTAATTAATATGGATTCTTCAGCGCTTTCCCGGTACACTCAGGGACGCGGAGCAACAAGACTGAAAATGCTTTGTAAGTCAATAATCGCATACAGTAAAGCAACTCAGGGCATCTTTACGGATTATATGTTAAACGACGGCGCTGTTGCTATTACAGACGATTATTCATCAGACCTTTCTCTTGATTCAGCTTCTTACGATTCAGACTACGATAAAACAAAAGATAATACTCCCGGCGAAAACATATCGTTCAGGACTGCTTCCTTCGTTTGTACTTCGGCGGCAAAAATGCGTTTCTACTTTAATGTAAACGATGAGAGCGATACAACAAATTACGGCTCTCCCGTTGTTTCGGGACCAAGCTCAAGCTGTGAAAAGGGCTACACCCTGAAAGACGGAAAGAAGGATTATTTCCTTCAGATTAACGATATCAAGCCCGTAGATTTTGACGAAAAAATCACCGTTAATTATGCAGGCGCTTCAATTAAAATGAGCGTGCTTGACTACGCTGCAAGAATTATAGAGCTGAGTAACGATTCATCGCTCAAATCTCTTGCTAAAACGCTTATCGTCTATAACGAAAAAGCAGACGATTATTTTGACGCAGAAATTCACAATATGAATCACATTGCTTCAAAAGAGGCAACTTGCCTTGAAGCAGGTAATGAAGAATACTATTACTGCACAGACTGTAATAAGTATTTTACCGACAGCGAAGGTGAAAACGAAACAACTCTTGAAGCTGTAACAATTCCCGCTCTCGGTCACAGCTACGCAACTCAGGTTACTGCTCCGACTTGTAATGAGCAGGGCTATACAACATACACATGTACGCGTTGCGGAGATACTTATAAATCAGATTACACAGGTGCTCTCGGCCATAACTTTGTTGCGTCGGGCACTGTTGCTCCTACACACGAGGCAGACGGCTATACGACCTACACCTGCTCGCGCTGCGATGAGTTAAAGACAGACGATATTGTTCCTGCTCTCAACATAAAGGTTAAGCTTCCAAATGTTGACGAATATCTTTACCGTGCAGGTAACTTGAATAATATCACTCTCGGAACTCTCTTTGAGGTTGAGGACGTAAACAAGAACACGGTCGACTCATCAAAGGTAACCCTTACAGTTACTAATGTTGCAGGCAATGCAGCAGGAACGTTTACCGCAAACGCATCCGACTGGACTGCGGCAACAGTTAAGTTCTCAGGCGTGGGCGCAGTAACGCTTTCATTAAAGCAGGCAGGCGTTGAAGCAGCAACGCTAAACCTTGAAATAGTTGCAGGTACAAACTATGCAGAGGGTGCAACGCTCGGTAACGTAACTTCAAACAACGCCGTTCTTCTCGGCAATGTTGTTACAAAGACAGGCGCTGCAGCAACAACAAATATAGGAAGCGCTAAGACATTATACGGAAACGGCTTCTCGGTTACCGATAAAATGGGCGCTTCAACATCAAATAACACAAACGGCTATATAACAATTAACGGCGGCGGCTCAATTGATAACGCTGTTATGCTCGGTAAAGAGCTTGACACTCAGGTAACCTCGGGAATTGAAAACGAGGGATATGCACCGGGTATAAGAATTACCGGCGACGCCAATATTTACAATTCATATGTATCAGGCCGTAAAAACGCTATTCAGGTTGAGGGCGGCGACGTAAATATTGTTAATACTACAATTGACGGCGGCGCGCTTTCAAATCTCAATATATCCGCCGGTAATGTTACGCTTGAAAACTGTGTTACAACAAGGTCAACCCGCGGAACAAAGACAGGTCTTGCCGTTTGGATTTCAAGTGCAAGCGGCGCTCACGTAACACTTGACGGCAGCTTTACGCAGTACAATTTAATTAAGCAGGATGAAATCCCGAGTGATTACAGAAGCTTCCTGTCAGGCGTTTATAACGACAGCGGTTATTATTACACGATTGACGGAACAAAGTATGTGAATATGGGTGTTATGTGTCTGAGCACGACTACCTCAGTTCCTACTGCTGTTGCACAGACGCTTATTACCGACAACAGAAGCGCTTCTGAAAAAGCAAAGTACGGCTATTATGAGCAGGGTGCGTCAGGCGTCAGAGGCACGGCATACACCGTTAAATCTTCAAACAACGCTTCGCTTGTAACTACTCCCGAATATGTAAGTGCAGGTCAGTATTATACTCAGCCTACGTTTGCATTTGATTACACAACAAAGAATTATGAGGCGAATACAGGCGGCAGCTCTTACTGCTATTATGATTCGTCGTCAGAAACAGTAAATATCTCGTTTGAAGCGGGCAGTTCAAAGACTTGGGACACTATGATTCTCACTTCTAATAAACTTGGAAATGCCCTTTCATACACAGTATCAATGAACGGTACTGATTATACAAACCGAAGCATTACATTTACCGAAAACGGCAACTATACAGTTGAATATACTGTTTCAGACCCCTACAACTACGATAAGGATTTGAACGCGTTCAATCATTCATATGTAAAGACGGTCAATATTTCGGTTGTCACAGTTGACGCGGAGGAACAGACATATCCTGCTAAGTTCACTTATCCTGACAGCTGGGGTGACGGAACAGAAAACTCTGCCGCTACAACAATTATCAACAATGTTACATACGTTTATCCTACAAAGACAGGGGATACAACAAATATTACAACCGTAACCGTAGGCGGTCAGTCCTTACCGTGCGTAGTAGTTCCCGTAGCTCCTACAAACAGCAGCGGCGCAACATATTCATCGGGCAAGGGATATTATTTCTCGCCTGCGTTTAAGGCTATAAATATTACTGACTATAATCAGGAAACGGGCGCTCAGCAGTACACATATAACAGCAGTACTGAGACGTGGCCGCACGGCATTGCAAAAGCTAACGGACCCGACGGCGTTACTTACGGTTATCCCGGAAACGATAAGTCGTATGCAGCAGACAGACCGTTTGCTACCTCGCAGAATGCTACTGACTACGGCTATAACTATGTACAAAACGCCGGTGGACTTGTATTTGCTGTTAACGGACTTGAAAAAGACAAAACAAATGTCGGAAGCAAAACCGTTAAGTTTAAGTATAAATCCAATGAGGGAACTGAATACTATTATTATATTAAATATGTATACAGCGACCTTACATATAAATCCTGTGTTGCCGAAGGAAGCCTTGTAACAATGGCTGACGGAACAAAGAAACCCGTTGAGGATGTCAACGTAGGCGATATGGTAATGACCTGGAGTATGTGGAACGGAAGATACGAGGCAATGCCTGTCGGCGTTAAATGGTACCACGGAACAGAGAACTGGGAGGTAATGACTCTTAAGTTCAGCGACGGCACAAAGGTTCGTATGATAGGCGAGCACGGCTTCTTCGACGTTGATAAAAACACCTATGCTTATATAAGAAGCGATAATGTTGAAGACTATATCGGCGACAGATTTATTAAGCAAAATGCTGAAGGAGCTAACGCCGAGGTAACGCTTGACAGCTATGAGATTACAGAAGAGCATATCGGAAGCTATTCGCTCCAGAGCGTTCGTAACGATAACTTCATTGTTGAAGATATGCTTTCAATTACCGCAGAGGACGAGTATCCCGGTAAGTTTGAATTCTTTGAAATCGGCGAAAATATGAAGTACGATGAAGAGAAGATGCAAGCTGATATTGAAAGGTACGGACTTTTCACGTACGATGAATTTTCAGACTATCTCACCGAGGAACAGTTTAATGCGCTCAACGGTCCGTATTATAAAATCCTTGTAGGTAAAGGTGTTTTAACCCGTGAGGATATCATTAAGATAATTGAAAAGAATCTTAATTAATCTGCAAAGGAGGATTATGAAATGAATAATGTTTATCAGGAACCTGAATTCAATATTGTATTTACCTCTGCGCAGGATATAGTGACCGCTTCAACGGGCGATTTCTCAACTGTCAACGGCTTCAGCGGAGGCGGCGGAACAACTGCTCCGTGGGGAGATTCTTCAAGTACGGGTATTGAAATCTAAAACAAATAAAGGGTTGCCGTCGGCAACCCTTGCGTTTTATTCGGAGAATAATTATGAGCAATTATAATTACCACCACCATAGCGCACCGCCGGGAAGAGGAGGCAACCCGCGGCGGAAAAAGCGAAAGGCGCGCCGCCGCCCCAAGGATATGCGATATAAGAGTAAGCCGAGCGGAGCGCGAAGATATAACGATTATCTTGAACGTGATAAGTATAAGGAATATGTTCAGAAAAAGCTTGACGAAAAAGATGATTTTTCAACAGTTGAGTCTTATGACAGCGCCGAGTCCAAAAAGGGAACTCTTATCTCAGGCGGTTTCGGCGAAGCTGTAAAGGACGAAAACAATCCTTATCTTATCGCCGAAAAAGAGGAGCGAAAAAAAGCAAGGCAAGAGGAACTGCTGAGAAAGTGCGTAATAACAATTCTTGGCTTAATACTTGCCATCGGTCTTAATATCTTCTCTTTCCATGTACCTTTTACTCCGCGGATAATCAACATTGATTTTTCCGCATTTCCCGAAATGCTTGTCGCACTGTCGGTGAATCCGCTTATCGGTTTCGCTGTAATAGTTGTTAAAAATGCGATTTACTTATTAATCCGTCCGGGAGCAATTTCAAGTATTCCGAATAAAATAATACTTGACTGCGTGTTTGTAATAATTTCGTGGGTGCTCTTCAGATTAAGCATGAAGTCAAAGCTAATTGAAAATAAAAACGAGCTGAGACAGAGCAGGGGACTCAGTGAAAAGGATTATTCAACGGCGCTGATTATTCTTTCGGGTGCTGTGGGGAGCATAGTAACGGCGGCTTTGTCTGTCTTTACGGTAAAATATTTGCTCCTTCCGCATCTGTACAGCCATTTTGCCGCAGAAGGCTTTAATCAGACAACTGTACTTGCAGACTACAAAAGAGCCTATTTCGGCGTTTGCAGGCTGCTTCCGTTTGTCGGCAGTATTACCCCGTCTGTTGACAGCATAAATAAGGGACTCCTTTTCTTCAACGTACCGCTGACGCTTGCAAAGTATTTTGTATGCACTCTTTTAACCTCGCTCGTTTATTCACCGATAGAGGAATATTTAAAACGAAAATAAAAAGCCTGTAAGGGGCACCCTAAATAAAGGCGAGGTGTGATAACGAAGGTTAGTCCAGAAATCGCATCTTTTCCGCCATAACCACTTCAAAAAGTCCATTAGGGCGCCAGCCC
>CAMNAP010000088.1 GCA_946531445.1 uncultured Clostridia bacterium
CTTACCGACTTAGTTAAGAAAACTTCTGTTGAAAAGGTCAGCGCTATATATTCGAAAGATATAAATAACAATTATATAGAATACGATTCAAGAATAACAATAAAGCTCGGTACTCTTGACAATGCCGAAAAGAAGCTTTATGCAGCTCTTGCAGCAACAGAAAAGCTTAATGAAACAAATCCGCAGGCAAAAGGCGAGATAACTGCAACCGATGACAAGCAGGTATACTTTACAGCTAAATAAAAGTTACAATACTGTAAAGTAAAATACTTTACAAAACAGAAAATAATTGCATTAATTTAGTAAAAATGCACAAACAATATAGCAATATCAACAAAAAGATTGTAAAATATATGTAGAATATTTTTTAAAAAGTATTGCATTTTGGTTACAAAACTGTTACAATGTCATTTGTAGAGGTGAAAACCGAACGAAAATATTGTAAGGAGAATTAAAAGATGGGCAGATACGAAATTGATACAGATGACAACAAGGTTGTACAGATTAAAGTAGTAGGCGTTGGCGGCGGCGGCGGAAACGCTGTTAACCGTATGGTACGCGCTAATATTAAAGATGTAGAATTTGTAGCTATCAACTCAGATAAGCCGGCTCTTAACAAGTCAGCAGCTACACAGAAAATACTTATCGGCGAAAAAGCAACTAAGGGCCGCGGCGCAGGCGCAAGACCTGAGGTTGGTATGAAAGCAGCCGAGGAATCAAGAGAAGCTATCACAGATGTACTTCAGGGCAGTGAAATGGTATTTATCACCGCAGGTATGGGCGGCGGAACAGGAACAGGTGCTGCTCCTATCGTTGCTAAAATTGCCAAGGATATGGGTATTCTTACCGTTGGTGTTGTTACTACTCCGTTTGCATTTGAAGGAAAGCGCCGTATGGAACAGGCTCAGGATGGTATTAACGAGCTTGCTCAGTACGTTGATTCTATTATGGTTATTCCTAACGAAAACCTTAAGCTTGTATCTAAAGAAAAGATTACTCTTCTCAACGCATTTGAAATTGCAAATGACGTACTCCGTCAGGGCGTTCAGTCTATCTCTGACCTTGTAAACGCAACAGGTCTTGTAAACTCTGACTTTGCAGACGTTACAGAGATTATGAAGGACGCAGGCTATGCACATATGGGCGTTGGCAGAGCTAAGGGCAAGGATAAGGCAGAGGTTGCAGCCGCTCAGGCTATCTCCTCACCGCTTCTTCAGACTTCAATCGACGGTGCTCGCGGTGTTCTTCTTAACATCACAGCTTCAACAGATATCGGTCTTGAGGAAATCGACGCTGCATCAAGCGTTGTTATGGAAGCAGTTCATCCTGACTGCGAAATCATCTGGGGTGCAAACTTCGATGAGGACCTTGAGGATGAGATGATTATCACTGTTATTGCTACACGTTTTGGCGAGGACGGACCTAAGGAAATGAAGTCTACAACAGCTAATAAGCCTGTTTCAGCTCCTGCTCCTGTAGATTCTCCCGCTTCAAACAATGATTTCACACCTAATGACGATACTGCTTTTGACGATATCGTTAATTTCTTCAAAAAATAATATTTAGTAAAGAGGGGATAGGGCTTTGCCTTATCCCTTCTTTATATTACAGTGCGTAAAGTATATTCATCTTGTTAAATTAGTAACTAATTGCATACTTTTTTGGTGTTGTAAAGTGTCATTTTTTGGATATAAAGTATTTTGCTTTACATTTTTCACACTTTCCACAGAGTTTTCCACACAAGGAAGCTTAAATTTTCCACTTTTTCCACTCTGTTTTCCACCTGCGATTTTTTCAATAATTGCCGTAAAGTTACATAACTTTACATATAAAATTCAAGCCTTATACAAAAAATGTATAAGGCTTTTTGTATTATTATTCAGTTTTGATTATTATTACCATTCACTCTTAGTATAACTTCTTATAATATTTGAAATGATATTATCTCTTTTTAAGCCCTTGCCTTTTCCGCCTTTTATCTGGTCCTGTATCTTTCCTGCTCTGATTGTAACAAAATCAGCCTTGTCAAGAAGCTTGTCAATCGGCGGAATATCTCCAAACTTATAGTCACTTTCAGGTATGTCAACCATCTGTGTTATAAGATATGTGTTAGAGAATCTTTTAACTGCTGTCATTGCCAGAACAACGAGCTTGTTGTTTTCCGGAAGAGTAAGTGTTTTGCAGTTTCTTATATCAATTTCGTAAATGAAGAAGTTTCCCTTCTGAGCCGCGAGGTTTCCTTCGGGGTGGTGCAGGTGAGTAAGCTCAAGCCCTATCTTAACGTCTTTAACCTCGGCGTTCTGCATAAGACCTGCCATATCCCACTGACCTATGCTCTCCCTCATAGAATGAACGGTAACCTTACGAATTTTGTTGTCAGTTATAAATTCAGCGTCCGTGTCGCTTTGTACCGACGCCGCAAGAATATAGAGCTTTGTCATATTCTTCGGAAGCTCAACAGTCTGACCGCGCGTTATCAGAACGTTTTTGTCCTCGTCAGCCGACGGCATTCTGAACGTTATACCTTTTGCTGTAAGACTTTCCGGTATAAGCTCGTCGGGAAGGGAACATCCGCTGCCCTGAAGAATACAGTTAATCTTGTAACTGTCCTTGGTTATACCCGAAGCGTTGAATTCAAGCGGAAGCTTTTTAAAGCTTTCCTTAGCCTTATTCTTTTCAGCGCTTAGCGTTAGTCTGAAGCTCTTGATTTCAAACGGCTTAAGGCTGAAAATTAGGCTGTTGTCCTTAATCTTTGCTTCCTTTCTGAACGATTCGGACGAGTAAACCTCTGTAGCTGACATAATATCACAGAAAAAGCTCAGCTTAGCGTCTTTGATTTCTTTTCCGCCGGCCTCATTTATTCTGACAATGATATCCTCGTTGTCCTCAGCCTTTTTGACAGCTCTTATCAACGCACCCTTACTACTGATTTTAAGAAGCGAGAAGGAGTCTGAGAGCTTGCCTTCGCGCCTTGAGGATGTCTGAAAAGCTGTCAGCTTCTTGTTAAACATTTCAGCCTCAAGCTGAGTAGCGGAGCCAACCTTGCCTTTGTGTGAGAATATGCCGAATTCAAAGATGTTTCTTCCTATGTCCTGTAAATCCTGCCTTGCGTCCTTCGTAAAAGCGCCTGCGGGAGTGTGAATACAGGTAAGTCTTAGCATATTTTCGCTCGGTCTGTCCCATGCATATTTGCAGGTGGATAAAACGCTTACCCCGAAGCTGTTATCGCTTTGGGTAATGTCTGCCCATTTCTGAGCGGGAACCTCATAGAGATTGTTTTTGTTAACTCCTCGCTGAATTGTTCCTAGACCTAAGTCATATGTCGCAAGCTCGTTGCTGCAGCTAAACGGGAACTGAGCCTTCAGCAGTGTTCTTCTTTCCTGCCAGTCAATGAAGTTTGATATGCTGATTCTCTCGCTTTGAGAGCTCAGGGAAACAACCTGAATTATCTTTGAACTGCCTGCATGACGTGTAATTTTAATTGAGATTACTGCAGGTCCGTTTTCAACAATTTCAAATTCGGGAGTGTTTGCGTATAAGTACGGCTCGCCGTCAATATCCTCTTTTCTCATTTCCCAGCTCGGATAGTTAAGCTCGCCCAAATCGTGAAGAAGCGCAAGCTTAAGCGGTGCGCTGAGTAGTTGTTTATTAAGCTTTTTGTCTGTAATAGAAGCGATGTCGCCGTTTTTGTTAAATACAACTCTGTACTTTGAGTTATCAAGAGTGTGAAGCGTAACCTTGAGGTCTGTTTTGGTCTTTGACGGCTTGTCGCAGGCCTGAACGTCGTAAACCTTGTAGCCTACAGACTCAACGTCAGCTATAAATGCAATGTCAAATTCCTTGCCGCTCTTCTTTATAATCTGGCTTGGGGTTTCCTTTCCCTTAACGTCTACAACTTTAATGCAGTTTGCGTTGTGAACAAGCTTAACGTGAGCGTGCACAACGTCCTTTCTCTTAACAGCTACGGGGTTGTTTACAATTACTGCGCACTCCTTACACCACGAGGTGTCAAGCTCATTTGCAATTGCGCCCGTAGCGCCCTCGTATTCGCCCTTGAACTGCATAAGCGAAATATAGTAGTCGTTCCAGCTGTCGTTATAAACCTTCATTGTTGAAGTGCCCGTAATGTCGTCGTGGAACTGGTGCTGAATAACCTTTTTCCACGCCGAGTCAATAATGCTCTTCGGATATTTGTATGAGGTCAGAAGATTAGCCGCAACACAGGCTTTTTCCGTATAGTCAGCAAGAGTCTCACACTGTGCGTTAAGGCGTTTGCTCATTGTTCTTGAAGTGTAAGCGCCGGCGCCGTGAGAGCGCATAAGAAGCTCGCCGTTATAAAGCGGAAGAACAACCTGCTCTTTTTTAGCGAGGCTGTCTATTTCGTTAAACATCATATCCGACGTTGCGGCGATAACCTTAGTGTTTTCGTCGTTGTCGTTTTTCATAATGCTTTCACTTACTGATTTAACGCTTTCCTCAGTCGGAGCTCCGCCCCAGTCGCCCGTTCCGTAAAAACAGCTTGTCCACGGAAGATTGTAGTTAAGTCCGTTTTGTGCGATATTGTCTATAACCTGAACGTTTCCGCGAACAGTACCGTCAAACTTATTTCTGTATGAAAGTGGATTGAGCGACGCGTAAATTCTTGAGCCGTCAACGCCCTGCCACATACCGAGATTAAACGGTCTGTCAACCGCCGCGCCCCAGCTGAGCTTCTGTGTTGTAAAGCCTTTAAGATGAGCCTGCCTTGCAATTGCGGGAAGCGCCCATCCGAAGCCGAAGCAGTCGGGAAGAAAAATATCCTTTGTAGACTTGCCCAGCTTTTCTTTAAAGTAGCAGTTACCGTAAAGGAAGTTTCTCAGTATTGCCTCGGGTGAGGGAATATTAACGTCGCCGTTTTCGTATGCCGAGCCAGACGGACACCAGCGCCCCTCAGAAGCATATTTCTGAATTTCCTTAAACGCCTCAGGGTAGTATTCCTCAATAAGCTCGTATCTGAAGGCACCTTCAAAATTGAATCTGTAAAGGGGATACTTTTCAAGAAGCGCAACGTTTTTCTCTATTGTATCGGGAAGAAAAACTTCAATTGTTTTAGGAAGCTCCCAGCGCCATACTGTGTCAAGGTGCGAGGTGGCAACCGTAAAAATTTTGTTTTGTTTCATATTTATTTCTCAATAATTTCGTAAGTGAATTCGTATTTTTCCTGTAATGCCTTAACCTTATCTTCGTTGTCCTCAATAAAGGTAGGGGTGTAAATGCTCTTACCGTCAACAGAATATTCCTTAACAATATTGTTGAGCGCCTCCCAGGCCTCAGCCTCGTAAGGATAATCCTGCTCAAATTTGATTAAAAATTCTCTGTGCTTAGGAAGTCTTGCTTTCATAATATATCGTCCTTTCGTTTAATATGAATATTATATATTTAAAACAACTTTATTGCAAGATAAATTTTGCTTTTCGCTGAAGTATCTCAGCGGCGTTTTTTTGCGCTTCTTCTGAAGTTATTTCACCGTCAACAAGGCTGACCATTCTATCGCCTAAACTGACGTCTTCAATTACACCGCTGATAACGGCGCATTTTTTGTTATGTTTTTTAGCGAGAAGAGCAATTCTATACGGTAGCTTGCCCATTAAAGTCTGCTTGTCTGTTTTGCCTTCTCCCGTAATAATTAAGTCACTATTCTTAATTTTTTCTTCAAGGTTTGCGTAGCTGCTGAGTACGTCAAAGCCTGATAAAATCCTACCGCCGTATACTGAATACAGCCCTGCGCAAATACCGCCTGCAGCACCTCCGCCCTCGACTTTACCGACGTCCCTCGGCAGAAATGCGTTAAGCCTTTTAAGCCCTTCGTCAAGCTCTTCAACCTGCTTTTCATTTGCTCCTTTCTGCGGAGCGAAAACATATGCCGCTCCGTCCTTACCGAACAGAGTGTTTTCAACATCACAGGCGTATGTAAAGTTAATATCCTTTACAATATTTCTGAATCCTGCGCCAAATATATAGTTTAAATCTCTGCCTTTGGGAACTGCAATTCTTGTATAGTTTTCGTCATAAAAATCTGCACCTAAAGCCGAGAGAGCACCTGCACCGCCGTCACAGCAGCCGCTGCCGCCAAGCGCAAGTATAATGTTGCTGAAACCTTTTGATACAGCGCTTTTTATCATTTCGCCAACTCCAAAAGACGAAGCGCTCATAACGTCTTTTCTCTTTTGAAGAGCGCACGAGGCAGCACACTCAATTACTGCAGTGTCTCCGAAGGTCAGATACTCAGCCTTAATCGGTCTTGAAAAAATATCGTGACAGTTGGTGTAAAGTATATTGCCATTACAGATATTGCTCATACACTCAGTGAAGCCTTCACCGCCGTCAGCAAAGGGGAGAGTAATAATTTCGTGTTCATCGCCGAGCGCTTCAATTCCGTTCTTTATACAGTCGCAAACCTGAGCTGAAGTCAGCGTTCCTTTATATGAATCAGGACATATTAATATTTTCATATTGTCACCTCTGTTTAATTTTACCATATTATTTTCTATTAGTAAACAGCGGAAATTACGGCGCAACTTCAATTGTTAACTCAATGTTAACAAAGTATGAATATTTTTTTGAGAAAATTTGTATAAAACACTTGACAATTGAATTACAGAGGTGTATTATACAAGTAGGATATGTAGCTAATCATCCTACGTGTCCTACATAGAGTGGGTGTCGACCTTAATTGCCACGCTATGTATAAGAAGAGCAGGGTGACGTCTCGTGTTTTGATACGTGAGACGTTGCTCTTTTTTTATGAAAAAATAAGTATTGACAAATGAAAATATTCTGTTATAATGGTATAGCACTCAAAAAGAGCGATATATATCGCGGGGTAGAGCAGTTGGTAGCTCGTCGGGCTCATAACCCGGAGGTCGTAGGTTCGAGTCCTACCCCCGCAACCACGAATGGAAAAGACACCGACAGGTGTCTTTTTTATTCGTATTTGGAACTCGAACCTACGACAAGCACACCGACTTTCACAAATCACAATTAAGAATAAAAC
>CAMNAP010000089.1 GCA_946531445.1 uncultured Clostridia bacterium
AAAGTGAAAAGACCTTTGATTGTTTCAAGGTTGTCAATTGTAATCTCTGTTTCGTTTCCCTCTTCAATAAGGTTAGCCTTAAACGGTGTTCCTGCCTGCTCCATTAAATACATATATACATATGTGTAAAGCATAAGCTTTCCGTTAGGAATGCAGTGGTAGAAATAGAGCCATGCAAGGTTTTCCATAACAACGGGCATACCCTTGTCGTTATGAGGAATACCGATTGCGTCGAAAACGTTAATATAGTAATCAAGATAATAATCGTATCCGCCGAGAGCCTCTTTAATGTCTGCCTTTGTATCCTTTGGCATTTTTTCGCTGTTTGCAGCAATAATAGTATCGATTGTGGTCTTCTGCGGGTCAAACGTAGTTGATACGAGGTTTCTTATAGCGGCGTCACTTGCGTCTCTTGTGTCAAGATTCTTTTCGCAAGCTTCAATAAGCTTGTCAAGCTTTTCAAGAGTATCTCTGCAATACTTCTTTAAAGCGGCGTTTTCAGAATCCTTACCCGACTCACAGAAATTGTAGAGCGTATAGAAAGACCAGTCGCCTTCCTTAGCGTCGGGGTCGTCAAGAGGTGCAAATGCCTCGTTGTACATATCAGGATTGTCCGTGTACTTGTTGCCGTATTTAGCTGTAAGGAACTGCTCCTTGGTAACTCCTGAAGTAAGGAAACTGCTCTTGAGAAGTACGGGAGAAGCTCCGGCAACAACGTCGGACAGAGTGGTGGAGGATGTTACAGGATTAACGATGTTGTTATCCTCTAACAGCTTCTTGATGGCGTCAATCTGAATAAGACTGCCCAGCAAGTCATTAAGTGCGTCGAAAGCCTCTTCAGCTTCCGTTGCGTTGTTCCAGTAGTTCAGGTTAGTATCGGTTTTATTACCGTCTGCTGCGAACGCGGTAAAACCGATTGAACAACTGGTGATTACCATTACTAAGCTGAGAAACAGACTTAGTAATTTTTTGCTCGTTCTCATAAATCATCTCTCCTTTTCTTTTAATGATTTCGTCAAAATTATTAAGTCTTAATAATATGACGATACTGTATGAGACAGCACCCTGACCGTTATTTTTGGGCGCAATACACCTCATACAAGCGAACGATATCAATATATTTATAACAGATTAATAATATAAAGTCAATAGATTTTTAGTAAAAATTAATAAATTATGAATTATATTTACATAATTCTATGAATGTGTTATTGACTTTGTACAATTACATCTCTGTTTTTTCAGAAAATTATACCGCAGCGGAGCAGGGGAAAATAGAAAGAAGTATTGCTTGCAAAGGGGTACAATCAAACAATTAAGGAGATAGGCTCCGCTGCGGCAGCCATACAAACAATAAATAGAGGGAGAAAGAAATTTATTGCTGTACTTGCACTATATTTAGTTGGTGTAAATGGTTATTACTTTACAAAATTTGAAACTATGTAAAGATTGAATACTTTACAGCTGTTTTGTTCAAAAACCCATTATATTTTTATCCATTTAATTAACGTGTGGTAAAAACTTTTTGAACAATTTGTAAACTTTTCAACTAAATCATACATCATCATTATCAATTTGTCAATACCTAATTCACAATTTGTTAATAAATATTGCAGATTTGTCGCTTTTCCGGATTTTTTTTAACAATGTTATTGACTTTTGGCTATTTATATGTTTTAATATAGTTGCGTAAAATGCGTTAAAATATAACTTACAAGGTTATAACCTATTGGTGAACATTAATTGTTCTTCAGTCTGCTGCGGTTTTTCTGCGGCTGGTCAGAGATTGCGACATCCGAAAGGTGCGGCGCATTAATCGTAAAAATTTTATGGAGGAAATTAGAAAAGTGGAAACAAAAAAATCTAAAGTTTTTACTAAAAAGCTGATCTCTTTGTTCCTCGCTGTTGTTATGGCTGTCACAAGCTTATTCGGTGTTGCTTTTTCTGCACAGGCATACCAAAAGGGCGGCTACAATGACACAAATGTTAAGAGCAATCTCTTAGCATGGGTTGACGCGACGGATGATCAGACTTTAGAAGCTCTTCTTGATTACCTTGATGATTTTCTTATGAATATGGACTGGGACAATGCTAATGAGGCTACTGCTGCCCTCGGTATTGAGGACGCTATCCCCTCAGCTCTTAAGAGCTTTATCGCTCTCAGCATTGACATCAACCATCTTCCTCATGCTAAAGTTCAGGCTAAGACAAAGGGCTTAGCATCCAGCGTTGGTCTCGATGTAACAATCGAGGGTGACGTAAACAGCATTGATGGTATTATCGACCTTCTCTTCTCACTCAGAGAAGCTATCTTAGGTTCTACCGGTGTTAAGGCAAAGGCTTCTTCTATTGCCAACATCGCAGGTTTTGACCTTTCTGTAATCGGTAACATCAACTTTGATGTATTTGGTAACTATTTCCATAACTCAATCGGAACAGGCGCAGGCTACAAGGCTAACGACGGTTCTTACAGAACAAGAAACAGTGCTAAATATATAATCAAGGGCTTACTTAAGTGGTTATTAAAGGACAACTACAATAACGGTACAAGCTCAAGCATAGTTCGTAATCTTCTTTACGGTTCACTTGAAATCCTTCCCGGCAAGAGAGATACACTTGATATCTACGGAATGCTTGAAGGACTTCTCGGAATGGAAGACTGGGTTAAGAGCAACGACCTTGCTACATATCAGGAAGGCAGCGGTATCGTCTACAACTTCCTTAAGGTTCTCATTATGAAGAACGTTCCTATCTACGGCGACGATATTACAGTTCACGAGAAGGAAGAATCTTCATGGGTATACGATACGGAAGCTTACAAGATTGCTAACTACTTCCTTGGCAAGCTCAGCTTTGAGATTACATATCCTCAGAGAGTTGACTTTGATTCACCTAAGAATTTCGGTATTAAAGATAGTAATGGTAACGTTATTGAAGGATTCCGTGAGGATTCATCAAAGCGCCGTTACGCTCAGGCTGTAGACGCAGGCAAGTTTGATGAAGCTACAGGTACAATTGATGCTGCATACGCTACTGCACAGGGTTGGGATCCTAACCTTGTATACAGCACAGAATTAGGTTACGAAGGTAACGTACTTGTTGCTCAGTATAAGGGACAGTCAACATTTACTGTTTCTAACACTGACACAGTTCATTCAATCGTTATGAGAGCTCTTCCCAGAGTTTGGAAGACAGCCCTCAGAGATACTGTACAGCTTCTCCACGTTAACTATAACGGACATGACGAGCGCGGTTCAAACTTTGATAACGCATTCTATTATTGGGTAAGCGACAATATCGGCTGGAACAGAAGCGACTGGACAGCTAACTATACAATGGCAAACGTAAATGCTTACGCTGCTGCTGTATATGAGAGCTACGGTTTCGATTCTGCTGCTGATTTTGTTGATTACATCAAATATACTCTTACTTATAAAGAAACAAGAGCTGCAAAGAACGATAAGTACAACTGGAGAGATATCGACTCAAGCATTCTGTTTAACGAGCTTCGTTACAGCCCGCTTGCTGATAAGGTATTCAACATCCAGACAGGTCCGTGCGCACTCTACTTCACACAGATGGGTTGCCCGAACATTCTTAACTTCTTTGATAACACTCTTAATGCAAGCGGCACACTCATCGGTCAGATTGACGATGCTCTCGTTGAAGCTATGAAGGATATCTTCCCGACAAGCACAAACGTAGGTAAGACAGTTTACGATGAGGCTACAGGTGAGTACAGCATTGAGCAGCTCTCACTTCCTGCACTTGCAACATCATCTTCCGAGACTGTAAGCGACGTAGTTGCTACTCTCGTAGCTGACGCAGGTAAGGTATTCGGCTTCGCTGCTGACGCAACGGACGCAAATATGCTTAATCCGTTCTATGCAGTATACGGCGAGCAGGAAATCACAGAAGATAACCTTGAGCAGGCTATCATTCCGTTTGCTATTTCAGCTCTTAAACACTGGTCACTCACTGAATCAGTTCATGATACTGACTGGGATAAGGTTTGCGATATTGAATCAGGTGCTGTTTTAGCACTTCAGGAATATCTCAAGCACACATATCCTGAGAGAGATTATACTCAGTATTACACTTATAAGGTTCAGGACGTAGTTGTTAACAATGAAACTGTTGCAACATATAAGTACATCGTAGCTAAGAATGGCGAAAGCCTTCTTGAGGACGTTATCGTTCCTATGGCAGGTGACGCACTTCTCTTCGTTGTTACTGCAGCAGGCATTCCTGTATATCAGCAGACTCCTGGCGCAACAACAGTTGTTACAGAGGGCTACAACAATTCAGGTAACGCTACAATTCTTGACCCGTATAACTACACATTCTTCGGCAAGGGCTCAGGCCTCAACAACGTTCTTTGGCAGACAATTAACGGTGTTGCTTGTTACTTTGCTGTAGATAAGGGTATTGCAGGCGCTGTAAATCTTCAGGGCCAGGTTGCTAAGAATAAGACAGTTTGGCAGAACCTTGACACAATCCTTAACGCACTTCTTCCTGCACTTCCGCAGGTATTCCCGCTTGCTGAAAGCAGCGGTAAGTTCAGCTCTCAGAAGCTTATCTGGGATCAGTTAGTAGAAGGCGTTGCTGACGTTAAGACAAACAAGCTTATCACAAACGTACTTGGTTATGTTGGTAACATCTTTACCTGTACACCTATCAAGACTACAAAGGTTCTCAACTTTGCAATCTTTGACGTTGTTAAGCCGCTTATCAACCTTGTTCTTGGTTCAAGATCAGGCACAGCTAACATCATCACTCAGACTGCTTCAACAACTAACCCTGTTGACGCATTCCTTAAGAGAGGCTATCTCATTGATACAGCTGTAACCAACCTTATCGGCAATCTTTATGACGTTCTGTTCAACAGCACAACAGCTTACTCACAGAGCTTCTACAACGCAGCTGCACTGTTACTCAACGCGCTTCACATTCTTCCGAAGCTCAACGATAACAGAATCGGCGGTGTAAGCGCTAAGCTTAAGGAGCACGCTGTAACATCAACATCTGTTGACGTTAAGATGGATGTAAGAAACGAATCATGGGGCTTTGCTTCATTCTATAAGGATGCTAACGGAAATATAATCCAGCGCGGCAGATATGACGCAAACATTCTTAACTATAAGGTTTACAACCCGAACGGAACAGTTAACAACAGCTTTACTGTTGAGGGTGACGGCGACTTTGCAGCTGTAACAGCATTACCTGCAGAGGGCTACACCAGAGTAAGAATTAAGGGTACTGCAACAATGAATACCCTTTACACCGTTGAGGTTAACTACTCAATGACAGCAAAGAACACTGTATCCGGCGGCGTAGTTAAGACATACAGTGCTAAGGCTATTGACTTCCTTTATGTTGGTAATAAGGTTAACGAGGCTTGGACAGAGGCTTACGACGGAGATAACATCTCTAACACAGCTTCTGACAGTCTTATAACTAAGTATGAAACCACAAATAGCCTTAACTACAAAGTACCGCAGTACATCGGTGTTGGCACTGACGCAGGCAGCTTTGCTAAGACCTATAAGGTTATTAACAAGGGCGCCGCAAGCACAGTTGCTAACTCTTATGCAACAGTTGCTGCTAACACAGCTAACTACTATGCATTTGACGGCGATGACTACTCACCGTCATCAGCAGCTGCAAACGTAGCTTACGTTGCAGTTGATAAGGACGGCTATGTTCTTAAAAATGACGGAACAAGACTTATGAAGGCAAGCGAATACCTCTATGATGACAGTACCGTAGCAGAAGGTTGTATTAAGGATTCTGAAGGTAACGTTACAGCTGTAACAGTACAGGCCAGCGACCTTGGCAACTTCAAGGCAGGTACTCCTATCCAGGGCGTATACCTTAATACAGAAAGTGTTTCTGTTGACGCTCAGAAGACTGAGGGTAGCGGCGACGAGGCAACAGTTACTGACGGTGAAGCTAACGTTAGAATTATTTCTAAGGACAGCCAGAGCGGTCTTGGCGTTGCTTATGCACCGATGACACTCAGACTTGCTAACGGCAGAACCTTCAATATTATTGTTTCTTCAGGCGACATTGACGGTCCTTATGGCGAATATAAGGCACTCGCTGCAGGTCTTGCTAACCACTACAGAACTTCTGAAGACCAAAACGCTTACAACGCTGTTAAGACTGACCTTTCAGCAGCCCTTCAGTCAACAATCGCAAACGGTATCAACGCAACTAACATTGCTGAGAATGCTGACGTTGCTGACGCAAAGGATGCTCTTGAAGCACTTGCTATTGAGCACTTCTCTGTTGAGATTGACGATATTGCTTACTTCGTAATTCAAGCTCGTAAGGGCAGAAATAACATTAACTACACTTCACCCGCTAACTACGAGAAGAGTGTAGATATTGCTAAGGAAGCAGAAGGTCTTCTTATTGCTAAGCCACAGATTGAAGAAGTTACTGATAAGGAAGGCAACACAACTAAGCAGGAGAAGAGAGACGAAGACGGATATGTAATTTATGATTACTATTCATTCGAGCCCTCAATCAAGCTTCAGGAAGCTTCAAGAATCTTCACAGAGATTTATGATCCTGCTGCTGTTCTTAAGACTTACGGTGACGGCACAACTGCAAGAATCGCAATTGAGGAGGTTGCTCACGCAACATCCAAGGCTAACGAGTATGATGAGACAATTGCTGCAACAGCTAACAGCTACGGCAACTTCACATTCTCTAAGATTGCTGATTCTAAGCACACATTCCCGTACTCAACAGCTGAAGGTCACGAGTATAAGTATGTAGATTCTTATGATGTATATGCAACATCCTCTGACATTGAGCTTAAGTACGGCGCAATTGATACAGCTGACAACAACAAGCTTATCAACACTGGCTACACAGCTGAATCCTGGTCAACATACGTTGACGCTCTTGGTGAGACTCTTGACGCTATTAACAGACATGCTACACAGCATGA
>CAMNAP010000090.1 GCA_946531445.1 uncultured Clostridia bacterium
AGGTTTGTCGCTTCACTCCATTATAATGAGTGTGAGCGAAGCTCACCCATAATTCTCCATTCTCAATTCTCAATTTAATTCCGCACTCCGCACTCCGAATTCCGAATTACAGTTTGATTTCTCCCTCAAATACCGTTGTTGCGGGGCCCGTCATAAACACGCTGTCGTCCTCATTGCCCGACCAGCTTATTTCAAGGTCGCCGCCGAGAAGATGAACGGTAACGTCGTTGTCGGCATAGCCGTTAAGAATTGCCGCAACGGCGCTTGCGCACGCGCCCGTACCGCAGGCGAGAGTTTCGCCGCTTCCGCGTTCCCACACGCGCATTTCAAGATTCTTTCTGTCAATGACTCTGATAAACTCCGTATTCGTTCTGTCGGGAAATACTGAATTATTTTCAAACATCGGACCGATTTTTTCAAGCGGAAATTCCTTAGGTGAATTTTCAATGAATACAACCGCGTGGGGATTTCCCATAGATACGCAGGTCATTTTATACTCCCTGCCGTCAACGGTAATCGGCACGTTAACCGCTCTTTCGCCGTCGGTTAAAACGGGGATTTTTTTACTTTCAAGTATCGGCGCGCCCATATCAACCCTTGCGCTTTTAACCTCGCCGTTTTCAACGGCTACATCAATGTATTTAACAGCGCCCATTGACTCAATTGAAATACTCGTTTTATCGGTAAGCTTATGGTCGTAAACGTACTTTGCAACGCAGCGGATACCGTTTCCGCACATTGCTCCGCGTGAGCCGTCGGCGTTGTACATAACCATTTCAAACTCTGCCTTTTTGCCTTTTTTGATTATGATTATTCCGTCGCCGCCAATACCGAAATGTCTGTCAGACAGCGCCTTTGCCGCAGCGCTTTCGTCTTTGATTTCGTTTTTTGTGCAGTCAAAATACACGTAGTCATTTCCGCAGCCGTGCATTTTTGTAAATTTCATAAGCCTGTCCGCCTTTTAATATATTTTTAATCGTTTCGTATTATACCATATTAAAAGCCGAGTAACAACAAAAAAATACCAAAAATAAAATTTCTACCTTTTGCATAAATAATTGCAGTTTTTTACAATTGTATTTTTGTAACAAAGCGCACAAATTTTACAAATTTTTAAAAAAATCTTGTAACAAAATATACAAAACCCCCTTGATTTTACACTGTATAGATGTTATTATGTACCTGTAGAAAAATATATTTTTTTATTTTAATATCAATTAAGGAGAAAACTATGGCTGCAGTAAAAGAAGAATACCAACTGCCTGTATATCTGTTTCACGACGGCACCAATTACAAGGCATATGATTTCTTCGGCGTTCATAAGATTAAAGAGGGCACTTACGCCTTCAGGGTCTGGGCGCCCGAGGCTGAAGCTGTAAGCGTTGTAGGCGATTTTAATTCGTGGAACGCTGAGGCTCATAAATGCTTACCCGTATCACCCGGTATATGGGAAGCGATAATTGAAAACGTAAACGTGTTTGACTGCTATAAATACGCAATTACTACTAAAAAGGGCGAAATCAGAATGAAGGCTGACCCGTATGCAGTCCACCAGGAAACGCGCCCCGCTACAGGCTCAAAGGTGTATGAGCTGTCCGACTATAAGTGGACCGACAAAAAGTGGCAGAAGGATAACAACACGGGCTCCGTTCTTGAAAAGCCCGTAAACATATACGAAATCCACTTCGGCTCGTGGAAGCGCCATGAGGACGGCAACTTCCTCACCTACCGCGAAATGGCAGACGAGCTTGTTCCCTACGTTAAGGATATGGGATATACCCACATTGAAATGATGCCTATTATGGAATACCCGTTTGACGGCTCGTGGGGATATCAGGTTACGGGCTACTTTGCCGCAACCTCGCGCTACGGCGTGCCCGAGGATTTGATGTGTTTTATTGACAGATGTCACGCTGCGGGAATCGGCGTAATACTTGACTGGGTACCGGCTCACTTCCCCAAGGACGCTCACGGGCTTTACGAATTTGACGGCTCGTGCTGTTATGAATACGCGGACCCGAAAAAGGGCGAGCACAAGGAATGGGGAACAAGAGTTTTTGACTACGCTAAAAAAGAGGTTCAGTGCTTCTTAATTTCGTCGGCGATGTTCTGGATTGAAAAATACCATTTTGACGGAATCCGCGTTGACGCTGTAGCTTCAATGCTCTATCTTGACTACGCGCGCAAGGAAGGCGAATGGACGCCAAACAAAAACGGCGGACGCGAAAACCTTGAGGCTGTTGAGTTCTTCCAGATGCTCAACCGCGCAATGTTTAAGGAGCACCCCAATGTAATGATGATTGCCGAGGAGTCAACGGCGTGGCCGATGATAACTATGCCCACTAATATAGGCGGTCTCGGCTTCAACTTCAAGTGGAATATGGGCTGGATGAACGATATGCTTCGCTACACGTCGCTTGACCCGCTGTTCAGAAAGGGCAACCACAACTGCATTACCTTCAGCTTCTTCTACGCCTTCTCGGAAAACTTCATTCTTCCGATTAGTCACGACGAGGTAGTTCACGGTAAATGCTCGCTGATTAATAAAATGCCCGGCGAGTACGATATGAAGTTTGACGGAATGCGCCTGTTCCTTGCATATATGTTTGCTCACCCCGGAAAGAAGCTTCTGTTTATGGGAAGCGAATTCGGTCAGTTCATTGAGTGGAATTATAAACAGGGGCTTGACTGGCTGCTTCTTGATTACGAAAAGCACAGACAGCTTCAGCTCTTTACAAAAACGCTCAACAAGTTCTATAAGGAACACAGCGAGCTTTGGGAAATTGATTACAGCTGGGACGGCTTTGAGTGGATTTCCTCAGACGATAACTGCAACAGCGTTATCGCGTTCAGACGTAAAAATAAAAAGGGCGAGGAGATTATCGCCGTATTCAACTGGACGCCCAACAGCTTTGATTCCTACAAAATCGGCGTTCCCGAAAAGGGCAAATACAAGGTTGTTCTTGACACCTCGCTTTCGCGCTTCGGCGGCGATAAGGAAAGGCTTTCGGGAACATATAAAACGAAAAACGAACCTATTCACGGCTTAGAGCAGCACATAGACATAAAGCTTCACGGTCTGTCGGCGCTCTACCTGAAAAAGGTTGAGGATAAAAAGAAAACAAACAAGAAATAATTACGGAGGAAATAATATGACACACAAGACAGATGTTGTTGCCATGCTTCTTGCAGGCGGTCAGGGAAGCCGTCTCGGAGTGCTTACAAAAAGCATTGCAAAGCCTGCAGTTCCTTACGGCGGAAACTACCGTATAATTGACTTTCCGCTTTCAAACTGCGTTAACAGCGGTATCTACACCGTAGGCGTTCTCACCCAGTATCAGCCGCTCGTGCTTAACGACTATCTCGGAAACGGTCAGCCGTGGGATTTAGACAGAATCAACGGCGGCGTTCACGTGCTTTCGCCTTATGAGGCAATCGGCGGCGCAGAGTGGTACAAGGGTACGGCGAACGCAATTTATCAGAACATCCCGTTCATTGAAAAATACGACCCTGAATACGTAGTTATCCTTTCGGGCGACCATATTTACAAGATGAATTACGCAAAGATGATTGACTTCCACAAAAAGAACAACGCCGACTGTACAATTGCAGTTCTTGAGGTTCCGTGGGAGGAGGCAAGCCGTTTCGGTATACTTGCAACAGACGAGAACGACAAGATTTACGAATTCGCTGAGAAACCGGCCGAGCCAAAGTCAAACAAGGCTTCAATGGGCGTATACGTTTTCTCGTGGGACAAGCTGAGAAAGTATCTCACCGAGGACGAGGCTGACCCGAACTCCTCAAACGACTTCGGTAAAAACATCATCCCCGCAATGCTCGGCGACAACCAGAGAATGTTCGCCTTCCCCTTCAAGGGCTACTGGAAGGACGTTGGAACAATCGACTCTCTCTGGGAGGCAAACCTTGATATTATCAACCCCAACGTAGACCTTGATTTAAGCGACAAAACGTGGAGAGTTTATTCCCGTAACCCGATAGCTCCCCCGAGCTACATCGGCGAAAAGGCAGTTGTTGAAAACTCGTCAGTCGGCGAGGGCTGCGACATTGAGGGCAGCATTGACTACTCCGTAATTTCACCCGACGTTGAGATTGCCGAGGAAGCCGAGGTTAAATACTCGGTAATTATGCCCGGCGCTAAAATCGGCAGGGGCGCAAAGGTTTATTATTCAATTATCGCCGAGGACGCTGTTATTCAGGACGGCGCGCAGGTTGGCGAAATTCCCGAGCAGCTTGAAAACCCCGAGGACTGGGGAATTGCCGTAGTAGGCTCAAAGGCAACAATTAAAACGGGTACAAAAATTGCACCCAAGGAAATGATAGCTTCAGGAGAGGAGGTATAACTATGAACGGAAAAAAGGTTCTTGGAATGATTTTTGCCAATATTCACGAAGAGGCGCTTGAGTCGCTTACGGATATGAGAACTATGGGCTCTGTTCCCTTCTGTTCACGTTACCGTCTTATTGACTTCCCCCTCTCAAATATGGTAGAAAGCGGAATTACAAAAATAGGAGTTGTTACAAACTCAAACTTCAATTCACTGATGGACCACGTTGGAACGGGTAAGCCCTGGGATTTGTCAAGAAAGACAGACGGACTCTATCTTCTTCCCCCGTATTCGCTCACCTCAACAACTATGTGGGGCAACAGAATTGACGCGATTTACGGCAATATGGGCTTTCTTGACCAGAGCAATCAGGAATACGTTTTAATGACTGACTGCTACAACGTTATGAACATTGATTTTACAAAGCTGTTTGAAGCTCACGAAAAGAGCGGCGCGGCTATTACCGTTGCAGGCGTTAAGGGCAAGCTCCCGAAAAATATGAGCTCGCTGCTCGTATTTAACGATGTAGACGAAAACGGAAAAATCCTTGACGCTGCCGTTGACCCCGCAACTGACGACGAGGTATTCTATTCGTGCAACATTATTCTTATTAAGAAATACCTCCTTCAGACGCTTATTACAACGGCTCACTCAAAGAACGAGGTTTCGTTCCAGAGAAGTATTCTTATGAACTGTATTAACAGCGGTATGGCTTACGCTTACGACGCAACAGAAAACTTTGTAGGAACAATTGACAGCGTACAGAGCTATTACGACATTTCAATGTCTCTTTTAAACAGAGAGAATAAGAAAAAGCTCTTCGCTCCCGAAAGACCTGTTTACACAAAGGAGCGCGACGATATGCCGACTCTTTACGGCACAAGCGCGGTAGTTAAAAACTCGCTTATTGCAGACGGCTGCGAAATCAAGGGAACAGTTGAAAACTGTGTAATTTTCAAGGGCGTTAAGGTTGAAGCAGACGCAGTTGTTAAAAACTCAATTCTTATGCAGGACACCGTAATAGGCGAAGGCTCAAGCGTTAACTGTATTATTGCCGACAAGAATGTTAACATCAAGTCAGGCGTTGAGCTTTCGGGCGCACCTAACTTCCCCGTCAGCTTATCAAAGGATACAAGAATATAAAGCAAAGGAACTACTATAAAGGAGATAATCTATGAAGGTTTTATATGTAGCTTCGGAAGCACTTCCGTTTATGGCGTCGGGCGGACTCGGCGACGTTGCAGGCTCTCTTCCCGTAGCGCTGAGAAAGCGCCTTATCGGCTGCCGCGTAGTAATGCCCCTTTACGATTCGATAAAGCAGGAATACAAGGACAAGATGAAGTTCTTAACCTCAATTTCTGTTCCCGTTTCGTGGAGACGTCAGTATTGCGGAATATTTGAAGCAAAGCATAACGGAGTAATCTATTACTTCCTTGATAATCAGTATTACTTCAAACGTGACGGAATTTACGGCCACTATGACGACGCGGAGCGCTTTGCGTTTTTCTCAAGAGCCGTTCTTGAAATAATTCCCCACCTTGACTGGAAGCCCGATATAATCCACTGTAACGACTGGCAGAGCGCGCTTACGCCGCTTTATTACAGCTGTTATTACGCAACACAGCCGGGCTTTGAAAACATCAAAACCGTTTTCACAATTCACAACATTCAGTACCAGGGCAAGTACGGAAACGAGCTTCTCGGCGACGTGCTCGGTATAGGCGAAGAAAACGCAAACCTCATTCAGTACGACGGACTCGTTAACTTTATGAAGGCGGGTATTGAGTGCGCAAATCAGGTTACAACCGTTTCGCCTACCTATGCAAAGGAAATCCTTGACCCGTGGTTCAGCCACGGTCTTGACCCGATTCTCAATCAGAGAAGCTGGAAGCTTTGCGGAATTTTAAACGGTATCGACACCGATAACTACAACCCTGAAACAGATAAAAATATTGCCGCAAACTACAACGCCGAAAACTTTGAAAAGGCTAAGGCAAAAAACAAGAAGGCGCTTCAGGAGCATATGGGAATGGCTGTACGAAGCGACGTTCCGCTTATCGGAATTGTATCGCGTCTTGCGGGCCACAAGGGCTTTGACCTTATGAAAGAGGTGCTTGAAAAGAGCCTTTGGGAAAGAGACGTTCAGTACGTTGTTCTCGGCTCGGGCGAATGGCAGTATGAAAGCTTTTTCAGAGAGCTTCACGACAAGTATCCCGACAAGGTAGGTATTTGCATCGGCTTTGTTCCCGAGCTTGCAAGAAAGATTTACGCAGGCGCAGACCTCTTCTTAATGCCGAGTAAGAGCGAGCCGTGCGGACTTTCACAGATGGTTGCCCTCAGATACGGCACGCTTCCTATCGTTCGCGAAACGGGCGGACTTAAGGACTCAATTACCGACTCGGGCGACGGCGAAGGTAACGGCTTCACCTTCAAGAGCTACGACGCATACGATATGCTCGGCGCTATCTACAGAGGAATTGACGCCTACAATAATAAGGACGGCTGGAAAATCCTCGTTAAGCGCGCGCTTGAATGTGATATGTCGTGGGGCAAGAGCGCAAACGAATACATTAAAATGTATAAGGCGCTGCTTAAAAAATAAACAAAAA
>CAMNAP010000091.1 GCA_946531445.1 uncultured Clostridia bacterium
GCCCTCGTCCGTGTATGACACGGGAAGGAATGCGTTGTTATACACCGTTGTTGTTGTATTGCCGAGCGAATCGGTAGTTGAATACGACATATTCGCATCGTCGTATGTATATGTTACGCCTTCGCCGTTGTTTTTTATTACGCTCTGCACTCTGCCGTTTCTGCTGTCGTTTGTATTATAGTATGATATGTTTGTGTCATTGCTCTTTGTTAGTTTATTATTTGTATATTCATAATCGCCTATAACTATTCCCGCTTGGTCTGTAACGTCAATTAGCTTTTCAGTATCCTCCTGATATCTATATACAATAGTGTTATCATAAGGGTCTTTCATCGTTACTATATCATAGCACACCCAGTTTCCGTTACCGTCTTCTACGAATTCTTCTTCGCTGTCATAATACTTAAACTGCCTTTCTGCACCGTCAAACAAACTCAAATACATACTGCTTAAGTGCTCATAACCAATTTCATTTCCATATTTGTCACAAATTGAATGAAATGAACATTTCGTATTGCAATAGTTATAATAAGTGTAGTCAATTCCATTTATGCTAACAACGTAATAATAAAAACCGTTTTGATATACTACATTTATAGTAAAACCGTTTAATTCATTAATATAGTGATTGTTTCCGTCTTTTATAAAAGTATATCTTTCACCTGTAGGCAATTCAACATCAAGTACATTTGAATTCAATATATGAATTCTGCTTTCTGTTGAAATTATCCAAGAATTTGTTTTACTGTCATAATGTCTTGCAAAATCTAGGGAAATATTATTGTAATTAATTGTGAAGTCAGCTGTGCTTTCCGTATATCTTCCTATGCCGAGATTTGACGATGTTAAATTTTCACCAATTTCAGCTCCGTTTTCACCTATTTTTGCATACACCGCTGTAGTTTGATAAGCGGGAATTGCAAACGGGTGAGAATACTCAACCCATCCTCCGTTCTCGCCTATTTGGTAATACATAGTATCCGTGCTTGTATAGTCGGGATTGTATAATCCCACAAGCTCGTTATCCCTGTAAAATTCGGGCGTCGGCTCATCTTCAGCGTAAGCTGTAAAGAATGTTTTTAATTCAAGCCAGTCAATAAGCCTGAAATTTTCGGCGCTCATACTTACAAAAGTACCCAGCCCGATTACGAGCGCAAGCAATACGCTTATCGCTCTTTTAGTTATACTTGTTTTCTTTAGATTTTCTTTTTTCATTTTACCATCCTTTCAAAATAAAAATGAGCTTAGGTTTCCTAAACTCATTTTTTACTAAGCATATTTTTCTCTTTTTGTCAACCCTTTTTGCAAAAATGTCTTTTTAAACTGCAAAAAAAGCACAAATCACATAAAAAAGAAAAGCCGCAAAAGCGGCTTTAGTTTCCTTATAAAGCAGACTTAGCTGTTACAACAAGGCTTGAGAATGCTGCGGGGTCAGATACTGCGATTTCTGCAAGCATCTTTCTGTTAAGGTCGATATCAGCCTTCTTAAGACCGTTCATAAAGGTTGAATAGTTGATTCCGTTAGCTCTGCAAGCGGCAGAAATACGGGTAATCCACATTCTTCTGAAGTCTCTCTTCTTCTGCTTTCTTCCGATATATGCATACTGGCCGCTCTTCATTACAGCCTGCTTAGCTGTTTTAAAGAGAGCGTGCTTTGAGCCGTAGTAGCCCTTAGCTGCCTTTAATACCTTTTTTCTTCTTTTGCGCGTCATCATTGCGCCCTTAATTCTTGCCATAATTAATTACCTCTCTTTTGATATTTTGGAAACTTAGAGATTCCCTCCAAGTGTGCTTTTTATTACGAGCCTCGCGAGTAACAAGGTTCTCGGGTACCCGTTCAAAATCTTTGATTTTGTCAACGGGTGAGGTTCTTATTTATAAGGGATAAGTCTCTGAAGCTGCTTCTGGTTTGTTACGTCAGCAACAACCTGCTTACGAAGATTTCTCTTACGCTTTGTTGACTTCTTAGTAAGGATATGAGAGGTATAAGCGTGACTTCTCGTTACCTTGCCGCTCTTAGTTTTCTTGAAACGCTTTTTAGCGCCGCTGTGTGTCTTAATCTTTGGCATAATTTATTCCTCCAATATTAATTTACTTATTTAGTTGAAGCCTTGGGGCTGAGGAACATAAGAACCTGTCTTCCCTCAAGCTTCGGTTGTTTATCAACGTTTGCTTCCTCGCTGAGCTCTTCGGCAAAGCGAATACAGTTATTAACCGCGAGGTCTGAATGAGCCATCTCACGTCCGCGAAGACGGATTGACACCTTAACCTTGTCGCCCTTTGAAAGAAACTTGCGAGCCTGATTGATTTTTGTGTTGAAATCGCCGATATCAATATTGATTGAAAGGCGAATTTCCTTTGTTTCAACAATCTTCTGCTTCTTACGGTTTTCCTTTTCGCGCTTTGACTGCTCATAGCGGAACTTGGAATAATCCATAATCTTTACAACAGGAGGCTTTGCCTGAGGAGCGATTTTAACTAAATCAACGCCCTTATCGTCAGCTATCTGCTGAGCCTCCTTAGCGCTCATAATACCGAGCTGTTCTCCGTTTTCGGAAATAACGCGTACTTCCTTATCTCTGATTTCGCCGTTAAGCTGCGGAGCATTTTTGCTGATAAATAACACCTCTTTAAATAAAATTAAAGTACGAACTTACGCCCGTACTTTACCTACATAAACTAAATGATAAGTATTGCCCTTTTCACGTCAGCTTAAGGGGAGAACGGGTGTGTTCTTCTTTGTTGTGCAGTTATATTAACACAAAGCGAATACTTTGTCAAGTAATTTTTATCAGTATTTTTTTGTTGAGTATTTATTTATGTACTTATAAAGCTTTTTCATATCCTGCCATCTTACCGAAACTGAGCTGTTACCCATAACAGAAACGGCATAGTGCTTACTCTTATATTTATAAATTGAAACAAAGCAGTATTTCGCGCCGCTTGTAAAGCCCGTTTTACCGCCGAGGTGACGCTTTGAATAGGATTTAAGCTTATCGGTTGAAATAACGCGCTTGCGGTGGTGATATTTAATTGAGCTGAAGGTGTATTCGCTTGTACCTATAACCTTCATAAAATCGTCGTACTGACTTGCGTACGCCGCGAGCCTTGCAAGGTCGTAAGCAGTTGAGTGGTTTGTGCCTGTGTCAAGCCCGTGCGCGTTGCCGTATACCGTATTAGTAAGCCCGAGCTCGCTTGCCTTTTTGTTCATATGTTTTACAAATTCCGTCTGTGTTCCCCAAACGCCCGAAGCGATAGCCGCCGCAGAATCGTTTGACGAGGGAAGCATCATAGCGTAAAGCAAATCCTTAAGCCTGTACACGTCGCCGGCTTTCATATAAAGATTTCCGTAGGGTGTATTAGCAACGGGCTTAGAGATTTTTACGTTACCGTCAAGCCTGCCGCTTTCAATAAGCAAAACGGCGGTCATAACCTTTGTTGTGCTCGCCTGCTTACGCTTATTATTCATTTGTTTTCCGTACAGCACCTGCCCTGTTTCAACGCAGTATATACACGAGGTTCTGGCGTTGAGGTTAAGCTGTTTTAAATTCCTTGTTGTAACCGTAATAGGCTTTGAAACGTACTTTTCGGCGTTTTCGCTTTCGTCAATTACAATTCGCCATTTACCGGTTGTTTTCTTTCTGTACTTTTTCGGGAAAGTAATTTTAAGCTTTGCCTTATTTGCTTTTTTGGTAGTATATTTTTTTACGGTTTTATACTTTTTTTGAGAAGTAATATAGCGCTGAAGCTTAACCTTTCTTTCGGGACTTGACGGAGATATTTTTACAGTCATATTAAGCGCTGTATCGCCAGCCTCGTTGAGCTCGGTTTTTATTCCCGTTACCTTTGTTTCCTTTTTATTTAATTCGCTTGTCTCCTCAGCAGGCTCAGTAGTTGTTGTTTCATCCTGCGTTTCGCTGATTGACGACGGACTTTCAACGCCCGTATCTGCAGCAAAAACGCTGAGCGGACAGATTATAATTACAAGTGTTAGAAAAATACAGATAAGTTGCTTTTTCATTTTTCCCTCTCTTAACAGTTAATAGGGCGGAAAGAATCCGCCCTGAGTTTATTAGTATTTCTGGTTTGCGTAGCTTCTGATATATTTGTAAAGCTTACCCATATCATTCCAGCGAACTGCCTTTGATGAACATCCCATAACGGTTACGGCATAAGTCTTTCCGCCGTATTTGAAAAGACCTGCAAAGCAGGCACCGCTCTTATATGATGAGCCCGTCTTGCCGCCGAGATGACCGCTCCAGCCCTTCATTTTGTCGGCTGTGCCAAAGGAATAATGCTGATGATATTTTACTGAAGAAAATGAGTAATGTGATGTTTTTACAACTTGTCTGAATTTCTTAAGTTTGCCCGCATAAGCAACAGTTTTTGCAAGGTCATAAGCCGTTGTATAATGCGTTTTATCGGGTAAGCCGTATGAATTTGTGTAATGCGTATTTTTAAGTCCGATTTTTTTAGCTGTCTTATTCATACGCTTTGCAAAATTCTTACCCGTTCCGTCTACGCCCCATGCGAGAAGCACAGCGGCGTCGTTAGCAGACGGAAGAAGCATTGCGTACATTAAGTCCTTATTTCTGAAAAGGTCGCCTTTTTTTGCATAAAGCCTTTTTGCAGGCGTCCTTCCCGCAGCAGAAACAGTCTTTGAGGTTTTGTTCCACTTGCCCGACTCAATAACGCAGATTGCCGTCATAACCTTTGTACAGCTTGCCGGCTGACGGCGCTTATTCATCTTTTTATCGTAAATAGCCTGCTTTGTGTCAACACAGTAAATACAGGCAGCCTTTGCGTTGAGACCAAGATTTTTTACATTTGTTGAAGTAACGGTAAAGGTTTTTGAAACAAATTTTTCACCGTTTGATGATTTGTCAACAACTATGCGCCATTTACCCGTTGTTTTTTCTCTGTTTTTCTTTGGAATTGAGATATTAAGCTTTGCACTTTCAGCCTTATCGGTAGTGTAGGTTTTAACCGTTTTAAACTTTTTTCTTTTTGAAATATATTGCTGAAGGCGAACTGTACGCTTAGGGTCTGACGGAGTAACGCTTACTTTGAAAGAAACGCCTGCTGACGCCTTTTTATTAATTTTTGAGGGAATTCCCGCTACTACGGTTTTAACAGGGCCTGCAGGCTCTGTTGTCGGCTCGGTAGGCTCTGTGGGCTCGCTTACGTCGCTTGTATCCGTTCCCGAAGTATCCTCCGCAAAAACGCTGATTGGCACAGCTGAAAACAGCATTACAAAGCATAGCAATATTGAGATTGTTTTTGTGAATTCTTTCATAGTGTTAACCTTCCGTTTTTGAATATAGAATATGTGAAAAATGAATGCCGTCAACCTCAAAATCGCTCAGCTTTTCACGGTTATATAACGATTTGTCAAAGCTCGGGAAAAACGTATCCGCGCTATTGCACCCGGCGTCAATTTCCGTAAGAAACAGCTTATCGCAAAGCGGGAGCGTTTCAGTATACACTCTGCCTCCGCCGATAATAAAAGCCTCATCTCCCTGAGCTATTTTCAGCGCCTCCTCAACAGAGCTTACGCACTGCGCTCCGTCAGCTTTGTAATTATTGTCTGACGTGATTACAATATTCTGTCTTCCCGGCAGTGCTTTAGGGAGCGACTCAAAGGTTTTGCGACCCATAATAACGCTTTTACCCATAGTTGTCTCTTTAAAGAATTTCATATCCTCTTTAAAGTGCCATATAAGATTGTTGCCCTTGCCGAGCTCGTTATTTCTGCCTATAGCGGCAATGAGTGATAAAGTCATATCAATCCCCTACTGCGCAATCGGAAAAGCAATTTTTCCGAGATGTTTATAGTTAATAAGCTTAACGTCTTTACAGTCTCTTGAATTGTCAAACTCAAAGAAGTCGTCAATTTCGGGATTGAGCCAAAGCTCAGGCGCAGGAAGGTCTCCCTGCTCGTCCTGGCGTCTTATCTGCTCTTTTATTCCGTCTATCTGGTTTACATAGATATGCGCGTCTTTAATTGACCAGTCAATTGTACCGGGTTTGAGCCCCGTAACCTGAGCAAGCATACAGAGAAGCGTTGCATACTGAGTTACGTTAAACGGTAATCCGAGCGGAACATCGCATGAGCGCTGATGTACCCAGCAGTTGAGCTTACCGTCGGTAACATCCCATTCGCTGCTCCACACACAGGACGGAAGAACGGCTGTGTCAAGATAATCGTTTTGCCACAGCGTCATCACCATACGTCTGTCCTTAGGATTTGTCTTAATTGTGTTAATAAGATTCTGAGTCATCTGAAACTTATTGACAATATAGCCGTAAGCAGTACCGATTGTATGGGCAAATTCCTTGCCGAAATCCTTATGTACAGTTGTTTTTTCAAGTTTTCCCGTTTTGTTGTTAAGCAGCATCTGGTCGGCGGTCCATATTCCGTTTTCGTCTATTTCCCACTCGTTCCAGATTTTAACGTCACGCTCCTGAAGCCAGCGAACGTCGTTTGACTGCGCCTGATAAATCCAGAGCATTTCAAGTACTGCCTGACGGATGAAAAGCTGTTTTGTTGTAAGAATCGGAAATTCCTCGCTTAAATCGAAATGGAAATGAGCAGACGGAACCTTAACGGTATTTATTCCCGTTCTGTTTTCAACCTCAACGCCCTCGCTGAGTATTCTTCTGCATAAATCAAGATAATCTCTGTCCCACTTAGACATAGCGTTTTACTCCTTCCAAGGATATTTCTCCTGCAGCGCAACGAATTCGTCATACGTTTCGGCGAAATGGAATTCCTGCTTTAAATCTGAGAAGAAATAGAGATATTTTGTTTCGGGATAATTCACTGTTGCGTTAATTATATCCTCGCCCGAATTGGTTATAGGCCCTGCGGGTAGCCCGTCGCAACGGTAGGTATAATATGCGTCATAGGTTTCCTGCGAGAAGCCGTAATC
>CAMNAP010000092.1 GCA_946531445.1 uncultured Clostridia bacterium
TACTTTCTTTTACGAGCAGCTTCGCTCTTCTTTTTACGAGCTACCGAAGGCTTTTCGTAATGCTCTCTTTTTCTGACTTCCTGGATAATACCGTCACGTGAAGTCTGGCGCTTAAATCTTCTGAGTGCGCTGTCAAGAGACTCATTTTCCTTAACTTTTACCTGGCTCATTATATTCCCTCCCTCCGACCAACGGGGGTTATTTGTTTAAGAATTTATCTAAACATCGCATAGATTATATACAAAAGAATTCACAAAGTCAAGTATTTTATCAAATTATGTGGAAAAATAATTCAACCTTGTTGAAATTGTCTAAAATAATCAACCTGTATTATTTGAGAATTAATACTTTTGTTTAGCGTATTCAGACATATCGCTCTTATACGTCTTACCGTTTTTAACCGTAACGCAAACTATCTTATAATAATAGTTCTTTTTCTTTTTAACGTTTGTGTCAAGATACTTTTTGGTTTTATGGGAGTTAATAGTTGCGATAAGCTTATACTTACCTTTCCTCTTTGTTGCGCGGTAAATAAGATACCTTGTTGCATACTTTTTGGGCTTATATGTAAGAAGTATTCCCCTCTTCTTAACCGCTGTTTTGGGAGCGGCAGGAGTCGGCGGAAGCATCTTTATTTTCACCTTCTTCGTGAATTTGCCGTTACCGAAAGGATTAACGCCGCGCACCTTGAAGTAATAGGTCTTACCGAGCTGAAGCTTTTTAACCATATAAGAACGCTTTTTAATATTGTCAATATGCTGCCACTTTCCGCCCTTGATTTTGTAGGATACGGTGTAGCTGTCGGCAAAATCAACAGCTTTCCAGCTAAGCTTCATTGATGACAGCGTTTTTCTTTTAATGGTAAACTCAGATGAAGGAGATAAAACGTATTTAGCAGGGCCCGAAGAGTCGAAGCATTCGCTGTAATACCTTTCAGACGAGGTGTCAATATAGCATTTTACCATATAGTAATACGCTTTATTGATTTTTACGTCCTTATCAATAAACTGAGTTTCGTCTTTTGTGAGAGAGGCGATTTCTTCAAATGTTCCGTCTGCAGTTGTTGATTTATAAACCTTGTAGCCGTCAGCCTCTTTGTTTTTGTCAAATGAGATTTTAATACCCGTTTTAACCTGGGTAAGCGTTGTGTTCTGAATTTCCTTAGGCAGAGCCTTAAAGGTTATACTTCCGTATTCGCCCTGACCGAGAGAGGTCTTTTCAGCGGCATAAACCGTATACTCCCTGCCGAGTGTGAGCGAGTCAATTTCAAACTGAGTTTTGGTTGTGCTCTTCTGAGCCTGAACGGTCTTGGAGCCAGATTTTACATAGTAAACAAATTTTGTCTGACAGCCGTCGCCGCTTGCCGTAACATTAACAGCGGTTGAATCAATTCTGTCAAAAATCATACTCGGCTTCGCAAGAACATAAGTTCCCTTGAATGCCTTTGAGGTTGTTGAATAGGTCTTGCCGCCAACTACAACGTATCTTTCAATCTTGTAGTAATACGTATCGCCGTACTTAACCTTTGTATCAACGTAGCTGTATGCGCTTGCGCCGAGGGTTGTAAGGAGGCTGAACGTACCGTTTTCGGTTGCCGAGCGGTAAATCCTAACACCCGTAAGCCCCGGCTTTGCAGACCAGACAATGCTTGTACCCTTATCGGCAGGCTTAAGCGTTGCAACGCTTACCGTAGGCGGAAGCGCCTTTACTGTAAGCACATCGCTGTAGTCCATCCATTTCCCAAGCGCAAATGCTCTAACCTTGAAGTTATATCTACTGCCGACTGTGAGCCCCGTAACCTCGTATGAAGTAGTTGTCAGACTGTCAGATACGATTGTATAGTTTGAAGCGCTTGAAAGCTTGTATGCAAGACAGTATTTAGTTGCACCCGCTACATTGTTCCACGAAATCTTAATTGACGTGGGCGATGTTCTCGCTGAGGAAAGCGTAGGCGGAACAGTGCTTGCAGTACCTACGGGATAATAGAGCGTGTTATAATTTGTCGCTCTGTTAATTGTAACGCCCATACCCGCGTATCTCATTTTGTTGTAAAAGATTGAGCTGCTCGGATTTGAGCGGAAATCGTCCCACGTAATAGTGTCAATATGACACGCTGTTGAGGGGTAATTCCTTGTTGCAAAATTCGAATGGAAGATACGCATTTTTGTATTGTCAACGCTCTGAATCATAAAGGTATGAGTTGAGCTTGAGTTACTCAGCGAGCCGTAGTGAACAACATCGCCGGGCATTGCGTACTGCTTAAAGAAATTGATTATTCTGTCCATACTTGAGGCGCTCATATCAGTTGTTGTACGCAATACCGCAACCTCGTAGAACTTACCTGTTCTGTGTCTGCACTGATAACCGTTGTAAAGCTCCTCCTGGTACTTATTGCCGAAAAGCCTTTCGCATATTGCGGACACGAAAGCGTAGCAGTTTCCCGTTACAATAGAAGTCTTACCCGGAACAAAGCCGCTGAGCTTCTGTATTTCTTCAATTTTATCTTCAGCATACATCTTTGCGGCATAGCTTTTAACTTCGCCCGCTGAATAGCAGGATAAAAGCATTATTGCCGCAAGAATGAATGATATAACTCTTTTCATTTTATTCTCCGATGATACGTCAAAAAGTCGTTTTCTGTCAAAATGTGTAAAGTATTATATCATAAAATAATAAAAAGGTCAAATATACAAAAAATAAAGGCGCATTCGGGCAGACAGTCTTTACGACGGCACCCTTGCGCCTTTTGTTTTACTTATTTGATTTTTTTAAAGAGAATTCCTTGAATGCACCCGTAAGAACGGCTATGTCGGCTGTCATCTCTTCAGGAGTTTTTTTCATACCCTCTCTCGCCCAGTTAAATATAACGCCGAGAAGCCCGAAACCGAGAAATTCGGAAATGATATATCTGCTCTCGCCTTCATTGCCCGTAATGATTGAGGCAATGCTGAGAAATTCATTTTTCGTTCTTCTGGTAATATAATCCTGAAGCTCAGCGCCGTTGATTTTAAGAGCACTCTGGTAAAATCTTTTGTTTTCGTACATTGTGTTGAGAAGCTCGGTTATTCTTCTGAAGAAATTTTCATTATTGATTCCGTTTACAAACGGCTCAACAAGTTCCTTTCCAACAAACCAGTCAAGAAGCTCATATCTGTCCTGAAAATGATAATAAAACGTCTGGCGGTGGATATTGCACTCCTCCGTGATGTCGCTTACCGTGATTTTTTCAAAGGGCATCGTCATCATAAGATTGCGAAGTGCACCTGCCATCTTCATTTTTGTTTTAAATGAACAGCTCGATTCTTTTGACATATCTTTTCCCTCGTACAGAAATTAGTTGTTGTATTATATCATTACCGCAGGGTTTTGACAAGTGTAAAAACTATTGTTTATAATTTGTTTAGAAAGAACCGATTTGCGCTATTTTGCTGACGGAAACTGAGAGCTGTAAAGCTCGTAGTAGAAGCCACGCTTTTCAAGAAGCTCGCTGTGATTTCCCTGCTCAATTATGTTTCCGTCCTTCATTACAAGAATGATGTCCGCCTCTTTAATTGTAGCAAGACGGTGAGCTACAATAAAGCTCGTTTTTCCCTGCATAAGCGTTTTAAACGCTTTCTGGATTTTTATTTCCGTTCTTGTATCAATTGAGGAGGTCGCCTCATCAAGAATAAGCATTGACGGGTTGAGAAGTATTAAACGGGTTATACATAAAAGCTGCTTCTGTCCCTGAGAAAGCGCGCCGCCGTCCTCGCCTATTACGGTGTCGTAACCGTCGGGCAGTCGTCTTATAAACGAGTGGGAGTACGCCTTTTTTGCCGCAGCAATTATCTCCTCGTCAGTTGCGTCCTCTTTTCCGATTGTGAGGTTTTCCCTTATTGTAGCGGCCTTTAGCCACGTTTCCTGAAGGACCATACCGTAGCTGTCTCTGAGGCTTTTGAGCTTTATATTTTCATAATCGTTACCGTCAAGCTCAAGCTTTCCGCTTTGCGGTGAATAAAAACGCATAAGAAGATTTATGAGCGTTGTTTTTCCGCAGCCTGTAGGTCCTACAATTGCAACTCTCTGACCCGGCTTTACACTGAGGTTGAAATCCTCTATAAGCTTTTTGTTTTCATCGTATGAGAAATTGACGTGAGTAAGCTTAAGCGCTCCGTCAACCTCTTTTATTTCTATTGCCTGCTCGCTGTCAGGCTTTACGCTCTCCTCCTCAAGCAGCTCAAAAAGACGTCCCGCGCAGGCGATTGCATTTTGCAGCTCGGTTACAACTCCGCTGATTTCGTTAAACGGCTTTGTGTACTGGTTTGCATACGCGAGAAAGCTCGTGAGAACTCCGACGGTAATAGCCTGCTGCTGAGTTTTTACTGCGAGAAGCGCGCCGAAGAAAGCTACCGCCGCGTAAACAATGCTGTTTACAAAGCGTGTTGCGGGATTTGTGATTGAAGAGAAGAAAATTGCACGAAGCGAGTATTTGCCGAGTTTTTCGTTTATTTCGTCAAATTTTTCAATATTCTTTTTACCGTGTGAGTACGCCTGAACGGTTTTCTGGTTACCCACCATTTCATCGATAAACGCTGTCTGTTCGCCCCTTGTTTCGCTCTGGAGTTTAAACATTGTATACGTCTTTTTTGCAATAAAGCGCGCAATTAAAAACGACAAAGGCGTTACGGCAACTACTACAACCGTAATCCACACGTTGATATAAAGCATAAAGCCGAGCGTTCCGACAATCGTCAATACGCCTGTAAAAAACTGAGTAAAGCCCATAAGCAGACCGTCGGCAAACTGGTCGGCGTCAGCTATTACTCTTGAGACGATATCGCCCGACTTGTGCGAATCAATAAAAGAAAGCGGAAGCGTTTCTATTTTTGCAAAGGCTCTGTCTCTCATATCGTGGACTACGCCGAACGTAACCTTGTTATTGCAGGCATTCATTACCCACTGAGCTATTGCGCAGGCGGCAATGATAACTGCAATTTCAATAAGAATTGAGATAACAGTATTGAAATCAACGTTGTTTTTTGTGATTATACAGTCAACCGCACGGCCTATAAGAATAGGCACATACAGCCCTCCCGCAACGCTGATGAGCGCGCAGAGTATCGAAAGAGAAATATACGCCGAATACCTTTTTACGAAGGATAAAACTTTTTTGAGAATTTCTTTATTGCTCATACCGTCTCCTCCTTTTCAAACTGCGAATAATAGATTTCGCGGTATACGTCACAGCTTTTAAGGAGCTCTTCATTTGTTCCTGCGCCGACGCACTTGCCGTCGTCAAGAACTATGATTTTATCGGCTGTGAGAATTGAGGAGCAGCGCTGTGAAACTATGAAAAGAGTCGGCTTGTAATCAAGCGAGAGAATTGCTTCGCGCATAGCCTTTTCGGTTGCGAAGTCAAGCGCCGAGGCGCTGTCGTCAAGCACAATAATTTCAGGCTTTCCGACTAATGCGCGCGCTACTGAAAGGCGCTGCTTCTGACCGCCCGAAAGGTTTGAGCCGCCCTGTTCAATAACGGTGTCAAGCCCGTCCTTTTCATAAATAGCAGAGTAAATCTGAGCGATTCTTAGCGCCTCATCAATTTCGCTGTCTGTTGCGTTTTCCTTGCCCCACTGAATATTTTCGCGAACGGTAGAGCTGAAGAGGACAGCCTTTTGCATAACAAAACCGATTTTCCCCCTAAGCTCCTCGTCGCTGTACGCCCTTACGTCAACTCCGTCTACGGTTACCTGACCGCTTGTTGAATCATAGAAATGGGCAATAAGACTAACGAGCGAGGATTTACCGCTTCCCGTTGAGCCGATTATACCGATAACCTCTCCCCTGTCTGCAGTAAACGAAATATCGCTCAGGCTCTCCTCGCCCGCACCGCTGTAGGTAAAGGATACGTTTTTAAATTCTACGGCGTGGGAATTTGTCTTTTCTCTGTTGTCGATGTGCTCAAGCGTGTTTTCATACTCAAGCACCTGAGAGATTCTTCCGCCTGAGGCGAAGCCCTTTGTTATAGTAACAATAAGATTTGCAAATTTAATGAGCTCAATAAGAATCTGGCTCATATAGTTATAAAGCGCAACTACCTGTCCCTGAGAACGCGCGCCTGTATTTACAGCGCCTGCGCCGTAATAGATAAGCGCAATAACGCCGAGGTTTACTATAGTGTAGGTTACGGGATTCATAAGCGCGGAAACCCTTCCTACTACGCGTTGGAAATGAGCGAGCAGGTTGTTTTTTTCGCTGAACTTTCTGTACTCCTCATCTTCGCTTGTAAAGGCGCGGATAACTCTTGCGCCCGTAATATTTTCCCTTGTTGAAAGCGTTACGCCGTCAAGCGCCTCCTGAACGCGTCTGTACATAGGAACGCTTGTTTTCATTATAAGTAAAACGACGGCTCCAAGAAGAATAATTACGCAGAGGAAGATAAGGCTTGCCTTAAGGTCAATTGAAGCCGCCATAACAAAAGCGCCCGCAACTATGAAAGGAGAGCGCAGGAAAAGTCTGAGCGTCATATTTACGGCGCTCTGAGCACTGTTTACATCTGTTGTCATACGCGTTATAAGCGTTGAGGTCCCCGCCCTGTCAAGCTCTGTAAAGGACAGCGACTGAATTTTATCAAAAAGGGCGTGCCTCAGCTTTGTTGCAAAGCCCGTAGCCGCCTTTGCGGCGAAATACTGGGCAGTAATTGCAGACACCATTCCGACAACCGCAAGGAGTATAAGCACACCTGCGCGGCTGTAGACAACCGACATATTACCTTTTACTATACCGCCGTCAATTATTGCCGCTACGATAAGCGGAACAATAAGCTCAAAGCTTGCTTCAAGCATTTTGAACGCAGGGGCAAGTACAGACTCTTTTTTGTAATCCTTAAGAAATACCAATAGCTTTTTCATATCAACGTTATTATATTAATAAAATCATTCAATGTCAAATT
>CAMNAP010000093.1 GCA_946531445.1 uncultured Clostridia bacterium
TATCATATTTTTATTTTTTTGTCATCATTTTTTTATTTGACACTAAACACGATTAATGATAAAAAATAGATATGAAGGTTAATGTTTACGATTTTGACAACACAATCTATGACGGCGAAACACTCATAGATTACATAATGTACTACATAAAGCACGACCCTAAAATCTGGAAATACGTACCGAAGCTTTTATTTATCGCGTTTAAAGACGCTTGTCACCTTTTCACTGTAGACGAGGCAATAAAGGCGTACGCTACCTTCCTTGAGGGATACTATGTTAACCTTGACAACCCTGCCGAGAACATAGTTGATTTCTGGAATAAAAACGAAAAGCGTATAAAACCCTGGTATAAAGAGGTTCAAAAAGAGAACGACATTATAGTTTCGGGAACGCTTGATTTCATTCTTGAAGAGATTTCAAAGCGAGTGGGTTTTAAGCATTATGTAGGCTCCTCAATTGATGAAAATACAGGCAAATTCAAAAGGCTCTGTTTTCTTGACAACAAGGTTAAGTATTTTAATGAGCTCTTCCCCGACGCCGAGATTGAAAACTTCTACACTGATTCTATGAACGACAAGGCGATGATGGATATATCCAGGCACGTCTTTCTTGTAAAAAAGGATAGAATTACTCAAATAAAATAGAGGGATTTATTGTGCAAAATCCCTCTATTTTTTATTCTGTGCTTTTGAAGTATTTTAATATGTCGTCTATATTCGGCTGTCCGTCAAAGCAGACTATTACAATTTTAATAACCTGCTTACAGCTTGATGACATCATATATATTTCATATTCCGTTACGTCGGGAACCTTAGCAATATTCTTTGTTTTAACGTAATTCACCTTTTTACAGGAAACCTTTTTGCCTGCAAAATTAAGGTAAATAAGCTCTTCCTTATCGGTGAAGCCGTCAATACTGCTGCTTGTACCGCCCATTGGAATTTCATCGTCAAGCGCCGTCTCACCGCTGTATTCAAGAAGCGAAACGGACATTACCTCGTCGGTTTTCACGTTGGTATACATAATGTCGTAAAGGTAGTTCTGACTTCCGTCCTCGCTGTTTGAGGAGTACGCCTTTCCTGTACTCGGGTCAACGCCCGAATCAAAGATGTTGGCAATCTGTTGCGGACTGCTCTCTCGCCATTCACTGCCGAGTCCCTCGATTTTAAAGCCCGCGCTTTTGTTTATGTAACCGTCGTCGTTGCCCTCGCCGAGAGTGAATGTTTCGTGATTCTTCAAAACGGTTATTCTCACGTCCTCGTTATTCTGAGGAATAATCTCAGCCTTCGGGGCGTTTGCGGCTTTTGTTGTTGCCTGTGCCTGTTTTGTTACGCTTTCACTAACAGCCGCCTCTCCTTCGCTGCCGCCGGATTTTTTATCCGCCTTACACGAAGCAAAGCACAGCGCTAAAGCGGCGCACATAATTATACAAAGTATTCTTTTCATATCTGTCACTTCAAATCTTCCACATTGTAATCAGCGTCGTCGTTTTCAATATAATCAGCCATTTCCTCAAGGCTGTCAAAAATTCTGTAAAGCGCCTTGCAGTGCTTTTTTATAAATCCTGTTTCAACCGAATAATCAATTGCATTTTCTATATTGTCATAGTATCCGTCAACGTTATAAAGCGCAATCGGCTTAGTGTGTCTGCCGAGCTGCTTTAAAGTAAGCACCTCAAAGAACTCCTCAAATGTTCCTATTCCGCCCGGAGTGATAATGAAGCAGTCCGACTCTTTCTCCATTACTGCCTTTCTTTCCCGCATTGTTTCGGTGTACGTCATTTTGTCGCAGTTCCAGTCAACAAAATCGCTGAGCGTTCCTTTAAAGAAAGTCGGTATAACACCGTGAGTTTTTCCGCCGCCCTTTTTAAAGCCTCTTTCAGCGGCTCCCATTAAGCCTGTACACCCTGCGCCGAACACAAGATTATGTCCTCTTTTAGCAAGGTATTCTCCCATTTCTTCAACTGCGTCAATGTATTTTTCATCAATAACCTTACTTGCAGCGCCGAAAACACAGATTTCCACTATATCACCTCAAAACTTGTTTATATTTGGGATTATAACATAAATAATAAATAAAGTAAATGACAGCTTAAACAAAAAATACACGACAAAATTATTATAATATTTACATTTCGTTAATTGACAAACAAAATACATTAAAGTAATATATAATTTAGATTAATTTTAATCATAACACAAGGCGGAGAATATTATGAATTTAGATTCCAATGTTCAGAAAATACTGTTTGCTATAATGCGAAGGTGGAAGCTTGTTGTTTTATTTGCGCTTATCGGCGCGCTTGCAGGCTATTTCTACACCGCTAATTTCACCAAGCAGACATTTACATCAAAGGTTGAGTTTTTAGCTTACGCAACCGACGGAAACGACGATGTTGCGGCTGCCTCATCAAACGGCGAAATCGTGCGTTCCTCAAATACAAGTAAGATGAACTACGCTATGCGTATGCTTGATACTTACATTGAGATTATGCAGACTAATAAGTTTGCCGAAACTCTGTCAGAGGATATGAACGAAACGTACAACGCAAATTATGATGCTGACACCGTTCTGGGAAAGCTTGAGATAACTTCGGTAGAATCAACGGCTATGTTCAAGATAAGCGTAACAACTAACGACGCCGAGCTTTCCTATAGAATCGCAAAGCAGCTTGAAACAACCGTTCCCAGGATGATGAAAGAAAAGAATAACGGTCTTGTCCGTTCTTCAGTTGAGGACAGAGCAATGCGTTCAACAAGTGCAGAAAGCAAGAACTATCCCAAAAAGATGATGCTTGCGGCTCTTGTAGGCGCCGTTCTTGCAATAGCTTACATTGTTCTCAGAACTCTTCTTGACGTAAGAATCAAGTCGGGCGAAGAGCTTACGGAAAAGTATTCAATCCCTGTTCTCGGCTCAATCCCGAATTTCGAGTCAAGACTTTATCAGACACAAAGTGCGAAAGGAGTAAGCGATTATGTCAAAACGTCGGAATAAAAAAAGAGCTTCCTCCTCTTCGGGCAGTTCAAGAGCACTGCTCAATAACCTTTCTCTCAGCCCCTCGCTTAAGTTCAAGGTTGAGGAAGCGTACAAGAGCATTCGTGCAAATATAATGTTTTCGGTAATGAAGAAGGGCTGTAAAACTATAGTTATTACCTCTTCTGTTGCAGGCGAGGGCAAAACAACCTCAACGGTTAACCTTGCTATAACCTTTGCTCAGGCAGGTCAGAGAGTTCTTCTTATAGACGCCGACCTTCGTAAGCCGAAAATTCACCACTATTTTTCAGTTTCAAACACACCCGGTCTTACCGACTATATCGGCTCTACCGTATCAGGCGTACAGAAAGAGCATATTGATTTATTCTCAATTGTCCACCCGACTGAATTTGAAAACCTTTCAATTATCTGTTCGGGTACTATTCCGCCAAACCCCGCAGAGCTTCTCGGCAGCGAGCCAATGCACGAATTCCTGACGGAAATATCAAATGATTTTGACTACATTATCATTGATACTCCGCCAATTAACATCGTATCTGACGCGCTTCCGATTATCAGAGAGTCTGACGGTGTAGTTCTTATTGTAAGATATAATTCTTCAACTCATCCCGAGGTTGAAAGAGCTATCGCCTCACTTGAGTTTATTGACGCCAAGATTCTCGGCTTTGTTGTAAACTTCACCGAAACCAGAGCAGGCGGAAAGTATAAGTACGGAAACTACGGACGCTACGGACGTTACAGCCGTTACGGTTACGGCGGCTACGGTTACGGCGGTTACGGTTACGGCGGCTATGGCTACGGCGGTTACGGCGGTGCATATGGCTATGGCTACGGATATAACAACGGACAGTACGGCGGTTACGGTCCCGCGCCCAACAACACAAATTCGCCGGGAAACAATAACGGTTAATTAATATGTATATTAACAACTTAGTAGAAATGCACTGTCATATTCTGCCCCATGTTGACGACGGCTCGCAGGATATTGAAACAAGCCTCAAAATGATTGAACGCCTCAAGGCACAGGGTGCAAAGCGAATTGTTCTCACACCCCATTATTACTCAAATGAAATCTCGCTTGATGATTTCCTTAAAAGGCGTGACAAGGCATTTCAGAGGCTGAGCGAAGCTATGCCCGATGACAGCGTTGAGCTTATCCCCGCCGCGGAGGTTTATATAAGCGATTATCTTTTCAATAACGATTCGCTTGACAGACTCTGTATCGGCAATTCAAGATACGTTCTCATTGAGCATCCGTTTTCGGCTTCCTTCGGCAGTTCTGATTATGACAGACTTATGAATCTATACTGTGATTATAAAATCAAGCCTGTCCTCGCCCATATAGAACGATATAAAGCTTTAATGGAAGGCAAGTACACGCTTGACGACTATATAGAAATGGGCTGTCTTACGCAGGTTAATATAAGCTCGTTTTCAGACGCGCCGCGCAGTATAAGAAAAAAGCTTTTCAAGCTTCTTGACGCGGGTAAAATTCACTTCATCGGCTCGGACTGTCATAACCTTGACACAAGGGCGCCCGACTATGAGGCAGGCGTAAGCGCAATAAAAAAGAAATGCGGCGAGGACGTACTCAATACTCTTATTGAAAACGCAAATTATCTTACAAAAGCAGAGGCTTAACGTCTCTGCTTTTTGCATATAATTTAGCGGTGATTGTATGTATACAAAAATAAAAAATATCAGCGACGCGGCGCTTTGCTCGGCACTGTTTATTTTTATTATTATTCTTACCGTATTTTCAGACGAAGCCCGTCAGGGCGCAAAGCTCGGCTTCGGCATATGTGAGGGTGTAATTCTGCCCTCCCTGCTGCCTGTTCTTATTATCTGTAATTTCATTATTAAATCAAGGCTGTCGGGACTTTTTGAAAAAGCGTTTTCATTTCCGTTTGAAAGGATACTAAAGCTTCCGCGTGAAAGCGCGGGCGCGGTAATACTCGGGCTTATCAGCGGCTATCCGTCAGGCGCAATGCTGACTCTATCGCTGTTTGAAAGAAAACTAATCAGCGAAAATGAAGCAAAAAGAATAATGACCTTTAACGTCTGCGGCGGCGCGGCGTTTATTATCACCGGAGTAGGTACAGTTGTATACGGCAACACAAAAACGGGCGTTCTTCTTTACTGTACAAACGTCATAGCTTCGCTTCTCACGGCACTCATAACAGGTATAAAAAGCAAACCCGTTTCAAAAAAAGCTAAAGCAAATTACAGCTATCCCGATAACGTTGAAGCGTTCTGTAAGTCGGTTGAAGTAACGGTTAAGGCGCTCGCGGTAATGTGCGCTTACATAACGCTTTTTTCAGTTATTACAAATATCATTCACCCGCCCCGAACAGTTATTCCCCTGCTTGAAATAACAAACGGCGTTTGCGGCGAAAATACTGTAAGCATTGATTTTGCCGCAATGTATATAGCCTTCGGCGGTATATGTATTCATCTTCAGCTTCTTCCCTTTCTTACTAAAATGAAAATCGGCTATCTTTCCTTTCTGTCGGGAAGGATTTTATGTGCCGCAATTTCATTCATCCTTTGCAGGGCGTATCTTTATATTTTTCCCGAAAGCACTGCGGTTTTTAATAATGTTGCGCCACACACAAACGCGCTCTCTTCGGGCGGTACAGCGTTCAGCGTTTTAATGATAATCTGCTGCAGCGTAATAGTTTTTGAATTTGAAAATAAAAAAATAAAACTGCATTACTGATTGAATGAAGATGTGCAATATGATATTATAAGAGTATAAATAATTTGACGGAGAAAGCTATGAATAAAAAAAGACTACGCGCAATTATTTCAACTGCCGCCGCGGCAATTACGGCTATAATTGCAGTAATTTGCGTAAGCCTCTTCTCGGGGCATAATCTTGAGGATTATACAACTACCGCCCACAACAGCAGCGCTGTAGAATTAAATGAAAAAAGCTACTCGCTTGATAAAATCCCCGAATATGAGGGCAGACCTTACGTTGTAATAAACAATAACAATCCCGATTTTACTGAAAAACAGCTCAAAGCAAAATCATACGAAAGCTACGGAAAGCTTGACTCGCTCGGCAGATGTACAGAGTGTATTGCCTGTATCGGCACTGACCTAATGCCAACCGGGGAAAGAGATTCAATTAGTGCAATAAAGCCTACGGGCTGGCAGACCTCCCGCTATGATTTTGTAGACGGTGAAAGCCTTTATAACCGATGTCATCTTATCGCCTATCAGCTTGCGGGAGAAGGCGCAAACCCCTATAATCTCATCACGGGAACCCGTTATATGAATACAGAGGGAATGCTCCCCTTTGAAGAGTCAGTCGGCAACTATGTAAGAGAGACTAACAATCACGTTTTATACAGAGTAACTCCGATTTTCAGCGGCAATGAGCTCGTCGCCCGCGGCGTGCAAATGGAAGCATTTTCAATTGAGGACGGCGGAAAGGCTATACGCTTTAACGTTTATTGCTACAATGTTCAGCCGCAGGTAGCAATTGACTACAAAACAGGCAAGAATCACCTTGACAAAAAAGAGACTGCAACCTCTAAAAGTAAAAACGCAAGCTATGTTCTTAATGTAAACAGTAAAAAATTCCACAGACCCGACTGCGATTCCGTTAAGGATATTAGCGAGAAAAACAAAAAGGTATTCAACGGCAAACGTCAGGATTTAATTGACAGCGGCTACGAGCCCTGCAGCTCCTGCAATCCATAAAAAGAAGGTTGACCAAGGGTCGCCGGTCATAAAGAAATAAAAAACCTAACTTTCCTTATGACGGGTGACCCAATGAGTCAGCCTTCTTTTTTATATTTGTTATTTATATTTTTTGTCAGATATAGG
>CAMNAP010000094.1 GCA_946531445.1 uncultured Clostridia bacterium
TTTACGGGAACTCCTACAGCAGATGCGCCAAATTCCTTTGCGCCACTGATTGCGTTTAAAATGTCGTCTTTAAGAATAAGCGGTCTTGCGCCGTCGTGAATGATAACAAGGTCGCAGTCTTTAATTGTTTTAACGGCGTTCTTTACGCTTTCCTGACGGGTTGAGCCTCCGATAACAAATCTGATTTTATTGCTTATTTTAGCACATTTTTCAAATTCATCAAGTTCTTCCTCTTTGCAGGTAATAATTATTTCGTCAATATCGGGAACGTCAAGAAACGCTTCGGCGCTTCGCTGAATTACGGGCTTATTACAGATTTCAAGAAGCATTTTATTTTTTGTACTTTTCATTCTTGTGCCCGAACCGGCGCCCAGTATTATGGCGGTATTACTCAATTTCCTTTATCTCCTTAAGTTCTTCTTCGTTCGGCGTTACATACTCTGTATTATAATCGTCGTAAATTACCATACCGGGCTTTGCGCCGTTTGGCTTGTGAACATTTTTAACTATTGTATAATCAACCGCAACGTTTGATGAGGCGTGCGCCTTTGAATAGAAAGCCGCAAGCATTGCCGCCTGACGTATAATCTTATCATCAAACGGCTTCGCTTTATCCGAAACTGCTATAACATGGCTTCCCGCTGCATCCTTAACATGAAACCACATATCATAATTCTTTGCTCTTTTAAGCGTCAGCTCATCATTTTGAACATTGTTTCGTCCGACAAAAATTGTATATCCGCTGTCGGTTACAAACTTTCTCGGCGGAAGCTTTTTATCCCTTGACTTTTTACGTCCGCTTTTTGAAAGGAAGCCCGCGTTTGCAAGCTCTTCTTTTATAGCAGTAATCTCTCTGTCGGTTTCGGCTCTTGAGAGCTCGTCAATTACGCTTTCAAGATATACCGCCTCTTCCTCCGCCTGCTTTATAAAGCCGAGTAGCTTATCCTCGGCTATCTGCTTTTTGCGGTATTCCTTATAGTATTTCTGCGCGTTCTGAGACGGAGTAAGTGTCGGGTCTGCAGGAATTCTCAGTATATTATTATTGTCGTAATAATTAGGCAAATCGTAGTAAAGCGAGCCTTTTTCAAGACTGTAAAGGTTTGAATTAATAAGGTCGCCGCAGATTTTCAGCTGTTCCTTGCCCTTACATTCCTCAAGCTCATTTTTTCTGTTTACTGCTTTTCTTACGGCACGCTCCTGAAGTGTTGTAAGCTTTTTAAAAAGGTCGTTACTGCGCTGTCGGATTCTTTCAATTTTTACCTGCTCGTAGTAGAAATAATCCACAAGCTCGCTGCAGGTTTCAAAGCTCTTAAGCTCACACAAATCGCCGTACTGACGGGGCTTAAAAAATGTAAAATCCTTCGGCTTGTCAATAATAACGGCTGTGGGCTCGGGTGAAGCTACGGCGTCTCTCAGCTCATAGAGTCCCATACCGTTTTCAAGCTCTCTTGCAACTATCGGCGAAATACCCTGAAGTACCACCTGCGCCGCCTTTGATTTTTTAGTATTCTGAGCGAGAATAGCTTTGTCTATATCGCCTATTCTGTCTTTAAGAATATTCATTTTTTTCTGCTGGGGCGGAAGCTCATAGCGCAGAGTCGGCAAAACCTCGCGAACGCTTGATTTAGTTTCGTCTATACGCTTTATGCACTCAACTATTACGCCGCTTTCGTTAACGAGAATAATATTGCTGTGGCGCCCCATAATTTCAATTATAAGCTTATATATTACCGGGTCGCCGAGCTCGTCCCTTGCGTCAAAAACAAGTGTGAGAATTCGCTCAAAGCCGTCCTGCTCAACGCTTTGAAGCTTTGCTCCCGAAAGAAGCTTTCTGAGAAGCATTGTAAGCATTGGCGGATTTTTAGGATTTTCAAAGCGCTGATTTGTAAGGTGAATTCTTGCGCTGTCAGCACGCGCGGAAAGCATAAGCCTCTGTACGCCCTCATATGTTCTGAACGTGAAAAGAAGCTCGTCGCGCGAGGGCTGATAAACCTTATCAACTCTTGCGCCAAGCAGCTGCTCCTCTATTTCATTTTTTATCAGATATAAAAATATTCCGTCAAACATAGCAATTATCAGTTATTTGTTGATTTTATCGGATTAGATACAGGTGCAACAACGAATTCTACGTCTGTAAACACCGCTTCAAGTCTTTCCTTAAGCATAAGAAACGCCGCATTTTCGGTTTCAAAATGACCTGCTGAAATTAAGGGATAGCCCTCTTCGCTTGCGTCGAGCATTGCGTGGTATTTCATATCGCCCGTAATAAAGCAGTCAGCCTCGCCAAGCGCCTCTTCAACATACTCCTCACAAGCTCCGCCGCCTACAGCTACTGTTTTAATGAGCTTTTCCGTATCGGTATATCTTATACCCGCACAGCCGAGCTTTTCCTCTACATATTCCGCTAAATCGTCAATGCTCATAGGCGCGTCAAGCTCGCCCTTTACAAGAAACGAGTTTTCAATATGCACGGGGTTAACAAGGCCGAGAAGCTGTGCTAAATTATCGTTAATACCGCCCTGGGCAAAGTCAAAATTTGTATGGGCGCAAAGCGCTGAAATCCCTGAATTTGCAAGAGTGTAAACAGCGCTGTCAGACTTTACAGCCTTAAGCCCCGAAAAGATAACCGGGTGGTGAGTAAGGACTAAATCCGCGCCGATATCGGCAGCGTATTTACACACAGCCTTTGTTGCGTCAAGCGCCATAACGCAGCGCTTAACCTCTTTTCTGAAATCTCCTACAAGGTGGCCCGAGTTGTCCCACTCCTCCTGCGTATCGTAAGGCGCAACTGAATTTATGTAATCGTAAATATTCTTTACAGTTGTCATTGAATTTTCTCCTTTATAAGCGTGATTAAAGCGGAGTAATCCTTTCCGCCCTTTTCTTTATTTGAAAGGTAGTTTAACAGATGTATAAAGTATTCCCTATCGGAAAAATCGTCTATCTTACCGAGAAAGCATTTTACATCGTCGGGGGCTTGGGCGTTTCCCGTATAATATGCGTCAAAAACGCTGTAGTGGTGCTTTGAATCTGCAACGACTATATCGTTTTCAATTTCAAAGCCGTTTTCATAGAGCCATTTTCTTGCAAGCTCGGGGTGAGTCATAGGATTTAAAATAAGATGTTTTTCCTTAACATAAGGACATTTTGAAAGAATGTCGGCAATTAGCTCGCCGCCCATTCCCGCAATAAGAATATCGTCTATATCATCTTTGCTTACATTAATCAGCCCGTCAGACAAAACGCACTTAATTTTTCCGTTCAGCGCGTGCTCGTTTACAAGCGCGCGACAGGACATAAGCGGTTTTTCGTTTATATCGGACGCAACGGCGCTTTCAATTATATCGTTTTCGGCAAGGTAAACGGGAACATAGCCGTGGTCACAACCGACATCGGCGAGACTTTTCCCTTCCCTTACCAAATCTGCGCACGCTTTAAGGCGGCGGGACAGTGATACCATAAATCTTTCCTCTTATATATTAACTGAAAATATATTATACATTATATATTAATAGTTTGCAAGTTTAAGTAAAATGTGATATACTCTTTTCGGTGATAAAAATGGACGAAAAAAACATTAACAATTTAGAAGAATTAAGCGAAAACGAAATTGACCCGCGTCTTCATTTTGACGCCTTTATGGGCGGAGTTAAGGACGGCGGGCTCAGAAGTGTTAATTCAATTTATCTTCTAATATGCTATATTGTTGAAAACGTAAACGAAAAGGTTACGGCAGAAATAATTCTTCAGGCAATGAACGAAAGCGGAATTGCAAATTATTTTGAAGTTTCAGACGCAATAGACAAGCTGAAAAAGAGCGGAACGATAATTGAGGGTGAGGACAAGCAGCTTTCTCTAAACAAGAATACCGGCGCTGAAATTGAGCTTGTTGAAAAGGATTTGCCGTACACTATAAGAAGCAAGAGCGTTGCACTTGTACACAAGATTATTGCAAAGGAGCGCTTTCGCCGCGAGAATTCGGTTGAAATTGAAAAGGGCGAAAACAGCTACTTTGTAAATATGATTATAGGCGACAAGGATACAGAGTTTATGCGCCTTAAGCTTTTCGCGGCAACATATGAACAGGCTGAAATAATTAAAGAAAAATTCATTTCAAATCCTGCAAAGGTTTACGAAGCAGTTATAAACGGAATATTTCAGAACGAGGAGTAAAAATGAAAAAAACAGTTAAGCTTTTAGCGGTAATACTTGCATTTGTAATGTCTTTCAGTTCTCTTCCCCTGAGCGCCTTCGCGCAGGAGGCTGAGCTTGAAGTAAAGGTTACTGCCGGCGATGAATCAAGCGCTGAATTATCTTTAACAATTAACAACCCCTACCTTTATGAAGTCGCTGAAGTACAGACTAAAAACAGCGACGGTAGCTGGTCGGAAAGCGAAACGCAGGCTTTTGATGAAGTTATTAATGTAGGCCTTATGCCTAAAACGGTAAGCACATTCAGAGTAAGGCTGTACTATTACGATTATAACACCTCAAAAACGGTATACTCCAAATGGTCAAACGAGGTTACGGCTTACCCCGATTTAAATTACTTATTTGACTTTGAAAGAGACGCTTACACTTACGCTTCAGGCTCTCAGGCTGTTATCTACTGGATGCTTTCAAAATACAGCATTAAGTATCTTGACGGCTTCAGCGTTTACGCTTCAACAAACGGAGGCGCATACAAATTTGTTAAAAACGTTGCAGCTAACGGTTATTATTCAACCGATGAGTATTCATACGAATATAAATGCGCAGTAAAAGCACCGTCAGCAAACGGTTACGCAGTTAACTTTAAGGTTTATCCATACTTTAATTATAATTCAAAGACTTATCTTTCAAAATGTGACGACGTTGAAAATGCTGTATTTCTCAGCGAGAATTACGCAACAGTTACAACAAAGAAAGATAAGGTAATAATTAATTTTAAAAAAATCGGGGCTTCAAAAATCAACATTCAGTATTCTTCATTTAATATGAAAACAAAGAAGTCCTCTGCAGTTAAATCGGTTAATACTACAGCCGCAAGCTATACAATAAAAAACGCGGCTAAAAATTATTCGCTCGATATAACAGTTACACCCTACTGGGGAAGCGTTGAGGGAGACAGTCTTTATCTGAGCAGCCACGACCCTATGGTTCTTTTAAAAAGTGTTCCGCGCTCAAAGAGCAAAACCGTTAAGGTTGTTTCCGTTCGCGGTAAAAAAGCAAAGGTACACTGGAAAGAAAAGCTTACTAAGAAAGATAAAAAAATAATCAAAAAGTTTTTCTATAACAAATATAAAGGAAAGAATCCTTCAAGAGAAGAAATGGCGCGTTACGCGTTTAACTGGATTCATTCAAAGGTAAAATACGATTACAAATATAAGATGGGTAACCGCTCTTACGTTGACGCAATTTTCAACAAAAAGATGGGACAGTGTCTTCAGTACAACGGCGCTATGGCAAAGGTGCTCACCTACCTCGGATATGAGGCAAGAATAATTGAGGGCACACGAAAGAGCTCATATTCAGGTACAGTTATCAATCACTTCTGGTGTGAGGTTAAGCTTTACGGACGTTGGTATCTTGTTGAAACGGGTAATGAAAGAAAAAGCCCCGGCTGGCAGCATTTTGTTGAGCTTTACGGAAACGGAATGGGCTACATTAAATGTAAAAAGCCTGCAAAGGATAAGTAACTATAAGCTTAAAAAGTCTCGGAAAAATTTTTCTGAGACTTTTTGTTTTTTTAATTTTCGTTTAAGATTAATCGGTTATTATTCAGTCAAGCTAAGAGCTTAGCAAAACATAAAACAATTGAAGAAAGGATGAATTTTATGAAACGAAGTATTAAAAACACAATTATGGTAACAATGGCGGTAGTGATGATTGGAACAAGCGCAGTCACCTACAGCTACGCGGGAATGCAAACGAGAAGAGCAGAAATGCCCTCGGGAATTGTTCAGTTTGACAGAGAAAGAGAAGGAAGCTCGTCAGACGGCAAATTTGAAAAGGGATTACCTAACGGCAACAGCAACAGCGGACGTCCCGATATGAACGGTAATTCTCAGCAGCAGTCACCCGGCAGCAACACACAGCAGCCGCAGGCTCCGAGCGGTGATTCTCAGCAAGCGCCTGACAGCAACGCACAACAGCCTCAGGCTCCGCGAGGTGATTCTCAGCAAACTCCTGACAACAACGCACAGCAGCCGCAGGCTCCGTCACAGGATAACAGCGAAGAGTCAAAGAATTCTTCTAATACCTCGCTTGAAAGCGACGCGGCGGAAATCGTTCAGCTTTCAGCAACTGAAAGCGCAATGCCTAAAGGCGATATGAAGCAGACAAGAGGCGGCTCAACGGCAGTTTCGGTTATCTGTTACATTTTCCTTGCCGTTCAGATTGCAATTCTTCTTATGATTATTGCATATCTCATTGCTTCAAAAATGAACAAAATCAGCTTTAGCGAGCTCTTCCCCGACGAAAAGAAAATAACTGCATAGAATAAAAACGCTTCTCTTTTAATATAAGAGAAGCGTTTTAGTTTTTCTATTTAAGGTTTATTTTTTTGTTTTAACGGACTTAATATTTGACCAGCCTGAGAAATAATACTTTGTTCCCACCTTTTTATATGCCTGAACACGAACGTAGTATTTCTTCTTTGCCTTGAGTTTCTTAACGGTGTAAGACGTTTTCTTTGCTCCCTTAACATTTACTGTTTTTGCACCTTTAAAGCTCTTCTTTGTGCTGTATTGAATCTGATAACCGTTCGCGTTGCTCACTGATTTCCACGTTAGTTTAACCTTCTTTGAATAGCGCTTTGCAACCTTAAAGCCTGACGG
>CAMNAP010000095.1 GCA_946531445.1 uncultured Clostridia bacterium
ACCTTATGAGTTCCCAGATTTATCATCGGTTCAATAGCCAATGTCATTCCGGGTAATAGTCGGATACCACGACCTGCGTGTCCGAAGTTCGGTACACTTGGTTCTTCATGAAGCTTAGTTCCGACGCCGTGTCCTACAAAATCTCTTACTACCGAGAAGCCGCGCTCCTCGCAGTAAGTCTGAACAGCATTTCCTATATCTCCGATTCTGCCGCCGGGCACAGCCGCTTCAATTCCTTTATAAAGGGATTCGCGTGTTGTGTCTACCAGCCGCTTTATCTCGGGCGAGCAAGACCCGCAGATAAATGTAGCGGCATTATCGCCGTTATAGCCGTTTTTTGTAGCTCCGAGGTCTATTGAAACAATATCGCCCTCGCGGATTATACGTTTCTTACTCGGTATGCCGTGAATAACTTCATCGTTTACGGATATACATGCAGTTGCAGGGAATCCGCCATATCCGAGGAAGTTCGGCTTTGCGCCGCACTTTATAATAAAATCATAAGCAATTTTATCAATCTCGTATGTTGATACGCCCTCTTTAACTGCCTCTCCTGCTAACTGTAGAGCCTGAGCAGAAATAACGCAAGCTTCCTTCATAAGCTCAAGCTCTCTGCTGCTTTTTAGCACTATCATGTTAATCCTCCAAAGCTGCAAAAACGAGTCTCGTTGTGTCGGCAACCTCTTCCTGACCATCAACTATTACAAGCTTACCGAGCTTGCTGTAAAAGTCCTTGAGAGGCTCTGTCATCTCGTGATATTCAACAAGACGTGCCTGTACTGTTTCGGGAGCGTCGTCTTTACGCTGAACTAATTCGCCGCCGCATGCGTCACAAATGCCTTCAACCTGAGGCTTCTTATAAAGAAGATGGTATGAATTAGCGCATTTTGAACACACTCTGCGGCCTGACATTCTTGCTGTGATTTTCTCGTCGGGAACCTCAATATCAACAACCTTGTCTATTTTGACTCCCATATCCTCAAGCGCCTGCGCCTGCGGAATAGTTCTCGGAAAACCGTCAAGAATAAAACCTGTCTTACAATCGTCTTCCTTAAGTCTGTCCTTGATAATTCCGATTACAACATCATCGGGAACAAGCTGGCCTGCTTCCATATAAGCCTTAGCCTTAAGCCCCATCTCCGTGCCGTTCTTAAGAGCGGCACGGATGATGTTACCCGTTGAAATTGCAGGAATATTAAACTTTTCACAAATCTTTTCAGCCTGAGTGCCTTTGCCGGCACCCGGGGCGCCAAGAAGTATCAAATTCATTTTATATTCCTTTCTGAATCTTCCTTTTTACTGGTCAAGGAAGCCTTTGTAATGACGCATCATCATCTGAGATTCGAGCTGTCTTACAGTCTCAAGTGCAACACCTACAAGAATGATAAGTGATGTACCGCCGAGGCTGATTGACATACCGCCCTGTTCAGCCAGCGTATTCGGGTCCGCGTTTTCAAGCGGCGGGATAGCTGCCTTACAGATGAGCGAGTAAACAATCGGGAAGAGAGCTACTACGGAAATCATAAGCGCTCCGATAAGAACGAGTCTTGAGATAATTCTCATAAGATAATCCGATGTAGGTCTGCCGGGTCTGATACCAGGAATTGCGCCGTTACTCTTACGAAGATTGTTTGCCATCTCTATCGGATTGTACTGAATCGTACTGTAGAAATAAGCAAAGAATATGATTAATAAGAAGTACATAAGTGCATACCACCATGAATCACCCTGGAAGATATTGAAGAACTTCTCCCAGCCTGTGTCCTTGTACTTGTCCTCTGAAATAAACATCTGAACAGTTGCAGGAAGTGAAAGGATGGATGATGCAAAGATAATCGGAAGAACGCCGCTCATATTAATCTTAATAGGCATATGAGTGTTCTGTCCGCCGTACATCTTTCTGCCGACTACTCTCTTAGCGTACTGAATCGGAAGTCGTCTTTCTGCATTATCAACAAGAACGATATATGCAATCATAAGAACGAAAGCTACGATTACTACAGGAACTAAGATTCTGTAAACTAAACGGCCTGGCTTCCAGTATTCGTAAAGCTGTGCAATGAGTGTCGGGAAACGTGAAACGATACCTGCAAAGAGTATGATTGAAATACCGTTGCCGATACCCTCTTTTGTAATCTGCTCGCCGAGCCACATGATAACTGCGGTACCTGCTGTAAGAACAGCAATGATTACAACTGCCTGGAAGACAGCGTCAAAGCCTGTGAAAGCAGTACCGTCAGCAGCCTTCATAAGATAGCCGCTTGAGCGAAGGAAGAAGTAGTATGCAAGAGACTGCATAAGGCCGAGGACAACTGTTACTATTCTTGTGATAGTGTTAATCTTCTTTCTGCCCTCTTCGCCTTCCTTCTGAAGCTTTTCAAGTGCCGGGATGGCAACTCCGAGGAGCTGCATAATAATTGAGCTGTTGATGTAAGGTGTGATTGACATAGCGAAAATTGTTCCGTATGTGAATGCGCTACCTGTCATCAGACTCAGATAAGTTAAAATGTTGTTGCCTTTACCGATGTTAATCTCATCAGCAATGTCAAGGAACGGAACGGGAATTACCGAGCCGATTCTGAAGATGAGTACGATAAATGCAGTAAATAAAAGCTTTTTGCGGATGTCTTTGTCTTTAAATGCGTTAACAATAGTTTGTATCACTTAAAGCACCTCCACACTACCGCCTGCTGCTTCAATCTTTGCCTTAGCAGCGTCACTTACCTTATCAGCCTTAACTGTAAGAGCCTTAGTGATTTCGCCCTTGCCGAGAACCTTAACACCGTCAAGAGTCTTCTTGATAAGACCGCATGCGATAAGGCTTTCAGCGTCAACTGTTGCACCGGCTTCAAATCTCTTTTCAAGGTCTGAAACGTTTACAATTGCATACTCAGTTGCAAAGATGTTATTGAAGCCTCTCTTGGGAAGTCTTCTCTGAAGAGGCATCTGACCGCCCTCAAAGCCCGGACGTCTGCTGTAACCCGAACGGGACTTCTGACCCTTCTGGCCCTTGCCTGCGGTTTTGCCCTGACCTGAAGCAGGTCCGCGTCCGATTCTCTTAACGGCTTTCTTTGAGCCCTCAGCAGGAGAAAGTTCATGTAATTTCATAATTGCCTCCTCCTTATTCTTCTACTATAGTTACAAGGTGAACAATCTTCTTGATTTTACCCTGTGTCTGTGCATTGTCAGGCTGAACTGTTACGTTGCCTATTTTACGAAGACCAAGTGAGTGGGCTGTGGCAATCTGGTCTTTCTTACAGCCGATTAAGCTCTTTGTAAGCTTGATTTTTACATCTGCCATGTTAACCCCTCCTTAACCTACGATTTCTTTAACGCTCTTGCCTCTGATTGCAGCAACCTCCTCAGCAGTTCTGAGCTGGCTGAGACCGTTGATAGTTGCTCTTACAACATTGCAAGGATTGTTTGAACGAATTGCCTTTGTACGGATATCCTTAATTCCTACTGTTTCAACAACGGCACGAACAGGTCCGCCGGCAATAACTCCGGTACCCTTTGGAGCCGGCATAAGAAGAACTTCGCCTGCGCCGAATTTACCGGTGATTTCGTGAGGAATTGTTGTTCCTCTGAGTGAAACTCTGATTACGTTTTTCTTAGCATCTTCAATGCCCTTGCGGATAGCGTCCGGAACCTCGCCTGATTTGCCGATTCCGAAGCCAACGAGTCCGTTTCCGTCGCCTACTACTACGAGAGCTGAGAACTTAAAAATTCTACCGCCCTTTACCGTCTTAGATACACGGTTGATGGAAACTACTCTTTCTTCAAGCTCTATTGAAGATACGTCAATCTTATTATTTACCATAACAATTTACTCCCTTCCTTAGAACTCAAGTCCGCCTTCACGTGCACCGTCTGCAAGTGCAGCAACTCTGCCGTGATATACGTAACCGCCGCGGTCAAATACGCATTCCTTAATGCCCTTATCTGCGGCTCTTTCTGCTAATTTTTTACCTACAGCCTTAGCTGCTTCAACGTTTCCGCCGTACTCGGTAAACTCCTTCTCAACTGTTGATGCCTGTGCAAGTGTTACACCGTTAACATCGTCAATAAGCTGAGCATAGATGTTTGCGAGGGAGCGATATACGTTAAGTCTCGGACAATCAGCTGTACCGTTAATCTTACCGCGTACACGGATGTGACGCTTCTGTCTTGCTTTGTTAGAATCCTGTCTTGAAACCATTGTAAGTCACTCCTTTCTTTATTTCTTACCTGCTTTGCCTTCCTTACGGCGGATATGCTCTTCAGCATATTTAATGCCCTTGCCCTTATACGGCTCGGGAGGTCTCTTCTCGCGAACCTGAGCTGCGAACTGGCCAACCTTCTGCTTATCAGCGCCGCTGATAATGATAGTTGTCTGGTTCGGGCATTCAATCTTTATACCTTCAGGCGCTTCCATAATAACGGGGTGAGAGAAACCGAGATTCATATTGAGCTTGTTGCCCTGAAGCTGAACTCTGTAACCTACGCCGTTAACCTCAAGCTTCTTTGAAAAGCCTGTTGTAACGCCTGTAACCATATTTGCAACAAGTGCTCTGTAGAGACCGTGAAGTGCTCTGTGCTCCTTGTCGTCAGATGGTCTGGAAAATTTAACCTCGCTGCCGTCTACATCAATTGTGATGTCTTTGTTGACGCTCTGTGTAAGAGTTCCGTTCGGACCCTTTACGGTAACAGTATTATCGTCGTCAACTTTGAAATCAACTCCGGCAGGAATAACGATTGGTTTTAAACCGATACGTGACATCCTTACTGCACCTCCTTACCAAACGAATGCTAATACTTCGCCGCCAACATTTTGCTTGCGGGCTTCTCTGTCTGTCATTATACCTTTTGAGGTCGAAATAATTGCGATTCCGAGTCCCTTCATTACCTTAGGCATTTCGTCTACTGAGCTGTAGATACGAAGACCGGGCTTTGAAACTCTTCTGAGGCCTGTAATAACCTGAGCCTTGTTCTCGCCGTACTTAAGCGTTACTCTGATAACGCCCTGCTTGTCGTCCTCAATAACTTTATATGATGCGATATAACCTTCATCAAGAAGAATCTGAGCGATTGCCTTCTTCATATTTGATGCAGGAATATCTACTATATCGTGCTTTGCTGAATTGGCATTACGAATTCTTGTAAGCATATCAGCGATTGGATCTGTAATATGCATTGATATTTCCTCCTTATAAATTTAGCAATTCTCAAATCTTACCAAGATGACTTTCTTACTCCGGGGATTTCGCCCTTGTGAGCGAGCTCTCTGAAGCAGATACGGCATACGCCATACTTACGAAGATAAGCGTGGGGTCTACCGCAGATTTTACATCTGTTGTATCTTCTGGTTGAATATTTAGCAGGTCTCTGCTGCTTAGCCTTCATAGATGTTTTAGCCACGATATCCCTCCTTACTCTGTTGCAAACGGAGCGCCCATAAGTGAAAGGAGCTCTCTTGCTTCTTCGTCGGTGTTCGCAGTAGTTACCATAATGATATCCATACCGCGTACCTTGTCAATCTTATCATAGTCGATTTCAGGGAATATAAGCTGTTCCTTAATGCCCATAGCATAGTTTCCTCTGCCGTCGAACGAATTAGGATTAATTCCTCTGAAGTCACGTACTCTTGGAAGAGAGAGATTGAAGAATCTGTCAACAAACTCATACATCTTGTCTCCTCTGAGAGTTACCTTAACGCCGATAGGCATACCCTCACGAAGCTTGAAGTTAGCTACTGACTTCTTAGCCTTACATACTACAGGCTTCTGGCCTGCAATCTGGGTAACGTCACTAACGATTGCGTCAATTACCTTTGAATTTTCACGAGCTTCGCCTGCGCCTACGTTGATTACAATCTTGTCAAGCTTCGGGATTTGCATAACAGATTTGTACTCAAACTTCTTCATGAGTGCAGGAGCAACTTCGTTTTTATAAACTTCTCTTAATCTTGCTGCCATTTGTTATGTCCTCCCTTCTTAAAACTCGTGTCCGCACTTCTTACAAACGCGGATTCCGCCCTTTTTGTGGTTTGTGCGGGTAGCTTCGCCGCACTTGGGGCATACTAACTGAACCTTTGATGCGTACATAGCTGATTCAACCTCAACGATACCGCCCTGCTCACCCATACGGTGAGGCTTGATGTGCTTGGTTACTACCTGCGCACCCTTAACGATAACCTTGTTCTCCTTAGGGCTTACAGCGATAACCTCGCCCTGAACACCCTTGGACTTACCTGAAAGAACCTGTACTTTGTCACCGGTCTTAACAAACATTTTACTCATATTCGTGCACCTCCATTAAAGTACTTCCGGAGCAAGTGAGAGAATCTTCATATAATCCTTATCACGAAGCTCTCTTGCTACGGGTCCAAAAATACGTGTGCCACGAGGAGTTTTATCCTCACGAATAATTACGGCAGCATTTTCGTCAAAACGAATATACTGACCATCATCACGACGTACACCTTTAGTTGTACGAACGATGACTGCTTTAACAACTTCACCCTTTTTAACAACGCCACCGGGAGCAGCCTTTTTAACTGTTGCAATGATGACATCGCCAATGTTGGCGTACTTTCTTCCTGAGCCGCCGGGAACACGGATACAGAGAATTTCTTTTGCACCTGTGTTGTCGGCAACCTTAAGACGACTTTCCTGTTGTATCACAGCGTTTTCCTCCTTCGTACTGCAAAATAACACTTTGCTTTTTGCAGTTATTATTTTCTGTATGACTAAATTAATAGTACC
>CAMNAP010000096.1 GCA_946531445.1 uncultured Clostridia bacterium
TAAAAGATGACCGTGTCTGATTTCGTCAGACGCGATTTTTGTTATCTCGGGGTATTTTGTAAAAAATTTCTTATAGCTGAAAAATGAATTGATTTCAAATTCGCTCATAAACGGGAAGAGAACTTTCTTACCGCCGATTTTATACATAGCAGCTGCAGCCTTTGCAAGCGTGTCCTTCGGTTTGAGCTGTGCGCCCGTTATTCCTTTGAGAACAGAAGCGTGTCTGCCCTCGTCAGCCGCCATTGAAAGAAGAGTTTTTTTGTGCTCCTCATTGTCCGTAAGCTCAGCGAGCTTCTGATAAAGAAGAACTGCGTCAAGCTCGGTCTGCTGAGAAGCAATTAATTTTTCAAGGTCTGTTTTGTTAGCCATTCTTATCTCCTTATAAGCTGTTAATCATTGTAAGATGTTTAATGTAAAAAGCTTTGACGTCGCTGTTTTTCTTGAAAAAACCGCCCTGAAGCGACATATGGTCGCCTCTGTATGTAGGCATTATATTCCACTCGCCCGTTTTAACGTTGCCCTCTTCAAATTCCTTTTGAGGAGCGTCAAAGGGAGCGCGTGCGGAAATAACGTTAACAAGTCCGTCGTTTTCAAGCCATTCCTCAGTTATCTCAAAGCCGCCGTCTGTCTTGCCTGTGCAAAGCCCCATAAGGCGTGCGGATTTAATAAACATCGTTTCTGTAATTTTATCGTCGGGGCGGTATGTTCCGTCCTCAGCCTTGTCTGTAGACGAACAGGGGAACGAGAAATAGTATGTATTTTCAAGCGTTGAAATGCTTTTGTTCAGCTCAAGCGCCCGGTCAATCTGTAAATCGTGGCTTGCGTAATCGCTGTCAATTCTGTCGTCTTTTTTGTCGCCCGAAGCGCCGCTTACAATACCGCTCATCATTTTCTGTTTAAATGTAAGCTCGTCGTCAATGTCCGCCGCGTCACCCGCGTTATACGCAGAGGTGCCGTTGTGCGGTGCCGCAAGCGCGGTAATTGAATAAATCCAGTCGCCCTTTCCGCCTTCAAACAGGGGAGAGAGCTCTTCTTTTTTTGTAGCGCTCTGCTCTGCCTTGCTTCCGTTTGCCATAAGCTCGGCAAGTAAGCGTACCGTCGCACCTCCAAACGAGTGACCTAAAAGATTGATTTTGTTCTCGCTGTCCCATTTGTCAATGAGCGGCTTCTTTGTAAAATCGGGGCCGTAACGCCCGTGATTACAGCGCTTGCTGTGTTCTTCGCCGTAATCGGTAACGCTGCCCGTAAGCTGAGCGTAAAGCTCGCACGCTCTGTCCCACGCGCTGCCCGTCGGCGCAACCGAAGCGGCGTAACAGTCAAAGCCCGCCTCGTTTAAATACTTGAGCAAATCGCCGTTTTGTACGCCCCAGTATTTAACAAATTTATTAGCTGTGTCGTAACTGCCCCAGCCTGAAAGACCGTGAACAAATATGTATTTATAATTTGTTTTAAAGTTGTCAGTATTAACCTTTGCCGCAGGTGCGGCGCTACAAGAGGAAAATAAAAGAACTATTACTGCTATAGCGGCTATTATCTTCTTTTTCACACTACTCTCCTGAATTACAATCGGGCGGAAAGCTCCGCCCGAATACAAATGATTTATAATGCGTTAACGATTTCCTGCTTGTCGGTTAAGCCGATAAATGTTTTAACAGCCTCGCCGTTTTTGAAAACCATAATTGTCGGTATAGACATAATGTCAAATCTTTCAGCAAGCTCGTCAGCCTCGTCAACGTCGCACTTACCAACTGTAACGCCTGCGTTTTCAGCAGCGATTTCGTCAATAATCGGCGACATTACCTTACAAGGTCCGCACCACACTGCAAAAAAGTCAACAAGAACGGTTTCGTTGCTCTTTATAATCTCGTCAAAATTTTCATTTGTAATTTCAAGTACAGCCATATTACTTCTCCTTACTTTTCTTTTTCCTTTAAATATTTTACAGCCGAAAGTCCTGCCTCTGCGCCCTCATAGACTGCCTTGCAGACCTGAAGAAGACCGCCGTTTATGTTTCCGCAGGAAAAAACTCCGGGAACATTAGTGGACATATCGGGATTAACCTTAATGCTGTCTCCGCTGAGTGCAACTCCGAGCTTCTTTGCAAAATCAGCTCCGCCCGCAACACCCTGCGCAACAAATATTCCTTTAACCTCAAGCTCGCTGCCGTCCTCAAACTCAACGCTCTTTACTCTGCCCTCACCCTTGATTTCCTTAATCTTTTTGGTGATGACCTCGTATTTATCTGTTTCGGGGGCGGGGAGCCCGTCGGTTAAAACGGTCAGCTTGTTCACAATGTTTTCAAGGTCGCCCGCTTCGGAGAGCGCGTAGTCGCCGTTTCCGATTACTGCAACGTCCTTTTTTCTGTAAAAGAAACCGTCACATATAGCGCAGTAGCTTATTCCCTTGCCGTCGAATTCCTCAATTCCCTTGATGTTGGGCTTAATCTTTTTGTTGCCTGTTGAAAGAATTAAGGCCTTGCCCTCGTATTTTGCTTCAGACGAAACAACATCGTAGTTCATATCGGCGTTCATTGAAATGTGAAGCACCTCTTCGTTTTTCACCTCGGCGCCGAGCTTTTTCGCCTGCGCAATGCCGTCGTTATACAGGTCACCGCCCGTAATACCGCCGACAAAACCGTAGTAGTTGTCTATCATATGCGCCTTTTCAAGCTGGCTCTCACCGTGGTACAAAACAAGAACGCTCTTGTTTGCACGCACAGCGTAAAGCGAAGCCGAAATTCCCGCTGGACCTGCGCCTATAATTATAACGTCATACATAAAATCACCTGTTTATAATAATGCCTCTATATCTGCTTCAATTTCAGCGGGCGTAACCTTTGATGGATAACGCTTAACGATGTTTCCGTCCTTGCCGATAAGGAATTTTGTAAAGTTCCAACCGATTTTTTCGCCGCCTGTCTCACTTGTAAGGTAGTTATAAAGCGGGTCGGCGTCCTTGCCGTTAACCTTGATTTTCTTAAAGCGTGTAAAGGTTGTGCCGAATTTTCTTGAGCAAACCTTGTTTATTCCCTCGTCGTTTTCAAATGCCTGAAAAGCAAACTGATTGCAGGGGAAGTCAAGGATTTCAAAGCCTCTGTCCTTGAATTTCTGATACATAGCCTCAAGCCCTTTGTACTGAGGAGTAAAGCCGCAATGTGTAGCCGTGTTTACAATAAGAAGTACCTTGCCTTCATATTTGCTGAGTGAAACCTCTTCGCCCTTCTGACTGAGTACGCTGTAATCATAAACGCTCATAATAATCACCTCCAAATTACATAAAATTAAATTGCACACAATTCGTTACAACACCATATTAGCATAATTGTTGTATTTTGTCAAGAAAAATTTAATCGCTGATATCTGTATCCATTGCAATGTCAAGGCTATAGTCGGGATATGCCTTGCTTATTTTCGCCTTAATTTCATCAAGCATACTGTATTTTGCGCCAAAATCCGCTACTATATCAAGGCTGATTGTGTTTCGCACGCTGTCAAGGTAGAAGCCGTGAACCTGAATAACCTTGTCAAACGTGAATACAATTTTTTCAATCTCATCGCGTATTTTTGCCGCCTCGTCGTCACCTGTGTTGTAGGAGTAAATGCCGACTGCCGACATATAAATGTTATGCTTTTTCATAACCTCGCGCTGAATTTCTCTTGTCAGTGCGTCAATCTGTGCCGCCGTAAAATAGTCGGGAACCTCAATATGAACAGAGCCGAGATAGCTGTCGGGGCCGTAGTTGTTAAGAACAAGGTCATACGCTCCGCGTACCCCGTCAATGCTGCGTACCGTCTGCTTTATGCCGAGCGTAAGCTCTGCGTCCTCTCGCTCGCCGAGAATCTTTGAAAGCGTTTCCCTGAGAATATCAATACCGCTTTTAATAATAATTACAGATATTATTACGCCGAGATATGATTCGAGGCTTATCTTTGTAATGATGAATATAATTGCGGCAACAAGCGTAGAAGCCGAAATGATTGAGTCGAAAAGCGCATCCGTACCCGAAGCGACAAGTGCGTCTGAGTTGTGTTGCTTTCCCTTTTTCTTAACATAAAGACCGAGACCGAGCTTAACAAAAACAGCAACGCCTACAATTATGAGCGAAACTGTGCTGTACTCCGCTTTTTCAGGGTGAATAATCTGTTTTACAGAGCTTACAAGCGAGCTCACGCCTGCGTAAAGAACGATAACGGAAATTATCGCCGAGGTGAGATATTCAATTCTGCCGTAGCCCATCGGGTGCTTTTTGTCGGGGCTTTTGCCTGCAAGCTTCATACCGACTATAGTAATAACAGACGAAAGTGCGTCGCTTAAATTGTTAATTGCGTCAAGCACAATTGCAATAGAGTTTGTGATAAGCCCTATTGCCGCCTTAAATCCAACAAGCAAAAGGTTAACAACAATACCTACAATACTGGTTTTAAATATTTCTTTGCTTCTGTTTACAAGCTCGGTTTTTGCAGCAATGTTTTCATTATCCATAGTATTACCTCATAAAATAAAAATTACACAACAATATTATAACGATAATAACATTTGTTTTCAATACTGAGACTTGTATATATATACAAAAAATTATATTATTGTTGCAAAAATATTTATTTTATGTTATTATATTAGAACATTAATGCTTTAAAACACTAAAACGGGAGGGGATTTAATGACAAAAGCTCAGATTGGTATTATGATTTCAATCGTAATATATCTTGCAGTAATGGTTATTATCGGTTTCATCTTTTCACGAAAAACAAAGAATGTCGGCGACTTTTATCTCGGCGGACGTAAGCTCGGACCGCTTGTAACTGCAATGAGCGCCGAGGCTTCGGATATGTCGAGCTGGCTGCTTATGGGACTTCCCGGCGTTGCGCTCCTTACAGGTATAGCCGACGCGGGCTGGACTGCTATCGGCCTTGCGGTAGGTACATATCTCAACTGGCTCTTCGTTGCCAAAAAGCTTCGCTTTTATTCTGAAAAAATCGGTGCAATTACAGTTCCCGATTATTTCTCGCGCAGATATAACAATAATGCGCTTATGGGAATTGCGGCTATTGTAATTATCGTTTTCTTTGTTCCGTACACCGCTTCGGGCTTTGCGGCTTGCGGTAAGCTTTTCGGAACGCTTTTCGGAGTTGATTACCATCTCGCAATGGTTATTTCCGCAATTATCATTGTTGGTTATACCTCGCTCGGCGGATTCAACGCCGCTTCAACAACTGACTTTATTCAGTCAATCATTATGTCGGTTGCGCTTGCTGTCGTACTTGTTTTCGGTATTACAAAGGCGGGTGGAATAGACGCTGTATCCGAAAACGCAAAGTCGCTTTCAGGTTATCTCAGTATGTTCAACACCTACGACCCCGAAACGGGTAAGGCTGTTCCTCACACCGCGCTCACAATCGCTTCAACATTTGCGTGGTGCTTCGGCTATTTCGGAATGCCGCATATTCTCTTAAGATTTATGGCTATTGAAGACCCCGAAAAGATTAAGCTTTCCCGCCGCGTTGCAACAGTATGGGTTGTAATTTCAATGGGTGTTGCCGTTCTTATCGGTATTGTAGGACTCGGTATGGTAAATAACGGCTCTCTTACAAATCTTGAGGACAGCGAAACAATAATTGTCCGCATTGCCGACCTCATTTCAAAGCACGGCTTTTTTGCGGCGCTTCTGGCAGGTGTTATTCTTGCAGGTATTCTTGCTTCAACAATGTCAACTGCCGACAGCCAGCTTCTTGCGGCGTCCTCTTCAATGAGTGAAAATATTATCGGCGGTATGTTCAAGGTTAAGCTTCACGAAACAGGTCAGATGATAGTTGCCCGCCTTACACTAATTATTATTTCCGTAATCGGTGTCGTACTCGCGTGGGATTCAAACTCAAGCGTATTCAAAATTGTATCGTTTGCCTGGGCAGGCTTCGGCGCTGCGTTCGGACCTGTAATGCTGCTTTCACTCTTCTGGAAGCGCAGTAACAAATACGGCGCAATCGCAGGTATGATAGCAGGCGGCACAATGGTATTTATATGGAAGTTCGCTATTGCAAAGCTCGGCGGAGCGTTCGCAATTTATGAGCTTCTTCCCGCGTTTGTATTCGGTCTTATTGTTAATGTGATTGTATCGCTTGTAACTCCGGCGCCCGACAAAGAGCTTTGCGATACCTTTGACGAAGTTAAGGCGATGAAATAAAAAACAAAACAAAAAACCATCTCCGAGGAGATGGTTTTTTATTATGACTGTATTTATTATGCAGCCTTCTTAGCCTCTTCGGCAGCTCTTTCAAGAGCAAGCTTGTGGTCTCTTGTACCAGCAAATACATCCTGCTTGTAAGGATTAATCTTCATTTCCTTAGCGCGCTTGATGATGTTTGTAATAACAAGAACGTTAATTACGATAGCAAGAATAGCTACAACGCCCTGTGCAGTCGGGTTAGCGTCTGCAGCTGTGAGAGCCATATTCGGATCCATACGACCGTTGTTCATTGTTCTGATACCCTGCATAATTGCTTCGTGGTTAGCATAAAGTGAGGGAAGAGTTGTGAACTTGGAGTTGTTCTGGAAGCTCGGGAATACCTGAGCGAACATACACCAGATAGCAAGTGTGTTAGCACGGTTCTGAATCCAGCCGCCCTTGTTCCAGAATGCGTTAGCAAATGTAGGAGCAAGAAGAAGTGCAACACCGCA
>CAMNAP010000097.1 GCA_946531445.1 uncultured Clostridia bacterium
ATGGCGGAAAAGATGCGATTTTTGGACTAACCTTCGTTATCGCACCTCGCCTTTACTAACCGTTACTTGTTCTTTTCTATTATGCTTCTGATTTCCTCCTGCGCCTGGGCAACCTCATACTGAAATTCTCTTGAGGATACGCGAAGCGCTCCGCTTCCGAGAATAATAAGCTGTTCAAGCGCGTCTGAGGTTACAACTCTTACTCTGTTGGTTTTTGCAAGCTTATAAGACGTTTTTTCAATATACATATCTGCCGTTTCGGCTTCCTTTGTATATACAACGTTTATGTTGTCAAGCTTTTCAACCTCACGCGTATTTCCCTTTACCTTATAAGCGTCAAAAACGAGAATAACCTCGCATTTCTTATATCCCTGATAGTTACAAAGAATATTTATAAGCGCGTTTCTTGCACCGTCAATACTGCTGTCTGCAAGCTCTCTGAGGCTGTCCCACGAATAGATAACGTTATACCCGTCAACAAGAAGAAACTCAGTTCCGTCATAGTTTACGCTTTTTCGTTTATAGTTTTCACGTTTAACCTTATCGGAATAAACAGTCTGCGGCTGCGAAAAGCTCTCACGCCTTTTTACAGGACCGTAGGTCTGCTCAAATATTTTCATAAGCTCTCTGTCGCTTGCAAAAATATCGCCCGCAGAATTTGATTTCGGTTTAAAATCGGTACTCTTTTCTGCTTTCGGCTGAGTACGTCTTGAAAGAATACTCGGCAGGTGCATTCTGTCCTTAACCTCGTTCCACTTTACGTTAAAGCCTGCGCCGTGAGAGCAGAATACCGAATCGGCTGTGTTTTGCGTATCGCCGTCAGCATTATAACCTATACTGCGTATAACCTCTTCAGCATTGTGGCAAACGTCATATCCTTTAAGTGCACAGTTCAGTCTGCCTTCACCGTGAGTATAGCGGAGCACCTCCTTTAAGTAATCGCCCATTTCAGAAACAGGACAGGTACCGCTGAGAATACTTCTGTCGCCCCGCTGCTCGGGAGGATTGAAGCTACCGTACATTTTCTGTATGTCCGACATAGCCCTGCCTATGTTTTCAGTAGGCACATCAAGAACAAATTCATAAATCGGTTCAAGCAGAACAGACTCGGCGCTCATAAGTCCGTGGCGTACAGCACGGTATGTAGCCTGCCTGAAGTCTCCGCCCTCTGTATGTTTAGGATGAGCTCTGCCCGATTTAAGAGTTATTTCCATATCGGTTATCGGAGAGCCCGTCAGAACGCCAATATGCGTTTTTTCGTATAAATGCGTGAGTATTAGTCTCTGCCAGTTTTTATCAAGCAAATCCTCTTTACAGTCAGTCTTAAATACAAGTCCGCTGTCTCTTTTAAGCGGCTTCAAAAGAAGGTGGACCTCCGCGTAATGTCTGAGCGGCTCAAAGTGTCCGACTCCCTCAACCTGATTTTTAATTGTCTCTTTATAAAGTATCTTTCCTGTACCGAATTCAACTTCAATATCAAACCTTGTTTTTATTACAGATTTTAGTATCTCAAGCTGAAGAGCCCCCATAATCTGAACATCAATGGTTCCGAGCGTGTTGTTCGGTACAACTCTTAACTGCGGGTCCTCGCTTTCAAGCGTCCTGAGCGCTTTAAGCAATGTGTGGCTGTCCGTTGAGTCAGAAGCCTCAACACTGTATGTTAAAACGGGCTCTATAATAGCTGAATCGGTATCCTTTTCAAAACCGAGTCCGTCGCCCGTTTGGGCAAAGGTTATTCCCGTAACACAGCAGACTGTCCCCGCCTGTGCCTCGTCAACGGCGCTGAATTTTTCAGACGAATAAATTCTTATCTGGTTAACCTTTTCACCGTCTTTATTATTTTCACTTTCAAGTACGTCCTTTACGTGAAGCGTACCGCCCGTAATTTTCATATGAGTAAGTCGTGCGCCCTGCTTGTCCTCGGAAATCTTATAAACCTTAGCGCCGAATTCTTTTGGATATTCTTTTTCCTCGGTGTAAGTGCAAAGCCCGTCCATAAAAGCCTTAACGCCGTCAAGCTTAAGCGCAGAACCCGAAAAACACGGAAACAGCTTTCTTTCACGAATCAGCTTTATTATATCTTTCTTTTCAATTTTGTTATCGTAGTATTTTTCAAGCAGCCTTTCATCGCAAAGCGCAACGCTTTCCAAAAAATCCTCATTTTCCTCGTTATCAAAGCTCACAGCATTTTCGCTGAGCTCCCGCTTAATCTGAGAAAAGGTAAGCTCACAATCCGACGATTCAAGGTCTGTTTTATTTATAAAAATAAAGCAGGCAACTCCGTATTTTCTGAGCAGCCGCCAAAGTGTTTTGGTATGAGACTGTACTCCGTCTGAAGCGCTGATTACAAGCACAGCATAATCAAGCACCTGTAACGTTCTTTCCGTTTCAGCAGAAAAATCAACGTGACCGGGAGTGTCAAGAAGGGTTATATGAGTATCGCCGTATTCAAGCACAGCCTGTTTAGAAAAAATAGTAACACCGCGCTCACGCTCAAGATAAAACGTGTCAAGAAACGAATCGCGAGAGTCAACGCGTCCGAGCTTACTAATATTTCCCGAACAGTAGAGCATTGCTTCTGAAAGCGTTGTTTTACCCGAATCAACATGCGCAAGAATGCCGAGCGTTATTTTTTTCATATTCCCCCTCCCTTCTTTCATACTTTGTTATTTAGTCTTTGTATTCCTCATGACCGAGATGAACGCACACAAGGTTTCCCGGGCGCTTCATTCCTTTAAGTCTGTTGTAATCAATATATGCTTCTCCGCAATGCGGACAGCAAAAGCTGTTATAGTATCTGAACGTCTTGTCGCCGACCTTCCATTTTCCGTTCACGCTTGAGCTGTCGGAAATTTCCTCAGTAAGCTCATACACGTCAAGCCCGTCATCTGAGTAAATAGGCTCTGAAAACGCACCTGCACAGGGGTGAGTGTAAAATACAAAGGATTTCAGACACTTCTGACAAACACCAACGCACCTTACATACCTTTTTACAGCCATTCCCGCAAACGAAAGGCCTTTCTCCTCAAGGTCCTTTCCCTTCATTTTTCGATAAGCCTGCATACTCGCATTTTTCGTTTTCTTTTCAAGATAATGCTTTTCAAAACGGTAAACGGCAAGGCTTGTCTTTTCGCCTGAGTCAGTTGATTCGCTATCTGTAACATAACCCTCGGTATGTACGGCAAGCTGTTCCGAATTCTCATTAAATACGTTAAGCGAAAACCTGAAAAACTTTCCTTTGAAATTCTCTCCGTCCTCAGTCTGAAGCTGATAAGACTGTGTTATAAAGCCGTTTTCACTCATATTTATAACGGGCAACTCGCTTGTAAGCTTTATAGTACCCTTGTACTTATAATGGTCATTTCTCGCAAGAATCCGCTTTATCGTTACAAGATTAAAACTGATGGTATTATCTTCAATTCTTATAGGCTTTATGTCGTCCCAATATCTTTCCTCTGCAGCGCTCTTTGTGTTTAGCTCCTTGCCCTCGCTCTCATACTTTGCAGCCTTTTTTATTGATTCGGTAATATCGTATTCTTTTCTGTCTCTGTCTTTTTTAGCAGAATTACTAAGACTCATAAACAGCATTACCGCTACAACAACCATCGCCGCAATAATAAACTTCTGATTTTCAAAAAATCTTGAGCAAAGAAGAAATATTACCGTTAAAAACGAGCCTGTTGTATAAACTATTACTTTACCGGTTCTGTTCAATTCAGTATCCTTTCAGTTTTATTTAAATCTTAGCTTTCAACAACTCTCTGTCTGAAAGCTGATACGTCGTTATCGCCAAGCCTTAAAACATTCTTAATAAAAGCTTCTCTTCCTATTTTATCAACGGTTTCAAACACCTCGTTAATATACTCCTCTTTTGCGAGGAAGACATTATAAACCCTTTCAGAGGCCTCTTTATTCCGTTTTATATATCTTACAAGAAATCTGTATTTCTCAGCCTTTTTCTGATTGACTGTATTTGTAAAAAGATAGTCCTCAAGAATATCCTCTCTGCTTGCGCCGAGAAGTATAAGAAGAAGCGCTGTTACAATTCCCGTTCTGTCCTTGCCCTCAGTACAGTGATATAGATATGCTCCGCCGTTATCGTTTAAAACAATATACCTCACAATCCCTGCGAGGTTATTGAGGCACGCGCTGTTCATAACATAGTTATAAAGCTCTCGCATATCGGGAACACCGTCCAAATCCTGCTTGCTTTCGTGACTTAACCCGGGAAGCGAGCCGTCAAAGACAGGCATTTCAAGATATTCAACGCCCGACATCATTATATCAGGCTTTTCCTTTTTCTCGGTTTCAGTTCTTAAATCTATTACGCATTTAAGCTTGTAATCGTAAAACAGAGTAAAGCTGTCTCTTTCGGTTATATCACCGAGATGGCTTGCCCTGAGCAGTTTACAGGGCTTTATTACTCCGCCGCTAACTCTGATTCCGCCAAGGTCACGTATATTCTTGGCTCCCTGTAGTCTGATATTTTCCATAATTCACCGCAATCTTATACACTAAATTATTTACGCTGTTTCATTATAACATAATAAACTACAATAATAAAGAAAATATTTTATTAATAATAAAGCCCCCGCTTAGCGAGGGCAAATCAACAATAATCTATTTATAAATAGGACCATAAGTTGCGCAGGCTCTGTAATCAGCCGACTGCATATCGTCAGTTCCGAAGCCCGACCAAGAATGAGGTCTGAAAATGCGTGTGTCGTCAACGTTGTGCATATTAACGGGTATTCTTAGCATAGACGCAAGAGTAATTAAATCTGCACCGATATGACCGTAAACTGTAACTCCGTGATTAGCGCCCCAGTTTGCCATAACGCTGTAAACGTCTTTGAATGCACCCTTACCCGTAAGATTCGGAACAAACCAGGTTGTAGGCCATGTAGGGTCGGTACGCCTGTCAATAACATTGTGAATTTCGTCGGGAAGGTCAACAGTATATCCCTCAGCAAGCTGAAGTACGGGACCTATACCGTCAACTACATTAACACGAAGCATAGTTACGGGCATTTCAGCTCTGCAACGGAAATGACTTGAGAATCCGCCGCCGCGGAAGTATTCATAGTTAGCACGGCACCAGTCAGTTGCGTTGAGGCAAGCCTTAATGTCATCGCCCGTCATCTCCCAGAACGGCTTCATACAGCCCTCGCCTCTGTCGTTCTTTGAAGCGCCGCACCCGTCAAGCGCAGTTGCGCCGGAATTAATAAGGTGAATAAATCCGTTTTTAGCCTTGCCGTCGGGACGAACGCCTGTCACTCTTTCGCAGGCGTCAGGGCTCCAGTATGTACGAACATCATGGAAGCAAGGCGCTGAGCCTGAAACAAGAGTTCCCAGCATCATTGCAACACCGTTTAAGGTGTCGTTTTCAGTTGCAAACGGAGTCGGCTGTTTTGTTCCGTTCCAGTCAAAAGAGCTCGCCATAATAGCTTCTGTAAAGTCGGCATTAGGAAGCCAGTCCGTCCACTGTCGCTGTCCCTGGAAGCCTCCTGCAACAGCGTTTTTGCCGAGTGCCTCCTCATGCCAGCCAAGCTCGTCAAGCTTTTTATTACCGTAAAGAATATCGCGCATTACAATAGTCATCTTAGCAATGAACTCCCAATCCTTATCAGGTGCCACAACCTTTGACTTTGTAATGATTTCGGAGAGCTTTTTGCCTGCATTACAGTCAAAGCCTTCCCTGCAATTCTCTTTAATCCATTTAAGCGCCTTTTCATATTCGTCTTTATCATAAATTTCAAGAGTAATTCGGCGTATTATTTCTGTCATATCCACCCATTCAGCGCGGATTCCGAAATACTTCTGGAACATATCTGCGTTACAGTAGCTTCCCGCAATACCCATTGCAATACCGCCAAAGTTGACATATGACTTATTCTTCATCCAGCCAACGCTTATAGCACAGTGTGCAAAGCGCAGAATCTTTTGAGAAACATCTTCGGGAATTTCAGTATCATTAATATCCTGAACGTCGCGTCCGTAGATTGAAAACGCAGGAAGTCCCTTTTGAGCATACGCTGCCATAACTGCGGCAAGATATACAGCGCCCGGACGTTCTGTTCCGTTAAAGCCCCACACAGCCTTAATTGTCTGCGGGTCCATGTCAAATGTTTCGCTTCCGTAACACCAGCACGGAGTAACCGAAAGCGTAGCAACAACATTTTCAGATGAGAACTGCTCTGCGCATTTAGCCGCCTCAGCACCTCCGCCGATTGTCGATTCGCTGATAACACACTGAACGGGCGTTCCGTCAGGATATCTGACATTAGCTTCAATCAGCTCTTTTGCAGAACGAGCCATTCCCATTGTCTGATTTTCAAGGCTCTCCCTGACTCCTCCCCATCTGCCGTCAATTACAGGTCTTATTCCTATTTTCGGATATAACATAATTTCCACTCCAAACTATAATTTACATTTTAAATATTTTGTTAATATTATTCTAACATTAATAAATTATTTTTTCAAGAATTAATAATATTAATAGATACTAATAAATGAAAACAGCAATAATATATTATTCTCAGAAAAGTATCTAAGGTTGTACTTTTTACAACGTCAAAAAGAAGGTGGCTGAGCGTTAGGCGAGGTGCGGTAACGAAGGATAGTCCAAAAATCGCATCTTTTCCGCCATAACCGCTTCAAAAAGTCCATTAGGGC
>CAMNAP010000098.1 GCA_946531445.1 uncultured Clostridia bacterium
AAGTAAATCGTTTACGCTCATTTTCTCGCCCTTTTCAAGCCATATCTGAGAACCTCCCATAGATACGGCCTCATCAGACGCTTCAACAACGTCATCAAGCTTGATTTTATTATTTTCAAGCGCCTCAATAACAAGCAGTATTGTCATAATTTTTGTTACCGAAGCGGGAGAAAGATGCTCGTGTTCATTTTCTGCGTAAAGAAGTTCACCGCTGTCGCAGTTCATAAGCACAACTGATTTTGCTTCAACAAAGCTTAGCTTTTCAAAGCCTTTCTCCTCTGCCCTGACGGTTAAGCAATTAAAGCAGGATATAAAAAACAGAACGGCAGTAAATAAAGCTATATATTTTTTCATAATTATCACCCGTTAATATTATTCATTAGCTGTTGTAAAAATGATTTATATTTGATATAATACGAATAATTATTCAAAGGAGCAGACTATGAGAGCAGCTTTTTATACACTTGGTTGTAAGGTAAATCAGTATGAAACCGAATATATGGCGGAGCTTCTTAAAAGAGCGGGATTTGAAGTTGTTTCCCACAAGGAAGAGGCTGACATATACATTGTTAATTCCTGTACTGTCACGTCAACTGCTGACCAGAAAACAAGGCAGAACATAAGAAAGTTTAAAAGAAAGCACCCGCAATCAACAGTAATTCTTACGGGCTGTATGCCTCAGGCGTTTCCAAAAGAGGCAGAGGAGCTTATTGAAGCGGATATTGTTCTTTCAAACAGGAGTAACGGCGATATTCTCGATTTAATTAACCGCTACAATACCGAGCACAACAGACTTATAAAAATTGAAAAGCACCTGCCCGACGATGGGTTTGAGAAGTGCGAAATTGAAAATTTCAGCGAAAGAATCCGAGCTTTCCTAAAAATTGAGGACGGCTGCGACAGGTTCTGCTCTTACTGTATCATACCGATGTCGCGCGGCCGCGTACGTTCAAAAAGCCCCGACGATTTAAAGCGCGAGGTTAAAAAGCTTGCTCAAAACGGAATTAAGGAAATCGTACTTGTCGGAATAAATCTTTCATCCTACGGAAAGGGTGAGGATTTCAGCCTTACAGACGCTGTCAGAATCTGCTGTGAAGAGGAAAAAATTCTGCGCGTAAGGCTCGGCTCACTGGAGCCCGACCACATTACAGACGAGCTCATTGAAGAGCTTTCACAGTTTGACAAGCTCTGCCCACAGTTTCATATTTCCCTTCAGAGCGGTTGTGACAAAACTCTTAAAGCTATGAACCGCCATTATCTGTCTGACGATTACAGACATATGGCAAATAAAATCAGAAGCACCTTTGACGGCGCACAAATCACCACCGACGTTATGACAGGATTTAACGATGAGAGCGAAGATGATTTCAACGCCTCTCTTGAATTTATTAAAGAAATTGGCTTTGAGAAGGTACACACATTCCCCTACTCAGAAAGAAGCGGCACAGCGGCTTCAAGACGGGGAGACAGCGTACCTAAAGCAGTCAAAGAGGAACGCGCCGCAATTGTTATTAAGGAAGCTGAAAAAATAAGAGAAAAATATATGGCGTCTTGTATTAATAAAACATATGACGTTCTGTTTGAAAGCTTTCATGGTGATTACATTCAGGGTTACACAAAGAATTACATACCGGTCAAGGTATGCTGTAATTCAGATTTGACGGGAGAAGAAAAAGCTGTTACTATTAAGGCATATGATAGTAAAAGCGACATTTGCAAAGGCGAATTTGCTTAGTACTCCTTAAGTGCCTTTATCATATTTTCCTTTTCTGATTTGCATCTCTCCTCAAAAAGACAGCTGTAAGAAAAGACGTATATACCCTTAATCTCATCAAGCTTTGACAGATACACAATCTGTCTTTGAATAATATTGCTGTTATTTTTAAATTCATTAATTATACTTTTATTTTCAAAGGCGGCGTATTTGTCCGCCTTTCCTGCTTTATATAAAGGAAGTCCAACATACATATCGCAATTAGTTATATACATCCATTTTTTCACAGTGAACATAAACGGCTGATAAACATTTTTAAAGCCGAAATACACCTGAGGGCAGATATAGTCAACATAGCCCTTATTTCCGACCCATGTTCTGACATCAGCGTAAAGATTGTTGTAATTCTCATTCATATCTGCGGCAGGGCTGACGCCAAAGCGGATTTCACCGTTAACAGACTTTACTGTTTTATATACATCTTTAATAAGGTCGCTTACGCATTTTCGTCTGAAGTCGCCGAGACTCAGCTTTCCGCCTTTTGCGAGATATTTTTTATATTCCTTTTTATCAATTGTTTCATCTTTTGCAGGATAAAAATAATCGTCAAACTGAACTGAAGAAACACTGTACGAGGACACAATTTCTTTAACACCGTCTGCTATAAGCTTTCTGACCTCTTTTGAAGCGGGATTAAAAAATATTCCTTTTTTACAAATAAAAACTCTCGATTTGGTTTTTTTATTCTTACACCATTTTTTAGCTATATTTGAATTGCTGAGAGAATTAATATTTTTATTGTTACTTACTCTGTAAGGATTTACCCATGCTTCAATTCTAAGATTATGGCTTTTTGCTTTTTTACAGATTATTTCAAGCGGGTCGTAAGGCATTTCGCCGCCCTGCTCCCCGAAGCAATACTTACTTGAGGGGAACAGCTTTGATTTATAAAACGCGTCCGCAAACGGTCTCACCTGAACGGCAACTGTATTAAAGCCGTATTCGCTGAGCGTTTTAAAAGCACTGTCAAGCTTGTTTTCAAACTGCTCCTCAGTGTTACCCTCTGTAAACGAATTAAGCTCGTAATACGCAAGCCAGATTGCTTTTACTTTATTCTGTTCTGTAGCTTTTGCAGTCTCTGCATTTTTCTTTGGAACTTCGGTTTTCACGCACGAAGTCAGTATAAGCGGAATAATAAGCAATATAAAAATCTTTTTCACTCTTGAACACTTCTTAATTTTATAGTATTATATAATTAAATAAACTGAGAGGTTGATTTTATGAATTACAGATTAGGTAATAATAAGAATATAAATACTGTTGGCGAAACGGTTGAGCTTACCTGTCCCGATTGCGGCGAAAAGGTTAGTTTTTCGGTATTCTCAAATAAAGAGATGACTCTTGTTCCTAAATTTCCGCTTGTTAAAAACGGAGTTGTATATTTTCTGGTATGCCCTAACTGCTCTCATGTTTACGGAGTTGACGAAAAGCTCGGCAACAGCTTTAGAAAGGGCGAAAAGCTCTCAATAGGCAACTTTGATTTAAAGGAGTTAAGAGAGTTTAAGGCATTTGAACACTGATATAATACTTACGGGAGGGTTACCCCTCCCTTATTTTTTACAGTATAATACAGATAAGCCCGCTACAACCCTCGTTAATAACACGCTCAATAGTTTCTCTGAGCTTGCTTCTTGCGTCGTCAGGCATACGGTAAAGCTTGTTGTTAAGTCCTTCATTAACAAGTGAATGAAGTGATTTTCCGAACAGGTTCGTATCCCATATTTCATTAGGGTTATTTTCAAATTCCTTAAGAAGATACATAACAAGCTCTTCGCTCTGACTCTCGCTTCCTACAATAGGCGCAACCTCAGTATAAGTGTTACACTTAATCATATGAATTGACGGCGCGTGTGCTTTTAGCTTAACGCCGTATTTTCCACCCTGCTTCATAATCTCGGGCTCTTCAAGTGAAAGCTCGTCAACCTCGGGCATAACTATTCCGTATCCTTCGTCCTCAACTTGTTTGAGGGCTTTTTCTATTCTTGAAAATCTGTCTCTTACCGAGGCAAGCTCCAAAAACGCTTTAAGCAGCATTTCCTCGTTTGTAACGTTCACACCGCTTTTATCTGAAATGAGCTTGTAGAAATATCCGTTATCCATACTGACACCGACTGTAATAGTTCCGTCTGATAAATCAGCGTTAGTAATTGTTGCGTCTGTGATTTCATCAATCCCCGCCAAGCTTTCTGCAAAGCCAAGTGACGAGCGTATTGAAGTAATACCGCCGCAGTTATCCTTAATTGAGTTAATAATTTTCTTTCTCAGCTCATCACCGGTATCAAGCGCATTAAACCACCCGGGAAGATTAATACCTATTGAGGTTACGGGAAATTCATATAATACGGCTTTCAGTATTTCTGAAATGTCCGCTTCGCTGAGTTCAAGACAGTTAACGGGAATTACCGTTACATTATACTTTTCGGTTAACGCCTGCGCCATACTAACGGTCTCTTCGCTTTTTGGAGCGGCAGAATTGAGAAGCACAACAAACGGCTTATCAAGCGACTTAAGCTCGTCAATTACTCTCTCCTCTGCCTCTTCATATTCATCGCGCGGAATTGAGCTTATTGAACCATCGGTAGTTACAACAACGCCTATTGTTGAATGCTCTTCAATAACTTTTTTAGTTCCTATTTCAGCTGCCATATTAAACGGAATTTCCTCTTCAAACCAGGGCGTCATAACCATTCTCGGCTGTTCCTCTTCAATATAGCCCTCACTGCTCGGAACAATATATCCAACGCAGTCAATCATTCTCACCTTGAGGCGCACGTTGTCCTCAAGGCCTATTTCAATTGAATCCTCGGGAATAAACTTTGGCTCGGTAGTCATTATTGTTTTACCTGCGGCAGACTGAGGCAGCTCGTCTTTTGCGCGCTCTCTCATAAAATCACTGTCAATATTAGGTATTACTACCGAATCCATAAACCGTTTAATAAACGTTGATTTGCCTGTTCTTACAGGTCCTACAACACCTATATAAATATCGCCCTGAGTTCTTGTTGCAATATCGTTATAAATAGCACTGTTCATTCTGTCACCCCCTACGCTTTCGGTATTATAATAATTCTGTCATTTTCAAGCGTATCACCGCTTAACTCATTTTCGCGTATAATTGAATCAGAGTCTGAAAGAAACTGCTTTGCAATATTCCATACGTTTTCGTTTTTACTTGCGAAATATACGGTAACTGTTGGACTTGAAACGGTGTCTCCGACAGCTTCAATATCGCTTATAAGATGATAGTCGTTTTCGTTATAAACATACGCCGTAATTTTAAGAGCTGCACGAATATTTACATTCCCGTTTTCACCGATTGTATAATCAAATGAGGTTATATTTACCGAAGCTATTCCCTTCTCACTGTCACCGAGATTTATCTTCGCTTCGGCAGTGGCGCTCTGAGAAATAACTTCACCGCCTGAGTTAACAGCGAGCGCAGCAATTTCAGTCTGTAATGTCAACGACGAATTCTTATAATCATGTGATGTAATATTCATTGAAAGCTCTTTTATCTGAGTTATATCCGAATTAAGAGTATAATTCTGAGTAAACTGTTTTGTTTCGTTAATCAGCTTTCCGTCTGTAAGGAGCTCGCAGTTTGAATAAGTACACTCTGCCATTCTGTTAACGATATAAGCGTCTGTAATAAGCTCCTTGACGTTTTCGCGTATAATTAAAGAGTTTATATAAACGTCGCCGTAAACGTTGATTGTTTCGAGTTTGTCGCCGTTTTTATTCTTCGCCTTAAGGAATACGTTACCAAGGTTGAGCTTTGGTATAATAATATCGTTTTCACCGATTCCGCTTATTTCCGCAATCTTTGAAACGCTGAAGCTGTATGACGTGTTGAGAAGCTCATCGCTATCATTGTCGGCTGAATAAACAACATTCACATTTACATTTGCTTTAAACAGCGCCTTGTCTTTAATTACCTTAATGTCGTTTATATCAGCGTATGCGTCAAAGCTTACAATACGTTTAATTGAAGGCGAATCAGACGGAATTGAGAACTCCTCGTCAAATTCAATTTTAGTAATGTTTGTATTAACAATGTCAGCGCATTTTACCGACTGGGCTCTGAGCCGTGAATCTGTACACGTTTTAATGCAGGGGCAACTGCATTTATCATACACGTCTATATGTAAAACCGAAGAAATATGAATGTCAATTCTTCTCTGGTTAATTATTCTGAAGGAAGTATATTTATTATTTATATCAGCAAAAACAAACGCTCTGTCGCTGAGGTTTTCAGCAGTTATGCTCTTTGTAAAGCTCTCTTCAAAATCAGCATAGCTGAGCGTTGAATTTTCGTTATAATACGTTACGGAAATAAAGATTTTGCCGTAAACTTTAATTTCGTTGTAATTGATTTCTGCAGAAGCAACATAGGCGCAGGAATTACACCTCACAACTCTGTAAACGTCGTCAAGATAGGCGGGTATAGCCTCTTGAAAGTCAAAGTCCAAATCAAGCTTTTTACACAGTACCCTTGAATTTTGTTCAATACATAAATAGTCTTTTTGAATATCCATATAGTTTTACTCCTTTCTTTTTTCTATTTGATAGTATGCAATAAAGAAAAGGAATATAACAAAAAAAGCGCACCTTACAAGGTGTGCTTTCTGGTGGGCATCAGGGACTCTCTTCTCATATATCAAAAGCTCCACCGGAGCTTCTTGGAGTTCGTTTCTCGTCCCTGTGGCAAAAATAAAAGCACCTTACGGTGCT
>CAMNAP010000099.1 GCA_946531445.1 uncultured Clostridia bacterium
ACTAAGGCATTTTTAATAAGCCGAATAAATATTGTTTGTTGCATTTAGATGATTATTGTGTTATAATCTCTGCGCATTAAAAATCTAAGGAGGAATTCTTATGATTCAGGCGAATAATATTTCGGTTCAGTTTGGCGGGCGCGCTTTGTTTGAGGGCGTTAACGTTGTATTTTCTCACGGTAACTGTTACGGTATTATCGGCGCAAACGGCGCGGGAAAATCGACCTTTTTAAAGGTGCTTTCGGGCGACCTTGAGCCGAGCAAGGGAGACATCCACATCACCCCGGGCGAAAGGCTTTCTGTTTTAAAGCAGGACCACTTTGCTTACGACGAATACGAGGTTGTAAGAACTGTTCTTATGGGTAACCCGAGGCTTATTGAAATAATGGAGGAGAAGGACGCGCTTTATATGAAGCCCGATTTTTCCGAAGAGGACGGAATTAAGGCGGGCGAGCTTGAGGCGGAATTTGCTGACCTTGACGGCTGGACGGCTGAAAGCGACGCAGAGTTTATGCTAAACAAGCTCGGCGTTTCAGACGAATACCACTATATGAAAATGGCAGAGCTTCCAAGCGACCTTAAGGTTAAGGTGCTTCTTGCTCAGGCGCTTTTCGGAAATCCCGACATACTTCTTCTTGACGAGCCTACTAACCACCTTGACCTTGCGGCTATAAGCTGGCTTGAAAACTTCCTTCTTGATTTTGAAAACACAGTTATTGTTGTTTCTCACGACAGACACTTTTTAAACAAGGTCTGCACTCATATCTGCGACGTTGACTACGGCAGAATTACGCTTTACACGGGTAACTACGATTTCTGGTATGAATACACCCAGATGCGCCAGCGCCAGATGAGAGACCAGAACAAAAAGAACGAGCAGAAGATTAAAGAGCTACAGGATTTCATTAACAGATTTTCGGCAAACGCTGCAAAATCAAAGCAGGCAACGAGCCGTAAGAAGCAGCTTGACGCGCTTGAGATGTTTGAAATGCCCGTTTCATCGAGACGTTTTCCGTACGTTGACTTTAAGCCTGACAGAGAATGCGGAAACGACCTTTTAAGAGTTGACCACCTTACAAAAACGATTGGCGACAGAAAGGTGCTTGACGATATCTCTTTTGTTATTCACCCGAGAGAAAAGGTTGCTTTTGTAGGCTCGGACGCAGTTGCAAAAACGACACTGTTTAAAATAATTATGGGCGAAATGGAGCCTGACGAGGGCTCATACAAATGGGGAGTTACAACAACACAGAGCTATTTCCCAAGTGACAACAGCGCATATTTTGACGGAAACGAGCTCAACCTTGTAGACTGGCTCAGACAGTATACAGACGCAACACAGCAGCACGAGAGCGACATAAGAATGTGGCTTGGCAGAATGCTGTTTTCAGGCGACGAGGCGCTCAAAATCTGTAAGGTGCTTTCGGGCGGCGAGAGAGTTCGCTGTATGATGTGTAAAATGATGGTTTCAGGCGCTAACGTTCTTATTTTTGACGAGCCTACGAACCACCTTGACCTTGAGTCAATTACGGCGCTCAACGACGGACTTATCCGTTACCCCGAAACCGTTCTTTTCACTTCGCACGACCATCAGTTTGTTCAGACGGTTGCGGACAGAATTATTGAGATTTCAGGCAACAAGTACATTGACCGCAAGGGCAGCTACGACGAATTCCTTTCGACCTTCGACGAGGAACAGCTCAAAAAGTATTAATTCACAATTCACCAAAACAAAACGGAGAGCAGTGCTCTCCGTTTTGTTATTTTATCTTGTTTCGTTTTTGATTGTTGTTGCGTTAATATACTGCACGCCAGCCTCGGGCATTTTGCCGGTTTTAGCGAGGACAAGCTCCTGACAGGTTACAAGCTGATAGCCCTGTTTTATTAGCTCGGGTACCATTCTTGCAACAGCCTCTGCAGTTGAATCGTATATTTCGTGCATAAGGATAATGTCGCCGTCTTTTACATTGTTCATAACGGCTTTATAAACTGCGTCGGCATTTCTTGACTTCCAGTCCTGAGTGTCAAGCGACCAGTAGTAAAGCGGCATTCCCTCAGCCTTACATTCACTTCTTATAAGGTTGGTTGTATTTCCGCCGGGGGAACGGAACGCCGTAGGAGCATATCCGCCCGACGCCTTTTTAATTGCGTCCGAAGCCTTTTTGATATCCTCTTTTGTAACGTTATCGCCGTAATGGTTATGGTTCCAGGTATGGTTTGCAAGCTCGCATTTAAGCTTAACCTTACGCTTTATATTATCAGGATGGTCCTTTGCGTTCTGACCTACCATAAAGAAGGTTGCACGCACGTTATATTTTTCAAGCACATTAAGGATTTTATCAGACGATTTATTGTAGCCCGGACCGTCGTCAAAGGTTAGGGCTATCATCGGCTTCGTTTTATCTATATTGGCGGGGGCTTCAATCTGTTTTGCGATTTTTACCTTTGAAACATTACTCCACGCGCCGTAAAGCTTTTCGTCATTATTGTTCATAAAGCTTCTTACTCTTGCAGCGTAAACCTTTTCAGAAGGGAGCTTTTCAATTTTATAATCGCCGATTGCCTTGTCGCCTACCGTTATCTTTTTTGCCTCTTCAAAGGTGCTTCCGTCACCCTCGATATATTCAATTTCATAGCCGACAGCCTTAGGGTTAATCTCCCACGCAACCGTCATAACGCCCGCGTCATTTGACTCAAGGGATAAAATTGACTGCTTTTTAGGCTTTGTACACGCAGAAACTACAACATAATCTTTACTTTCAACGTTATCCTTTGAATCTTTATAAGCGGTTACATAGAAATCATACTGTGTTCCCTGCTCAAGCTTTTCAACTGTGAAGCGACGGGTTGAGCCGCCCTTTACCGTTGCGATTTTTTCAAAATCGTCTTTTTCGGATTCGCTGCAGTATATGTAATAGCCGTCAGCGGCAGAGGCTTTTTTCCATTTTAAGCTTACTGCGCTGTCTGACGTCTCGGTTACAGCCGCCTTTTCAACGTCGGCTACCGACTTTGACTGAACGATTGACATCATTGAAAAAGCCGCGATTATTATAAGTACAACAAGAGCTGCTCCTGCTGCAACAATCTTTGTTTTGGCCATATATTTATCTATCTCCGTAGTTAATCATATTTATGTTACATAGTATTATACAACTATTTAACTTATTCTTCAATAATTAATATGATAAATTTTTCATTAATTTTTTTATAACATTTTGTACAGTTTTTGCGAACGAAAAAATATATATTTGTATAAAAAAATTGATTTTTGAAATAGATTATTGTTGCATTTTTTGTCTATTTATGTTATATTACATTTAACATTTAATAAGAAAGCAAATTACACAGGTGGAAAAACATGGCAACTAAAGCAAAAAGCTCGCTTATCAGCTCTTTTTTAAAGCTTGTTGACAGCAGCGATTATGACAAAATTACGGTAACAAATCTCGTTGAGGTTTGCGGAATCAGCAGACAAACCTTTTATTATCATTTTGATGACATTGATAAAATGGTAAACTGGGCGTTTGAAAATGAAACCAAAACAATCTGCAACAATATTAACGATTCAAACCTTTCCGATTCAGCCGAGCAGTACGCTGAATTTCTCAGAAGATATGACAAGCTGATGAGAAAAGCTTCTGTAACAAATAACTTTATTAAAATATATAACCTTTTAAACGAAAGCTTTAAAACGTTTTTAAATAAATACATATCTATTAAGCACAGCTCTGAAAACGAGGACACGGACTTTTTCATTTCATACTGCGCAAGCGCATTTACAGGACTTGTAGTACTTGAAATTCAAAAGGACGCTTCAAACTACAGCGCGCTTATGAAAAAGCTTTTCAAAAGCATTAAAAGCATAGCATAAATAGTAAATCCGCAAGGCAAAGCGCCTTACGGATTTTTATTTTTTACAGCCCGAAGAAATCCTCTGTATTCTGAATTGAATTGTATTTTCTGTTTGTAAGAAGCTGAGTAACCTTTCCGTCGGCAGTTTCGGCAATTGTGTCGTTTGCGCTGTCGAGCTCAAAGGAAGCGCCGTTATCAAGAACTGCGGCTCCGTCCTGAATTTTATAAGTTCCCTTTTCGGTTGAAACCTTCCAGTCCTCGTTTCCGTTTTTGGTGTAATCGGTTACTGTATAGTTATTTGATTTGTCAAACTTAAAGGCTGAAATGCTTCTTACGTTGCCCTGGGTTGAGGGATAGGTGTACCAATAGCCCTCGTGGATAAAGGAGTAATCCTCCTTGCTTTCCGTGCTTGCAGCGGTTGTTCCTTTTTTATTTTCCCCGCTGCCCTGAGAACCCTCGTTTAGCGAATGGTCAAAGACTATATCTGACGCGTCCTCGGTTATTTCTCCGTCAAAGGAAACCGCGTCGGTATAGGTGTGTATCTTTTCAGAGCCATTGAAAGAGAACTTCATTTCAAAGGTGTATGTATACTTCTCGCCATTGACAAGATTGAAGTCCTTCATATCAAAATAAATTGCGCGGAAGGTTGAATCAATGCTCTTTGTATATTCATATTCATCGCTTACGGCGTCGCGTAGCTCACCCGAGGTTTTATCATAATCGTAGAGCTTTACGCCATGGATATACTGAATATCGGAATTCTTATCAAGCAGAACGTAAATCACCTTTTCGTCCTTATTAATAATTCCGCTTCCCTCTTTAAAGGTGAGCTCAGGCGGTTTGTTGAGCATAGGCTGAATTTTCCCGAAAAACAGGAGTCCGCCACCGCCTGCAATAAGAATCACAAGAAGGAAAATTATAAAGTTTTTAAGCGGAGAATTTTTCTTTTTCTGCTTTTTTTCAGTTGAATAAACGTCATAAATTCTGTCATCCGAAGCGAGAAGCGTGTAGCCCGAGGAGTCGTCAACAAACGCTCCGCAATTGGGGCAGACCTTAGCTTTTTCGCTCAGGCGCGTTCCGCAGTTTTTACAATTCATATCATCACCGATAGTATATTAACACATTTTAATTGACTGTGCAATAATTTTTAATCTATCATATTAATTATAATACCCTTGCTTTTTTATGTTTCTGTGTTATAATAACACAGTCGGCTTGACCGGCAAAGCAGTACTTGGCACAACCTGCTTCAACAAAACTAAGGAGAAAAGTTAATTATGAAAAACACAAAAGCACAAAAGGTTGCAACAACCGCAATCATTGCGGCGCTTTACGCTGCACTCACGTACGCTCAGGGAATTCTTCTTCCCGGCTCAACCACAGCTGCCGTTCAGTTCAGAGTTTCAGAGGCGCTCAATGTTCTTGCATTGTTTACGCCTGCGGCAATACCCGGACTCACAATCGGATGTATTATTTCAAACCTATACTCAATAGGTCAGGGACTTCCGCTTGATATGATTTTCGGCTCAATTGCAACGCTCGGGGCTACGCTTTGCATTTACTTTTTGAGAAACGCAAGGATTAAAAGCTACCCGCTTTGGGCTATGCTTATGCCGGCAATATGGAACGGTGTTATTGTAGGCTGGGAAATTGAAGCATTCTTTATTGAGGGAAAATTCCACTTTGGCGATTTTCTTGTTCAGGGCGGTCTTGTTGCACTCGGAGAGCTTGGCGTAATGCTCACGCTCGGTACGGCGCTTTACTTTTTAATTTCAAAAAGGCATCTTGATAAAAAGATGTTCAGGTAAAAGAAAACGGAGAGTTCACTCTCCGTTTTTTATATGTTTTTCGGCAATGAAAAAGAGGCTGCTTGCTTACGCTTGCAACCTCTTTTTCGTTTGGAGTAAAATTTATGTAAAAATAAAATCTAAAGCAATTTTGCCTGCCTTTAGCAGGGTATGTAATCGAGGGTGACTCAGTTGGTTATCAGTCGTTTTCCCTCGTGTTGAGCATTATTATATACTCTTTTTTTCAAATTGCAAGTCTTTTTTTAAGTTTCTATCTTTCATCTACATTGCACAAAGAATTGGTGAAAATTTTGTACAACTTGCACAACTATTCCATCTGTTTTCCTAAAAATGCAGCAGCCACCTGAACGAGCTTTATATCAGATTCACTGGGCATTGTATGCTTTTCATCCTCAAGCATTGCAACAGCTCCGCTTACATCGCCGCCGTAAATAATCGGATATACAACGTCTGCAGGGCGGCTGTAGCCCTCAATTGCGTTCATAGGCGGCACTGTATCGGTTTTTATGTGAATCTGTCTTTGCTCCATAAGCTCCTCAAGGCTTCTTGTAACGCGCCTTTCAAGTACCTCGCGCTTACTTATTCCCGAGCAGGCGATAACGTGGTCATTATCCATAATTGCTATCGGCAGCCCCGCGCTTTTGTGGAGCACCTCGGCATACTGAGAAGCAAACGACGAGAGCTCGCCTATCGGCGAATACTTTTTAAAGATAACCTCTCCCTCTGCATCTGTATAAATCTCAAGCGGGTCGCC
>CAMNAP010000100.1 GCA_946531445.1 uncultured Clostridia bacterium
TAGAGTCAAAAAGACAAAGTCAAAACCTATCCTTCGTTATCGCACCTCGCCTAAACCCAAGGTTTATTTTTTTTATTAATTATCCGGCAAGTGTCTGGAGAAGGTCGATGAGGTCAAGGATTACCTGGTCTGTATCGCCCTTAAGCATTCCGAGTACCTGGCCGACAACATCAGCTACTGTGTCGCTTGCGCCGCCCATAAGACCCTTAACGAGGTCTACTATTGCGTCGTAGTTACCCTTGTAGTTGATTGTGTCAATAAGGAATCTGAGTACTGTGATAAGAGTGATATCCTCATCAGACTTAACAAACATTCTTGAACCGTAGCAAGCTACCTGTGACGGCTGGTCAAATACCATTTCGCCGCAGCTTGCAAGCTCGAGCCAGTCAATATCGGGAAGCTCAAGGTTAATCTTTGTTCCTTTAATATCAATTACCTTAAGGATTGAGTTGATAAGCGGAACAACCTTTTCAGCTCCGATGAGGTCGCCGAGTGTGCCTCTGAGGTCGTAAAGGTCGAACTTAGTCATATTGATGCCAACCTTTTCCTTGAGAAGCTTCGGTACGTCAAGTCCTGCAGCCTTAAGGATATCGTTGATATTTGCGATAGGCTTAAGTGCGTCAAGGAGTGCCGTAATCGGTGTAAGAAGGTTATCAAGAATCTGAGTTAAACCGTCGTTTGCAAAGAAGAGTGCAAGGTTCGGAAGCATACTTGCAACCGTCTGAAGAGGTGCGTTAAGTACGTCTTCTACCTTGTCCCAAAGAGGATTGAGAATGTCAAGAAGAACATTATCATACTCGTTGAAGCAATCTTCTCTGTACTGATACTGAGTCTTGATGTTGTAAACGCCGAGTGCCTCAAGAAGAGGAACAATTGTTGAAGTGTAACCGTCAGAACCGGGGATGTCTACAAGGTTGAAGAGGTTAAGTGAAGCGTCGTTGAGGAGAACGTCGAGAACTCCGAATACAGGACGAAGAACAGCAGTTAATGCGTGAAGGAAGCTGTCTCTGTCTTTAACGCCGAACTTGAGGTCCTTAGCCTGAATCTTCTTCCATGAGCCTGCGTTTCTGATTACGCTTGCAGCTGCAGGATACTCTCTGCCGTAGTTCTTATCTGTAAGAAGCTTAGCAACTCCTGCTGTTGTGAAGTCGATTTCGGTTTCCTTAAGAAGATTTGAAAGCGAACCAATCTTATCGTTGATGTTAACGCCTTCAACTGCGCCGTAGATACCTGTTGCAGCCTTAGCAACGAGCTCGTCGGTGTAAAGCTTCTCTTGAACAAGTCCTGTAAGACCGCCTTCAAGAAGTCCGCCGATAAGTCCGTCAAGCATCGGTGCGAGCTTGCGGCAGAACTCTTCGTCGAGCTTGCCCCACTTGAATGAAGACTCTTTATACTTGAAGTCTCTGTAATCGAAGAACTTATCTGTTGCTGTGCCGTTAAGCAGATAGAAGAGAGCTCCTACGATTTCATCAGGTGTAGCAATTGCGATGTTGTCAAATACGCTGCCGATAATAGCCTTAAGCGTATCGTTGTTCTTAATTGCGTCAATGCCGCAGATTAATTTCTTAAGTGCGTTAGCGTTCTGAATAAGTGTCTTAGCAATGTATCTGAATACTGCGATGAGTACTTCGCCCTTACGTGATTTAACCTGAAGAGTTGTGTACTTGCCCTTAGTATTCTTAGCCTTGCTTCTAACGGTCTTAATAGTACCGTGGCTTGCAATCTGCTTCCAGGTGAAGTTCGGAAGCTTAATGCCAAACTTGTCTTTAAGAAGGTTAGATACAAGCGGGACAATAATATCCTGAACATTTGCTGATTTGAGGTCGTTAAGGTCAAGCTTAAGCTTAACGTCAACCTTGAGTAAGTCAGCTACTACAGAGCCGAGGTCCTTACCTGTGATAGCCTTGATGAGCTTGTCAATGTCAAGACCGTTCTTCTTGAGAACTCCCATAACGCCTTTCTGAGAAGTGATAGGAGCAAGAAGGTTTGCAACTGCCTGAGAGAGTCCGCAGCTGTCAAGGAAGTAAGCAACGTTCGGAAGGATACCTGTGAGAGTATCAAACGGAGCGTTTGTTACGTCGTCAATTAAGCCTGCAATCGGATTAAGAATGTTGATAAGGAGGTTATCCTTAGCCTTCTTATAATCTCTCTTGTACTGCTTGTAAGTCTTGATACCCTTGCACATAAATGCTTCAAGAAGCGGGATAATTGCGCTCTCATAGCCGTTTGTGCCGAGTGTAAGGTCAATGCTCTTGATTGTGCTGTTGAGGTCGTCGATGATACCGTTAATATCAATTACGAGCTCGCTCTTAACTGTTCTCTTGTCGTGGCCTGTCTTGTTGTAGCTCTGAACTGTTACAACAAACTTGCCGTTCTTGAGCTTGTAGTTAAGTGTTGCAGCCTGCTCTCCCTTGTCGGAGAAGATTTCAGTTGTGCCCTTAGTTGAGAAGGATTTAACGAGTGCCTTAAGGTCAATTCTCTTAAGAAGCGGAAGCTTGCCTTCGCAAAGAAGAACTGCAAGTACTTCGTTAAGAGGACGAAGTGAAGCTGAAAGACCGTTAACGAAGCCCTTCTTAGCTCCTGCCGTCTTGTTGGTGAAGCCCCAGTTAATCGTCTTAACCTTATCCCAGCTCTTAGCCTTTCTGAGTGTCTTAGCGGCTGATGAGTAGGTCTTGCCGTAGCTCTTGTTCATAAGATACTTAGCTACGCCCTTAGGAGTAACGTCAATCTGAAGTGACTGAAGAACAGTTACAACTGTGTCGTTACCTGTAAGTGCACCGTAAAGTGCCTTAGCAATAGTTGTAATAATTTCGTTTGTATAGAGGTTATCTCTTACAAGCTGGTTGAGTCCTTCAATGTCTGTAACATCAAGGCTGTTAAGAAGCGGGAATACGTTTGCTACGAGATTGTCAAGCTTGTCAACATCCTCGCGTGCTTCCTTAGCTGTAACAAATGAAGGATACTTGAATGTGTTCTTAATCTTCTTTGAGTATTCAGCAAATGACCAGTAAACTTCGGTCGGGCTCTTGAATACGTCAATTACCTTAATGATAACCGTGAGAAGCTGTGAAGCTGAGAGTCCCTTGAGAATCTTAGCAACGCTCGGGTCTAAGCTGTCGATAAGGCTTGTGATGAGGTCCATACCGAGTAACGAATCAACAACGTATCCGTAAACGAGGAGAAGTACCTCAGCAGGTGAGCCTGCGTTGTAAAGCTTGTCAAAGTTAATATCAGGAAGTGTAAGCGGAAGCTTTCCCTTAAGAAGCTTGTTAAGAATAGATGTTGAGATGTTCTTATCGGGATATGTTATTTTGAGCTTACCGCTGAGATTTGCTCTGAGTGACTTAGCATAAGACGGTGAAAGGTTTGAAATATCCTTATCAAGAAGGTTACAGATACCGTTAATGTGGAGATTAATTGTTCCTGCAACGCCGTCAAGAATCTGTTTAATCTGTGAGTCTCTGAGAACTCCGCCGAGACCCTTAACAAGGTTGAGTATGAAGCTCATCGGAGCGTCGTAAAGCTGGTCAAGAATGCTTCCGAGCGGCTTAAGGATACCCTTAACAAGTGTGTCGCCGTACTTCTTATTCTTGAATGCAGCGTTGAAGTCCGAAGCGCTCATAACTCCGCTTGCGCCTGTAGCTGTTGTAAGGTTTGTAAACAGCGGAACAAGTACTTCGCTGTAAAGGTTCTTTTCAGTACCCTTTTCGGTGATTGATGTTGCAAGCACTGCGCCGAGTATTGCAGCAACGCCGTTGAGCGATTCACCGAGTGCGTCGTAGAAGCCTTCCTTATCTCCTGCGCTGAAGCCGTACTTCAGGAAGTCGTGAGTATTGTAAGTCTTGTTTGTGTAGTCAAGGCCTGTAATCTGAACCTTGAAGGAATTCCAGTTGTGGTAATCCTCTTTCTTAAGAATCTTAGCTGTCTCTTCATACTTATCTGTAAGACGGATAGCTACTGCGTCAGGCGATACAATACCGTAAAGCGCGTCAGCAACAAGCATATGCGGGTCAGTCTTTGTAAGTAAGCCCGAAGTAGCGTTATAGAAGTAGTAGTCAACTATATTCTCAAGAAGTGAATATGTCTGAATAACAAGATTTGAAAGATTAGCCGAGGAATAAACAAGCTTAGCGTCAACGTCGCCGTTCTTCGGTTTATTACCTATCTTACCTCTTGTAGCGGGAGCTCTTGTCTCTTCACCGCTGATATAGAAGAGGTAGTTGTTAACAAGCTTCAGAAGGTCGTTTGTGTTCTTAGCGCCGAAGTATGCAGCAAGCGTTGTAACAAGACCTGTAAGAAGATTGTCTGTTGCGTCTAATGTAAATCCGTTAAGAGTTGTATTTGAAAGAAGAGATGAAAGTAATTCATCAAGCACGTTAACAAGCTTGGTCGCAGCACTGAGGTTTTCCTTAGTAAGAAGCTTGTCGTAATCTGTTCCGGCAGCCGAAACGTTAGCCTTCTTTGAATTTGCAAGAAGGGGAGCGGTGCCGTGAAGTGCTTTAGCAATGTCGTATTTAGCCTTAGCGTTTTTGTCAGGATTTGTAATGCCTTCAATAAACGGCCACAGGCCTCGTGCCTCTCCGCCTCTGGTGAATCTTACGTTTGAAATAAGGAAGAAGCCCGATGTAATTGAGAAACCACTGAAATTGGTTTTACTCTCTCCTTCGATTGTGTTAGCGGCTGTTCTCTTTGTAAGAGTGAACGAAGCGTCGTCGCATCTCTTAAGCTGGAACAGACCGTTGAGCGCGTCTGTAATAACACTTGTATCGCCAAAGTCGCCGAGTGCGGCAAGTAAGCCGTAAACAAGCGGAACTTCAGTTGTAATCTTGTTGTTCGGGTCTTTAAGAACATCGTTGAGGAAGTCAAGAAGACCGTTAATCCAGTTACCGATAAGAAGGTCAACAACAGATGTAAGAATCTTAACGGCGTTAGCCTTGTTTGATTCGTTAGCAGCAAGGCCGAGGAAGTTATCAAAGTGAACGTTGTATGTTTCAGTCTTGCTTCCTACAGAACGTGTTGCAATCTTACCGTCATAATTGAATGCCCAGTCAGAATCAACACTGTACTTTGTCATGAAGTTCTTACCGAGTCTGTCAATAAGCTTGGGAAGACCAACCTTAAGGTCGTTAAGACCGTCGTTACCTTCAGCTTTTTCAGCAGCATTGTTGGGGTCCTTAATGAGGTTCTTATCCTGCGTGCCCTGGCCGTAAACATAGCCTGCGTCGTCAAGATAATCGTCAACGCCGTCTCTTAAGAATACGAGGAGCTCGTCTACTATTTCATAAACGCCCTGATTCTTGAGCGCGTCGCCTGCGCCTTCGCTGAGAAGACCTGCGATAAAGCCAATCATCTTTTCGCTGTTGAGCGCTGCGATAACCTGGTCAGCAATGTAGATATCAGTAAATCTCGGTACGTTGCTGTTGAAATGTGCGGTATATTTTGTTGACGTATCAAACTGTACCATACCGATATCGTCTAAAATGTACATTTCGTTTTCATCCATAATCGGCTTATAGTATTCAACGTCATGCCATTTTCCAACTATGTCAATTGCGCCCTGCTTGTCGCCTGTTACCCAGTGGAGGATAGCGGGAAGCGCCTTGTTAAGGTCAATATGAATTGAACCGAGACCTATTGTTGTATTACCGTATTCAGGTGTATATCTGAAAAGGTCAAGCTTTTTATTGTATTCTGAACCTTCACTGAATGCCTGAATCAAATCAGGAAGTGCGCTTGGAGCCAAGAAGTTTGTTTCAGCAGCTATACAAGCGGGAACAGTAGATGACTCGTCGTATGAGTTACCGAACAGAAGTGACATAAGGTTGTTATCATCTATGTCATCGTGGAAGAGTAACGGAACAATATTATCTACAAGCACCATAATTATAGGAAGCAGGTTAAACACTGTTTCTGCAGGTGCGTCGTAAAGTCTTAACCATACATCTTTAATAGTGCCTCTGAGGTCCATATTGCCGTCAATGATTTTATCAACAAGCTTCTTGATATCAATGGGTGTAGTCATTTCAAGAATCGGAAGAATCTTTGCGTTAAGAGCTGTATTTGTAGCTGCTACAGCTGCAGATTCGGGAAGATTGTCATAATCCGAATACTTGTAGTTGTCAATAGTGCCTGACTCTTCCTTCTTGTTGCAAACCTCGGTGATGTAGTAATCAGCAACCTTAACCTTGCCGTCGCCTGCCTTATAGTCGTCAGCCTTGTCGCCCATGCCGCTGAGCATTGCAGCTGCAAGAGCAGCAGCGTCAGCATAATCGCCGTCAGCAAGCTTAGCCTCTTTGTTAAGTCCCTGAAGAAGCTCAAGGTACTTAGGCGAAACGCTTTCAAAGTCTGCGTTGAAGTCG
>CAMNAP010000101.1 GCA_946531445.1 uncultured Clostridia bacterium
GACTCTAAGTCTACCTCGTTTTTATTATTTACCGTTATTTTGTAACAACGTAAATTGCTTTGCTCCAAAGCGAGTAGTATTTTTTGCCGTTTCTGTTGACGTAAGCTCTTACCTTAACGTAATACCCTCTACCAGATGAGTATGCCGTAACGGCGTTTGTAAGGTTTTTCTTACCGATAAAGGTTTTCTTTTTGGTATTGCTCTTGAAATTGCTGTTCGTGCTCCAGATAACCTGATATCCGTGTGCGCTTGCAATTTTCTTGTGTTTAACAGTAATATTCTTTGAACTGAGCGAAACAGCCGATTTAATCTTCGGTGTATTCGGTGCCGAAAAGTCTGAATACGCAGCGCTCTTCGTGCCGTTCATCGTCTTGCCGAATTCGTTAACCTTAACGGCTCTTACCTTAAACTTGTATTTTGTGTTGGCATTGAGTCCCTCTACCTTGAAGGTGCGGTGACTTCCGCCTGTAACCTCGCCGTATTTTATGTATGACTTCTTTCCTGCGTCATACTTATAAACAACGTACTTGTCGGCGCCCGACTGCTTGTTCCATTTAAGCGTAATGTAGGTTGCGCCTCTGTTTTTCGTCTTTAATCCCGTTACCCTCGCGGGTCTTGTAGTAGTGTTAAGCGCGTCTGAACGTATTCCGTAGTAGTTAACCTTATTAACGGTCTTGTACGCCTGAACAACAATCGGATAATCCTTTGAGCCCGTGAGGTTTGTAAGGGTAATGCTCGTGTCTTTCGTGTTTGCAAGCGTTACTAATTTGCCGCTGTTGATATACGAAATTCTGTAGCCGTCGGCGTCCTCGTGTGCCGCCCACTTAATACTCAGCTGCGTGACCTTTCTCTTAGTCAGAACAGGCGTTGCCGCCTTAGTCGGAACAATGTTAAAGGTGAAGGTCTTAGCAGTAATATCATTGTAATCGTTGATTCCGGTAACAGTAACATACGCCTTGCCTATGTTGATGTTGTTTGAGAAGGTGAGGTAATAATCAATACCCCTCTTAAGCTCTATACCGTTAAACGTAACGTCAAAATCGGGAGTTACAGCCTTTCCCGTATACGCTGTGTCGGGAATTGCCGCGCTGAAGCCTGCCTGTGCATACTCTGCCCCTGCGTAAAGGAAGTTTGCGTCAACGTGTCCCGAAATACCGTTGACCGTTCCCGTTGATGAAAACTGCCAGATGTAAAACGGACCTGCGTATGTTGTGTTAGTTGTGTAGTTAGCAAGCCAGATAGGGTAAGACTGACCGAGCGTCTGACCGTCGATTACGTCGTGTAAAAAGCTCTTGTTTGCGTAAATCATAGGCTTGTAGCCGAGGCTCTGTATCTGCTGACAGAAGGCTGCGGCAATGTTTGTACACTTGGTTTTGTTGAGCGTTTTATTATGCCACGCCGCGTCAAAACGTCCGTCATCAACCTCTGCAAACTCATAGTCAAATGCAACGGGAAGCGTAATGCTGTTTTTATACGGCCTAATTATGCTTTCTGTGTAATTTGCCTCCGCTCTTGCCTCAGCGGTTGTAATAGCCTGAGAGTAAAAATATATTCCTATATTAAGCCCCTGTTTTGCGGCAGCCACTATGTACTCGTCAAATTTGACGTCCTTACAAAGCGAGCCCTTTTCTCCGTAGCCTCTGTAGCCTGCGCGCAGTATAACATACTTAACGCCTGCCGCCTTAAGCTTTGCAAAGTCTACCGTACCGTTATGCTTTGAAAGGTCAACGCCCTGAATAATCTGACACCCGTCAAACTGGGTCTGGTGAGTGTAGGTGGTATTCTTTTTGAAAATAGTGCCCGTTCTGGTGGACGCCTGAGCGCAAACGGGGAATGAGAGCATAACAGCAACGCTGAGTAATGCCGCAATGAGCTTTGCTTTAAGTTTCATCTTATCACCTATAACCGTTTTTTAGTGTAAAAGTAATTTGTATCTACGTGCTTGGAGGGTACGCCCTGACATTTGCCCTTTTCGCTGTATTGCCAGATGTCGTAGTACCCGCCGTATGTAACTTTTTTATTGTAGTCAGCAACCCAGATGAAAACATCGTCCGGTATGCTTTTCATATTAAAGTGAGAGCGGTAAATGTAGCTTGAAGCGTAAACGCCGGGCGTGTATCCCGCTTTTCTCACCTTGTCGCAAAACGCGTTAACAAGCGCGGTTTTTTCTTTTTTTGAAAGCTTCGCCTTGTAGAGCCTTCCCGTAATTTTACCGTATGAATACGCGTATTCAAAATCAATAACTACGGGGAGAGTAACCTTGTAGCCCTTTATTTTTTTGAGTACAAATTCGGCTTCCTTTTCGGCTTCCTTTTTTGTTATAGCCTGAGAGTAAAAATATACCCCAACGGGAACGCCGTTTTTAATTGCGTTTTCAAGGTTGTATTTTGCTTTTTTGTCGCCTTCAATTTTTCCGTTTGAGTATCCTCTGTAACCAACTCTGATAAAAGCAAATTCAGCCTTTTTGCTTGCTTTTTTCCAGTTGATTTTACCGTTGTGTGAGGACACGTCAATTCCCCATGCGGTGTCGCTCGCCGTTTCGGGTACGGGCGCAGTAGAACTCTTTCGTCCCGCGTCCTTAAATATTAATATCCCCGCCGTAACTATTCCGATAATAACAATAAGCGAGGTTACTATCATTATTATATTTTTCCTGTCGCTGCCCTGCTTTTTATTCTTAACGGCGACTGTTTTTCTGCTGTACTGAGCACGCTGTTTCTTTTGCGCAGGCTTCTTTTTAGCCGTTGCGCTTTTCTTTTTCGGTGAATTGCTCTTCTTTTTGGAGGTGCTCTTCTTACTGTTCGTCGTTTTATTTGCCATACTTTTTCCTCATATTCTACTATATAATAATATATAAATATGCAAATTTCAATAGAAAAAGCGAAAAAGTTACAAAATGGATAAAAAATATTACAAAATAAAACAAAAATTCCTTGCTCTTCCAATAATGATTTTCTATATGATATAATTGTTTAAATAAAAAGGAGATTTAGTTATGGAATTTTTAATTGCTTCAGCTTCGCCCGATGTAAAAACTGCGGCGCTTGTTATTATCGTAGCCTTCGGCGCAGGGCTCGCAGGAGGGCTTTTTGTTTATTTTAAAAAAATAAAGAATAAAAAATAACCTATAATAATAGAAAACAACATTATTGCTATTGCACCCTTTATGTGATAAAATATAAAAAAACAATGAGGTGATATTATGAATAAAAAAGCTATAATCGCAATAGTTGCCGTAGTTGTAGTAATTATCGGCGCAGGCGCAGGCTTCGCCCTTACAAGAAGCACAGATGAAAAAACTACTGCTCCGTCAGAAACTCAGACAGCTACTGCTCAGACAGTTACTGAGGAGTCAACCTCTGCCGAGAGTACAACTGCCGCTGAAACTTCAAGCGAGGCTGTAAGCGAGTCAACAACAGAGGCTGTAAGTGCCGATAATAACGCGTTTGTTCGCAAGGGCGTATGGTTCTATTTTGATGAAAATAACAGAGAAGCGTATGCCTTTGACTTTACAACAGATGACGACGACGTTACTATTACCTATTATAATACTGAAAATATAGACGGCGAGGACGCAAAGCCCACAATAGGCGACGGCGACTGGAAAATTGTTGACGGTAAGCTTATTGTAGACGATATCTCGTCAAATATCGACAAAGGCAGCTTCACGTTTGAAATCAAGGGCAATGATATTATTGCCTCTGACGGCTCAAAGCTTGAAAACAAAGATAAAGCAAGCCTCGGCTATGCCTATAATCACTTTAACTGATTATGCCGCGTGAATTAAGCCGCGCTCAGCTTATTGAGCGAACAATTATTAAAACCTACCGCAAGGAGCTCTGGAATCCGTTTATTCAGGGCGTTAAAAACTATTGCCTTGTAAACGACGGCGACGTTATTCTTGTTAAGCTTGAAAACACAGCCGAAGCAATGCTCCTTGCAAAGCTAATGCAGCAGCTCAAAAGAGTAAGTGAAACAAAGTTTGAGCTCGTATTTACAGGCGATGAAGACTGCAGGAAAAACGCAGAGCTCCTGTCAGTCCCGTTAAGTGAAAAAGCAGGGAATTATAATAAAACAGTGTCGTCCGAAACGCTGAGCGATATCTGTGAAAGCCTGCTTTTTTCTATTCTGTATGACGGCAAAATCGCCGCGCCTCTTCCCGAAGAAAACGGCGTTATCCGTCCGCTTTACTGCGTCAGCCGAACGGCTGTAAACAAGTGGGTTAATCTCAATAACCTGACATTTGATAAAAAAGAGAACGGCAAAAAAGGGGACGCCCCCTCAATTCTTGAAAGGCTGAGAAAAACCAACCCTGAAATTGAGCATAATATTCTCAATTCTCTCTCCTCCCTCTGCCTTGACACAATGCCGGGCTATATAAAAGACAACATCCACCACTCATTTCTTGAAAACTATTAGGAAAAGCTATGAAAAAAACGATTTCAATTATGCTCTCGCTGATAATGCTTATTTCAGCGGCTGTTATTCCGCATACCGCATATGCTGCAAATTATAAAAGTAAAAACGGCGAATTTAAAATTACTACAAGCAATATGAGCCGCCCGTCAAAGCTCAGTAAGGGCAGCGGATTTAAACTCGGCGGAAAGCTTAAGGCTAATAAAAAAATAGAAGTGCTGAAAATCAGGGTATACGACCTGAATCAGTTTAAAAATGATATAAGCATAACAAGGCGCCCGAAAAAGAAAACGGTGAAGCTTAAGGACTATGCAAAGCTTGTTAAGTTTCAAAAGCTCTCCTCGGGTGATAAAAGGCTTATAATCACAGCCATTGACAAAGACAAAAATAAAATTAATATAAACCGTGAGTTTACCGTTCTCGGCAAGGCGAAGGAGCCTGTCCATATTACCAAAAAGTGTAAAATAACCGTCAGCCGCGGCAATAAGAATAACGCCCTTGATAAAAATGACGACACCTACTGGTCACACGGAAAAATGACAATTACCCTTCCGAAAAACAAGACCCCCGACGGACTTTACATAAAGTGGCACGTTCTTGATAACGAGGTAACGATTAAGTCATACGATAAAAAGAATGAGCTCCTTGACAGCTACGACGGTTATTCAAATAAAATGCTCAATAAGTATTACCCTCTTGATGAAAATGCCGCTAAGATAGTAATAAATCTTAAAAAGCTTAAAAACAATAAGGGTATTGCTCGCTTACGCGTTTATGAAAAAGACAGGGTAGGCGTATCCGTTCAGCGGTGGGAAAAGCTCCCTGACGGCGAGGCTGACCTTATGGTAATATCTGCCCACAGAGACGATGAGCTTCTCTATTTCGGCGGAACTATTCCGTACTACGCGGGCGTTAAGCATAAAAAGGTATATGTTGTCTATATGTCAGGCGATGACAGACTCCGTCACCGTGAGGCGCTTGAGGGACTTTGGTCGATAGGCGATAGGTATTACCCGATGTTTATGAACTTTGCGGGCGGCTACCATAAGGGAATAAGCGGTACGCTTAATGCGTGGGGAGGCGAAAGCTATGTCCTCTCCTGCGTGGTTGAAAAAATCCGCCGCTACAAGCCCGACGTAATCGTTACTCACGACGAGAACGGCGAGTACGGCCACCCGACGCATAAAACTGTGTCCTACATAGTTGAAAAAGCAGTTAAAATAGCAGGGGATAAGAGTCAGTTCCCCGCCTCGGCAAAGCAGTACGGCGCGTGGAAGGTTAAAAAGCTCTATATCCATATGTACCCTAAAAATAAGCTTGTAATGAAGTATAAGTCGTCATACGGTGAACTCGCCGGAAGAACGCCTTATGCCCTCGCGTGCATAGGCTACGATAAGCATTATTCACAGCACGGCCGCTGGAGTATGACCGCAAGCGCCGTTACAAAATACCCAAGCAGTCATTACGGCCTCGCCTACACAAGAGTAGGCCTTGATAAAAAGAAAAACGATATGTTTGAGCATATAGATTAACGCTTAAA
>CAMNAP010000102.1 GCA_946531445.1 uncultured Clostridia bacterium
CGCATTAATTTACGGGGTGGCATTTTACCTTGTCGTAAAATTCCTTTGAAGCGGGGAAGTGACAGCGGTAATCAACAGTTGCCGAAAGCGATTTATCCTTAACAACCGCAATGTTTGCGTGCTGTACCTTAACATAAGCTATCATATTATAATCCGCTTCAACTATTTCGCCGCTCTTTGTGTCAATCTTAACTATTACCGTTCCGCCTCTGTAGTTAACCGTGCAGTTTTCTTCCGTTGTGCCGCTTGCCCAGCTAAGCGCGTCTACCTGGTCAACCACTTCGCCTATGTCGTTCAGCGTCGTGTAAAACTTACCCTGTGAATCAAGTCCCACGCGCGACATATTAACAGCCTTAGGCTGCATTGTAATAGTGATTGTACCGTCGCCGTTATCCTTAACGTTCGCCGTAACTACGTCGTCCGCCGTAACTCTGCAGGTCATAAGGCTTTCGCCGTTTTCGTCCTTGTCGTTTTCAGGCTCACGTGCATTGCAGGGGTGAAGTCCGCCTATTGTCGGAGCGTAAAGCGCGCTTAAAAGCTGAGGAATAAGCTTGTCAATAACTGCGTTTGCCTTGCCCTCAACAAGTATGTCCTTAACCTCCATACTCTTTTCATCAGCAAAGGCATACATCTCAACAACCTCGCCCTTCTCGTTTTCAAACATCGCCTTTTTAGCCTTTGTTTTGTTGTATGCGTCGGCGTAATACTTAATAACGTCGTCTATTGTTTTGAATTCAACGCCGCCAAAGGTGCCCGCCTGAAATTCGTCAATAACAGCCTTGTCCTCTTCGCTGTCAGCTGCTGCAGGCGTAGCCTCGTCGGTCTTTTTCCAGTCGCCCGATTTAACCTCGTTAATTGCGCCGATTGTTCCGTTGGTTATGTAATTGATTTTTGCGCAGCCGAAAAGCGAACTTGTCAGCCCGATTACAAGCGCTAAACAAATTACTGCCTTAATCCCTTTTTTCATTTTATCACCTCATACATAATATAGTATATATTTTTTTATCTGTCAAATCATTCAAAGAGGCTTTTTAAAAGCGCCTCGCAGCCTTTGTAAATATCGCTGTACGCTCTGTCAAAATCCCTTGTGTACCACGGGTCAGAAACGTTACCGCCTTGCTCTGTGTAATCAAGTAGCTTTTTAATTTTGCCCTGTCTGTCAGCGCCTAAAATATACTGCATACTGCGTATGTTTTCCCTGTCCATTCCAATGAACAAATCGTATTTATCATAGTCTGTTTTTTCAAGAAGCACCGCTCTTTTTTCGCTGTCAAAGGGGATACCCTTTTTGTTCATCTGCGCCTGCGCGGGCGGGTAAATACGGCTGCCGACTCCGTTCCATATCTCATCTGTATGCGTAGCTTTTGAAACAATGTAAAATTCCTTTTCAAGTCCCTTGTCACTTACAAGCTTTTTCATTATGAATTCAGCCATCGGCGAGCGGCAGATGTTGCCGTGGCAGACAAAACAAATTCTATTCATATATATCACCTGTCTTATTATAGCATAAATACTGTATAAAAATAAAATATTGTTAAAAAATTAACAATATTTTCTTGATTATCATTTGTCATGGTGTTATTATATATAATAGAGCAAAATAAAGCTCACATTATTATTCTATGGAGGATTTGCATTATGGCAAGATTTACTCTCCCTCGTGATTTATATCACGGCAAGGGCGCTCTTGAAGCACTTAAGGATTTCAAGGGCAAAAAGGCAATTATCTGCGTAGGCGGCGGCTCAATGAAGCGCTTCGGCTTCCTTGACAGAGCTCAGGCTTATCTTGAAGAAGCAGGTATGGAAGTTAAAATTTTTGACGGAATTGAACCTGACCCCTCAGTTGAAACAGTAATGAAGGGCGCTCAGGCTATGCTTGATTTTGAGCCTGACTGGATTGTTGCAATCGGCGGCGGCTCACCTATTGACGCGGCAAAGGCTATGTGGATTAAGTACGAATATCCCGATTGCACGTTTGAAGATATGTGCAAGGTTTTCGGTATCCCCGAGCTTCGTAAAAAGGCTCATTTCTGCGCCGTTTCCTCAACCTCAGGTACAGCTACAGAGGTAACAGCCTTCTCAATTATTACCGATTATTCAAAGGGTATCAAGTATCCTATCGCTGACTTTGAGATTACTCCCGACGTTGCTATCGTAGACCCCGAGCTTGCTGAAACTATGCCTAAAAAGCTTGTTGCTCACACAGGTATGGACGCAATGACTCACGCTGTTGAGGCTTATGTTTCAACTGCAAACAGCGATTACACAGACCCGCTTGCAATCCACGCAATTGAAATGATTATGAATGACCTCGTACCTTCATATAACGGGGATATGGCAGCGCGTGACAGAATGCACAACGCGCAGTGTCTTGCAGGTATGGCGTTCTCAAACGCGCTTCTGGGCATTGTTCACTCAATGGCTCATAAGACAGGCGCAGTTTTCGCTGACTACGGCGCACATATTATTCACGGTGCCGCTAACGCTATGTATCTTCCAAAGGTTATCGCCTTCAACGCAAAGGACGAAACCGCAAATAAGAGATACGGCGTAATCGTTGACTATATGGGAATCGCTGACAAGAGCGCTTCAGACGACGAAAAGGTTGCCGCTCTTATAGCTTATCTCAGAAAGATGAACGATGACCTCAACATTCCTCACTGCATTAAGAACTACGGTGCAGACAGCTATCCGACAGAGCAGGGCTTCGTACCCGAGGAAGTATTCCTTGAAAGACTTCACGACATTGCTGTTAACGCAATCGCAGACGCCTGCACAGGCTCTAACCCGCGTCAGCCTTCTGTTGAAGAGATGGAAAAGCTTCTTAAGTGCTGCTACTATGATACAGAGGTAGATTTCTAAATATATAACATATATAATATAAACGCTTTGGGCTTTTTGCTCAAAGCGTTTTTTCTGTCCCGAATATGGGACAGTGAAAAATAATTTATTGCTATAATTGTTTTATAAAATTATAATAATTTCGGAGGTGTTTATTATGAACTTAACAATAATACTTTTATCGTGCGTAATCCTTATGTTAATAATAATATTGACAATTATAATCATCAATTCGCTGAGAAGCAGGGGAGAACTGACTGCACTTACGGAGGAAATGAGAAGCCTAACAGAGAAAAATTATGAGCAGCAGATTAAGCTTATGGAAACGCTGAATTTAAATACTGATAAACAGTCGCGAGCAGTTGCAGAGTCAATAGGGCTTTTGCAGGCGAGCAACGAGAAAAAGCTTGACGAAATGAGAAAAACAGTTGACGAAAAGCTTAGCGAAACGCTCAGCACAAGGCTGAACGCGTCTTTCACAACGGTGTCGCAGCAGCTTGAAAACGTTTATAAATCGCTTGGGGAAATGAAGGAGTTATCGTCGGGCGTAACCGAAAACGTAAGAGGGCTAAACAGAATTCTCACAAACGTTAAAAGCAGGGGAACGTGGGCTGAGGTACAGCTTGAAAACATACTTGATGAAACGATACCGGGTATGTACGACGTTAACGTTAAAACAAATCCTGCATATAACGGTCAGGTTGAATTTGCCGTAAGAATACCGAACGCAGACGACGGAAGCGTTACATATCTGCCGATAGATTCAAAATTCCCTATGGAGGATTATATAAGGCTTTCAGCGGCGATTGATACGGGCGATACTGCTACGCTTGAGAGCGCGAGAAGGGCGCTTGAAGCGCGGATTAAGGAAGAGGCAAGGGCGATTAGAAATTACATCTCTGTTCCCGATACAACGCCGTTTGCGATTATGTATCTTGCAACTGAGGGACTTTACGCCGAGGTTATGGGAAACAGAAACGGACTTGCCGAAACACTACACCGTCAGGGTATTATGGTAGCGGGGCCAAGCTCTGTTTTGGCGCTGTTAAACTCGCTCTCGCTCGGTTTCCGCTCGGTTGCTATAAACAGAAAAGCAAACGAGGTTTACAGGGTTTTAGGCGCTGCAAAGGCGCAGTACGACAAATTCGGCGAGCAGCTTGAAATAGTGCGTAACAGACTTAATAAGGCGAGCGAAGCGCTTGAAGAGGCTGACCACAGAAACGAGATAATAAAAAAGCGCCTCAAAAGCATTGAGACGCTTGGGGAAAGCTCTGATTTAATTCTCGGGCTCGGCGGGTAAGGCGCTGAGCGATTTAATATAAGAAATAATCATAGGCGCGGCAACTATTGCGGCTACCGTGTAGGCAATGGGCCACGCGGTCTGAATTCCCGTTATGCCGATAAGCTTTGGCATAACAAGGATAATCGGAATAAAGAACAGACCGTTTTGCGCGCAGGCAAGGAAGAAGGCGCGCCCGCTTTTGCCGACTGACTGAAAGGTCATATTGCCGACCATAGTTGTTGGAAGGGTGATGAGCGCTATACAGAGAATTCTAAGCGCTGTACCGCCGATTTCAACAACGGCAGGGTCTTTTCTGAAAAGGGAAATAAGCTGAGGCGCGAAAATAAAGCAAACTGACGAAATACCCGCTATTACAAGGGTTGCAAATTTCCAAAGGAATTTTATCGCCTCTTTAACTCTGCCGTAGAGCTTTGCGCCGTAGTTAAACGAGCAAACGGGCTGGAAGCCCTGACCTATGCCAAGCGAGGTGCTGAAAATGAACATACCTATTTTTGCGGTTATGCTCATAGCGGCAATACATTCGTCACCAAAGGGAGCCGCCTGAATGTTGAGCACCATTGTTGAAAACGAGTTGAGTCCCTGACGCGCAAATGACGGCAGACCTACGGAGATTATATCCTTTGTTACGGACGGTTTAAAGCTGAAATATTTTGGGTTTATTCGGCTTTGCGGTTTTTTGCGCATAAACATTGTAAAGAGAATCAGCATGCCCACATACTGTGAAAATGCTGTTGCGATTCCTGCGCCTGCAATGCCCATTTTAAAAACAAAAATGAGAAGAGGGTCAAGGATTACGTTAAGTACGCCGCCTGTCATAATGCCGACCATAGCGAGCTTGGCGAGACCTTCAAAGCGAAGGATGTTGTTCATAACAAACGAGGTTGTCATAGCGGGCGCGGCGATTAAAATCCACGTGCCGTAGCTTTTTGCATATGGGAGAATTGTTTTTGTACTGCCGAGGAAGTTCATAACGGGCTCAATAAAAATCAGCCCGAGAGCCATAATTATAAGTCCTACAGCGAGGGCGGAAAAATAAGCGGTTGTACAGTAAACGTGAGCCGCTTTAATATCCTTTGCGCCGAGACGGCGGGAAATGTTTGAGCCCGCGCCCTGGCCGTACATAAAGCCGAACGCCTGAATAAGCCCCATAAGAGAGAGCAGAATTCCCGTAGCACCGCTTGCAGATACACTTATTTTTGAGACAAAATATGTGTCTGCAATGTTGTAAATCATAGTTACAAGCATTGAAATAATTGTAGGTATTGCGAGGCGCGGAATAAGCCTTGTTATAGGCGTTTCGGTCATTTTTTTGAATTGCTTTTCTGATGAAGTCATAAGTATCACACAAATTTCAAGGCGGCAATATGCCGCCCTTTTCTGGCCTGCCCGAAGGGATTCGAACCCCCAGTCGTCAGAATCGGAATCTGATGCATTATCCGGTTATGCTACGGGCAGATTTTTTTATAATATTATAGTAATAAAATATGTTTTAGTCAAGAATTATTAACAATTAAATATTAGACAAAACAGCGGATTTTGACGCAAAAAGTTACAAAAATTACAAATTCAAAAAAAGTTTACAAATTGTTCAAAAAGCTATTGACATATAACGGATTATATATTATAATCTACACGTAAAATAATAATTAAGGAGTACTGTACCTGTTTACAATTTGTGAACAAATT
>CAMNAP010000103.1 GCA_946531445.1 uncultured Clostridia bacterium
TTATGAAACTCAGACGAGTTTGTTTGTAATTTATGTAACCGAACGGGGCGCCCCGTTATGTCCTGTTGCGGTGCCCAAAATTTGTTACGGCTTGGAGCGCCGACAAATTTTGACCGCAGCCACTCCTTATTGCTCGCTTTTTCTGCCACCGGCAGCGCTCGCAAACGTCCCCACTTCGATACGTCTACGTATTTAATTTGCTCAGTTATTGTAGCAGAATAAAATGTATTTGTCAATTATTAATATTTATGCTATTATATATTTATTAAATTGCGGGAGATTATTATGATTGCTATTGTTGATTACGGCGCAGGAAATCTTCAGAGCGTGAAAAAAGCGCTTGATTTTATAGGCTGTGCAAGTGAGATTACTTACGATAAAAACAAAATTGCCAAAGCTTCTCACGTTATTATGCCGGGCGTAGGCTCGTTCGGTGACGCTATGGAGTCGCTGAGAAAAAGAGGGCTTGAGGACGTTATTAAAAATGCGGCGAACGGCGAAAGACCGTTTCTCGGAATCTGTCTCGGGCTTCAGCTTCTTTTCTCAACAAGCGAGGAGAGCAATGGTGCAAAGGGGCTTGGAATATTCGGAGGGGAGATAGTTAAAATACCGAGCGAAAACGAGCTCAAGGTTCCGCATATGGGCTGGAATTCCGTAAGCCTTAAACAGAAGGACGGAATATTCAAAGACATTCCCGACGAGAGCTATTTTTATTTCGTTCATTCGTATTACCTTAAAAACGCTGATGAAGAGGCAGTTGCGGGAACAACCGAATACGGCGTTGAAATACAGTGTGCCGTTCAGAAGGGACTTGTTGCGGCGACTCAGTTTCACCCTGAAAAGAGCAGTGAGACAGGACTTCAGCTGCTCAGAAATTTTGCGGAGGTGTAGGATATGTATGCTAAGAGAATTATACCCTGCCTCGACGTGAAAAACGGCAGAGTTGTAAAGGGCGTTTCGTTTGTAGATTTAAGGGACGCGGGCGACCCCGTTGAGTGCGCCGCCGCATATGATAAGCAGGGCGCAGACGAGCTTGTTCTTCTTGACATTATGGCAAGCCATGAGGGAAGAGGGACTATGCTTGACATAGTTAAGCGCGTTGCCGAGCAGGTGTTTATTCCGTTCACTGTTGGCGGAGGAATAACTACCGTTGACGATTTTAAGGAGCTTCTCAGGGCGGGGGCTGATAAAATTTCGGTTAACTCCGCGGCTGTGAGAAACCCCGAGCTTATAAACGAGGCTTCCTACAAGTTCGGCGCTCAGTGTGTAGTTTGTGCCATAGACGCAAAGAGAAACGGCGCTTCCTGGGAGGTTTACCTAAACGGCGGACGTATTCCTACGGGAATTGACGCGATAAAATGGGCAATTGAAGCCGAAAAGAGAGGTGCGGGAGAAATTCTTTTAACCTCTATGGACTGCGACGGACAGAAAACGGGCTACGACGTTGAGCTTACAAGAGCTGTCAGTGAAAACGTGGGAATTCCCGTTATCGCTTCAGGCGGTGCGGGAAAGGCAGAGCATTTTTCCGACGTTCTGACAAGGGGAAAGGCTGACGCAGTTCTTGCGGCGAGCCTGTTCCATTTTAACGAGCTTCCCGTACCCGAGCTTAAAAGGTATTTAAGAGATAACGGTATTTCGGTGAGAATATGAAAAAATCACGAAAAATTATAATAGCTGTACTTCTTGTGGTAGCGGTGTGCGCAGGTGTATGTGTACCGATTGCAAAATCGCAGGGATTATTGAGCAAGGGGAACGATATTATGTACAGCGTTGAAAAAACTCAGGCGCTTGATAACAGCCCGATTAAGGGAAAGACATATATTTTTCTCGGCTCGTCCGTAACCTACGGCTCAGCCGCAAAAGGCGAAAGCTTTGTTGACTTTCTTGAAAAAAGAGACGGAATTACGGCTGTAAAGGAGGCTGTTTCGGGAACGTGTCTTGTTGACGAAAAGGACAGCTCATACGTTTCAAGGCTCAAGACGATTGATAAAAGCATTAATGCAGACGCGTTTATCTGTCAGCTTTCAACAAATGACGCAACAAAGAAAAAGCCGCTCGGACAGGTGAGCGAAGGCTTTGACAAAAACACCTTTGACACTAAGACCGTTGCGGGCGCGATAGAGTATATTATTTCATACGTAAGAGAGACGTGGAACTGCCCTGTGATTTTTTATACGGGAACTAAGTATGACAGCAAGCAGTATGAAAAAATGATAAATCTTTTGTATGAAATTCAGAAAAAGTGGGACATTCAGATTCTTGATTTATGGAACGATGAGGATATGAACAGCGTTTCAAAAGAGGATTACAGGCTCTATATGGCAAACGGTATACACCCCACAAGAGCGGGCTACAGAGAGTGGTGGCTACCGAAATTTGAAGCGCAGTTATATATGGGAGGAAACAAAAATGAACGGTAACGAAAAAATTGAATGCTGTGAAACTACCCACGTGCACAGAGATTTAGTTGAAATTGTAAATGAGAAAATGCCAAATGAAACCGACCTGTACGATTTGTCGGAGCTGTTCAAGGTTTTCGGCGATTCAACGAGAATAAGAATTCTTTTTGTTCTTTTTGAGTGTGAGGTCTGCGTGTGCGACCTTGCCGAAGCGCTTAATATGACGCAGTCGGCTATTTCGCATCAGCTTAAAATTCTTAAGCAGAGTAAGCTTGTTAAAAGCAGAAGAAAGGGAAAAAGCGTTTTTTATTCGCTTGCTGATTCGCACGTAAGAACAATTATTTCTCAGGGCTTTGAGCACATAGGTGAATAAAATATAGACATTGACAAAAAAATATACAATTTTGTTAAAATTGTTTATTATCGTATTGCCTGAAAAACAGGTTTGTGGTATTATAATTTATAATATAGAATAACAGAGCTTGTTATTGTAAGGAGGAAACAAGATGTATGATGTTGCGATAATCGGCTGCGGTATATCGGGCAGCTCTATGGCTTACTACCTTTCAAGGTATGAGCTTAATATCGCCGTTATTGAAAAGCACAATGACGTTTGTATGGAAACGACAAGGGCTAACAGCGCAATTATTCACGCGGGATACGACCCCGAGCCTGATTCGGTATGCGCTAAGTATAACGTAAGAGGCAATCAGCTTGCAGGGGAAATCTGTGAAAAGCTGAGCGTACCGTTTGACAGAATCGGCTCGCTCGTTGTTGCGTTTACGCCTGCGGAGCTTGACACGCTTTATATTCTTTACGACAGAGGCATTAAAAACGGCGTTCCTAATATGCGCGTTATTGACCAGAAGGAGCTCAGAAAAATGGAGCCGCAGATTTCAGACGAAGCTCTGGGCGCTCTTTGGGCACCGACGGCGGCTATTGTTAACCCGTGGGAATACGGTCTTGCAATGGCGGAAACTGCTGTAAGAAACGGTGCTGAGCTTATGCTTAATACATACGTTGAGGATATTAAAAGAGAGGGCGACGTATGGAAAATTGTATGCAATAATAAGACAATTGAGGCAAAATACGTAATAAACGCAGCAGGCGTTTACAGCGACGATATTCACAATATGGTTGCCGAGCCTGCATTTAAAATTGAGCCTACAGCAGGCGAATATTTCCTTCTTGACAAGGTTGAGGGCGAAAGAGCAAACCACGTTATTTTCCAGTGTCCCAACGAGCTCGGCAAGGGTGTTCTTGTTTCGCCGACGGTTCACGGAAATCTTATTGTTGGCCCGAACGCTATTCCCAGCGCAAAGGACGACACAACTACAAAGTCAAGCTCTCTTGAGTTTATAAGAGAGAGGGCTTGTAAGTCCGTTCCGAGCATTAATTACAGAGAGAACATCAGAAACTTTACAGGCGTTCGCGCAAATTCCGACACTAACGATTTTGTTGTTGGATTTGCTACTGACGGCTTCATTGATATAGCGGGAATTAAATCTCCGGGTCTTTCTGCTGCACCCGCAATTGCAGAGGACGTTGTAAAAATGCTCAGCGACGACGGACTTAAGCTCAATGAGAAAGCGGACTTTGTTGATTCGCGCGAGCATATAAGATTTAAGAAGCTCAACGATACCGAAAAGAACAGACTTATTTCCGAAAAGCCCGAATACGGCAGAGTTATCTGCCGCTGTGAGACAATTACAGAGGGCGAAATTCTTGCGGCTTGCGAATCGCCGATTAAGCCGGTTTCACTTGACGGTATCAAGAGACGCTGCGGTACGGGAATGGGCCGTTGTCAGGGCGGCTTCTGCGGACCGAAGATACTTTCAATTCTTGCAAAGAAAAACAATGTAACGCCTGAGGATATACTCCAGGATGACACGGGAAGCTATATTCTTACGGGCGAAACAAAGACGGTAAAGGAGGGCTGATTATGACTTATGAATTAATAGTAGTAGGCGGAGGCCCTGCCGGTCTTGCAGCTGCACTTGCGGCTTATGAAAAAGGCTTAAAGGACATACTTATCATCGAGCGTGATAAGGAGCTCGGCGGTATTCTTAACCAGTGTATTCACAACGGCTTCGGACTTCAGTATTTCAAAGAGGAGCTCACGGGTCCCGAGTACGCAGGAAGATTTATTAAAATGCTTGAGGGCACAGACATTAAGGTTATGTGTGACACAATGGTGCTTGAGGTAACTCAGGATAAAAAGGTTCACTGCATTAACCCTGAAAACGGCTATCAGATTCTTGACGCAAAGTCAATTGTTCTTGCAATGGGCTGCCGCGAGAGAACAAGAGGCGCTATCTCAATTCCCGGTACACGTCCTGCAGGCGTGCTTACAGCGGGCGCTGCTCAGAGATATGTTAATATGGAAGGACATATGGTCGGAAAGAGAGTTGTTATTCTCGGCTCGGGCGATATCGGTCTTATTATGGCAAGACGTATGGTGCTTGAGGGCGCAGAGGTTCTTGCGTGCGTAGAGGTTATGCCCTATTCGGGAGGGCTTCAGAGAAATATTGTTCAGTGTCTTAACGACTTTGACATTCCGCTTTATCTTTCACATACGATTATTGACATAAGAGGTAAAGAGAGAGTAAGCGGCGTAACTATCGCAAAGGTAGGCCCCGACAGAAAGCCGATTAAGGGAACGGAAATTGATTTTGACTGCGACACCGTTCTTCTTTCAGTTGGTCTTATCCCCGAAAACGAGCTTACGCGTACAGCGGGAATTGACGTTGACCCCGCTACTAACGGCGTTGTCGTTTGGGAAAATATGGAGACCTCGGCTGAGGGCATCTTTGCAAGCGGTAATGTTGTTCACGTTCACGACTTGGTTGACTTTGTTACGGGCGAAAGCCAGAAGGCAGGACGCGCTGCAGCTGAATACGTTAAGCTCGGCTCACGCTCAAGACAGAATGCTATTACCGTAAACGAGGGTGACGGAGTAGGCTTCATCGTTCCGCAGAAGATACACAGAGAGGCTATGGACGCGGAGATTTTCTTCCGCCCGAGAAGAATATTTGAAACGAGTAAAATTGTTGTTAAGGACGGCGAAAAGATTGTGGCTCAGCTCAAGCGCGCTCATATGGCGCCCGGTGAAATGGAAAGAGTAAGACTTTCAAGACGTCTTCTTGACGCAATTATGTCTGACGATATTACAGTAACAGCGGAGGAGGTAGAGGAATGAAAGAGTTAATTTGTATTACCTGTCCGAGAGGCTGTCATCTCAGCGTTGACGTTGAAAATGATTACGCGGTTACGGGTAACGCTTGTCCGAGAGGCGCCGTTTACGGACGTAACGAGCTTAAAAACCCCGTAAGAGTTGTTACCTCAACTGTCAGAACTAACCTTGAAACAGAGCCGAGATGTCCCGTTAAAACAAACGG
>CAMNAP010000104.1 GCA_946531445.1 uncultured Clostridia bacterium
CGTTTTGCATAAGGAAGCCCTGTTCGGCGTAGTATTCCAATGCCTGTTCCTCTTTGTCATCATATCTTGAATTGGGTCCGAACAGCTCTGTACACGGGATTACAACCGTTTTTAAATTTGTACAGCCGTCAAAGAATTTTGGCTCGTCAAGGTCGTTGCTTTCTCCGAAAACCTCAAGTGATTTAGGAAACCTTACGCTTTCAAGCTGTTCGCAGTTGAGAAACGCGCTGAAATAAATATCAGTACAGTTATCGGGCAATTCAATGCTTTTAATCCCTGAGCCGTAAAACGCCTGCTGATTTATTGACTCACAGCCGTAAAGCTTAACTCTTTCAAGATTTGTACAGTTTTTGAATGCAAAGGCAGGGATTGTTTTAAGATTTCTCTTGGGGAGAATTACCTCTTTAATATGTGTGTTTCCCTCAAACATTGACTGACTGAGAACAAGTCCGTTTGTATGCTCGCTAAAGTCAATTACTTCCCTCTCAAGCGCTTTTAGACGTCCTATCTTCTTAAGAGAAACGGGAAGATTTACAGATTTGAGGTTATCGGGAAGTCCTGTTGCCTCTACAATTCCCTCAGGAAGCACAAGCGAAGTAACCGACGTACAGCCTGTTGCCGCATCTGAGAAGGTTTTGAGACTTTCGGGAAGTCTGAGCTCGCTGAGAGATGAACAGCGTACAAAAGTATTGGTAAGAGTTTTAACATTTGTTCCGCTTAAGTCAATGCTCTGAAGCTGTCTACACTCTTTAAATGCGCTCTCGCCTATTGTCAGAACGGACGACGGAATAAAGATGCCCGTTATCTCTGACTTTTCAAACGCATACTTGCCTATGCTTTCAACAGCTGCGGGAAGAATTATTGAGCCTGCGCTTGATGAAGCAAAGCAGTAATCGGGAATTTCCGTAATCTCGGTATTTTCAAGATTAAGGCTGTTTTGAACCTTGATATTTTTGAAACAGTTTTCGCCGATAGTATTTACACCCGACGGAATACTTAGCGAGGCGATTTCCATATTCTCAAATGCGCCTGCGCCTATTTTTTGAATAGTATTGGGGAAACGGATTTCCTCAACGTTTTTCATACCCTTAAAGCAATTTGCGGGTATTTCCGTAATCTGAGTCTGCGATAAATCAAGAATTCTGATTTGCGCATTTTCAAAGTAACCCTCGCCGAGCTTTTTAATATTTGACGGCATAACGAGGGTGTCGCACTGGTAACCGCTGTATGCGCCAGTTTCTATAGTGTCAATACCGTCGGGAAGGATAACCGCATTAATATTTTTCATACCCGTAAAGCAGCTTGCGGGTATTACTGTTATCTGAGTTGCGGATAAGTCAAGACGGTCAATGTCAGAATATGAGAAACAGCCCTCACCGACAGCAGTCACGCTTGACGGAAGAGTAAGCGAGCTGCAGCTAAAGTAGCTGAACGCCCCGTTGCCTACTGTTTCAATTGAATTGGGAAGAAGTATTTCTTCAACGTTTTCCATATTTCTGAAGCAGTAGTCCGGAATTGCCGTTATCTGCGTCTGAGATAAATCAAGCGTTTTGATTTTTGCATTTTCAAAACACATTTCGCCAAGCGTTGTAACAGTTGACGGAATAACAAAAGTATCAATAGTAATGCCGTTAAAAGCATTGTCACCTAAAGACGTGATATTGGCAGGAAGTATTATTTCTTCTATTCCGCTTATATCGCAGAACGTTCCCTCGGGGATTTCAGTTATCTGAAGCGCCGAGAGGTCAATTTTTCTGATTTGCGAACAGTCAAAGCAATATGTACCTATTGTCTCAACCGTTGAGGGAATCACTATTTCGTCATATATGCCCTCGTGAAAAGCCATTTCGCCTATTGCTGTAACGCCCTGAGGAAATACAATTTCAGGCGAGTTTGTAATACAGCTGAAGCAGGCATAGGGAATTTCGGTTATCTGAGTGTCTGACAGGTCAATTTTGTTAATATCAGCCTCCCAGAAGCAATTATTACCGAGAGTTTCTGTTGAGGGCGGTAAAACAAGCGTATCATATATAAAGCCCCTGAACGCAAATTTACCGACGGTTTTTAAGTTGCTCGGCAGAGTGAGTTGATTTTTGATATGTGCGTCATAGAAGCAGTAATCGGGCAGGCTGTCCGTCTGAACACCTGAAAGGTCAAGCGTTCCTATTACCGCCTCACAGAAGCAGTTTCTTCCGATTTTTGTTACACTTGAGGGAATTGTAAGACTTTTGATGTCTGATTCCGCAAAGGCTGAATTTCCTAAGGTTTCAAGTGAATCGGGAAGCGTAATGCTTATATCTGTTGCATTGCTTAAAAACCTATTGCTGACGCTGTTGAGGCTGCTGTTCTCTTCAAAGGTAATATCCTTTAAAGCGCCTTCAATGTTATCAAGAGGATGCGAAATTGTCTCAACGTGATTGCCTACAATAATATGCTCCATATTGTAACCGCGGAAGCTGAGGGTAACCCATTCGCCGTCGCCCTCCCAGCCGAACTCTTCACGTTCAAGGTCGGAATATCTGTAATACCTTTCGTATTCAAATACCTCTTCAAACGTGTATTTAAAACATCTGTAAGTGTCGGGCATATCAAAATAGAGTGTTTTTGTCTCTGCGTTCCAGCTCCACTCAACCGTAACACTAATACCGTTGTTGGTCATCGTTTTGCTTCCGCTTAAGTCAAACTGCTCCCAGTATTTTTCGTCTGATATGCTGTCAATATACTCCTGGTCGTCAATGCTGACTCCCAAATCCTCAAGCGTATATATCTCCTCTTCGGTCGGAATTCTTTCTGTCTCCTCGGCAAGAGCGCTCAGCGGACATGCCGAAACAATAAGCACAGCCGCAAGAAACGCCGCTAAAAGCTTTTTAATTCTGTTCATCTTTATTCCTCCCTTCTCAATTACTCGTTTCATAGTCAATTTCGTTTTCTATTGCAAATTCTTCAGGCTTTGTATTTGCTTTAACTATAAATTTAAGGTAACGGTTTATGTACAGTGAGTCCTCCTCAAGCTGAGTGTCGCCCTCAAATGTTACCGTAAGCCTTGAAAGTGAGTAAAGCCCTTTGCTCTCTATTCGTTCAACAGAGGCGGGTATTGTAACCTTTGTTATAACGGTGCTCATAAACGCCGCCTGCTCAATGCTCTTAAGCCCGTCGGGAAGCGTAAGTGTTTTAAGGTGCGTTCCCCAGAAGGCGCCTGCAGGAATAACGGTGATTGAGTTTTGTATGTTTGCGCTTTCCATTTTTGTAACGTACATAAACGCGTACTCGCCGATTTCCCTGACTGTTGACGGAAGGGCTTTTAGAGCCATCTTTTTACAGTAAGCAAGTCCGTTATCGCCAACGCTTTCAAGCTGTGCGGGAGCCTCGTCAATTTCTGCGCTCTCATCGCCGTAAAAGGCAAACGAGCCGATTTTCTTAACGCCGCCCATTCCTGTAATATCCACAAGCGCCGTACAATCCTCAAACGCGCTGTTTTCAATTATTTCGGCGTTTGAAAGATTTACGCTTTCAAGAGAGGTACAGCCCTCGCACAGCGCTTCGGGAACCGAGTTCATACCGCTTGGTATGTTTATGCTTGTAATTCCGGAATTTTTATACGCCGCCTTGCCGAGCGTCTGGGCGTTGCTTGTACCCATGCTGCTTAACTTTTCACAGCCCTCAAATGCACTGTCGCCGATATAAGTAGCATTTTCAATACCAACTGATTCAAGCGATTTAGCGTTTTTAAACGCGTTGTTAAACACCTTTTTCACATTTGGTGCCGAAACGGTTTTGATGTTACTGTTTTCAAAAACGCCTGCGCATATAGCATAAACCTTACTGCCGTCAACCTTAGCTAAATTAAGGTTTTCGGCACTTCCTTTATACTTTGTAATAAACGCGCCGCTATCCGTAACAAGATATTCAAAATCATCATTTGAATGATTTGTGCTTCCTCTCGTCTCCTCGTCAGGACGTACCGTAATCGGAATTTTTACAACACAGCTGTTGTAAATAACTCTTAATGTATAATCAGCCGTTATGTTCATATTTAGCGAGGTTGTATAATCACATTCGCTTAAGGGTATAACCTTTCTTGTTTCGTTACTGTAAACGGCTGTAAGCGTTAAACCGTCGTAGCTGAGCTCTTCGCCGTAAATATAATCAAACTTAAAGCCATCAAACGACGCCTCAAGCGAATCAAGCGTTACCTTTGCAGGCTTGCTCTCACCGTCGGGAATGGCAGGGGTTACCTTTGTGGTAGTCTCTCTTGACGTTGTTTCCTCATCAAACGGCTCGTCGTCATAGTCGCGGTCAATTCCTTCGCTTTGAGTTGTGGAATTTCTGTTTGACGTTGAATCAGTCTCGTTTTCAGGGGTATATGAAGCAGGCGAAATCTTTTTAGGCAAAGCAGAAGCAACACGCACAGTTGCAGTTTTTTCTTCCGTTTCCGTTACATCTGTTGTTTCATCGGTCATTTCACTTGTTTTGACCTCGTTATCAACAGGAAGAATTGGGCTTTCGCTTTCTTTCTTTTCGCCGCCGTCTGTAAGACTCTCAATGCTTCTCTGAATCTTAACTCCCGCCTCTTTAAGAAGATTAACGCCCGTTATTTCAGCAACTGCGGCATTAACCGTAAACGTTGAAGCGGCAACAACTGCCGCTATTACAGCGGCACGGCCGAATTTATTAAGCCTTTTAAAATATCCCTTTTTACCTGATACAATTCTGAGAAATTCCTCGTCTGAAAATAGCGGAACAAGCGCGACAAAGGCTTTGTCTCTGTCCTGTTCTATTTCGAGCAGAGCATTTACGCACTCATCAACAAAATCCGTATTAACTTTATCGTCATCCTTTGAAAGCTCGTCGCTAATCATATTCTGAAGTACGCTTATAATATCTTCGCTGTACATTGAATCAACCGAGCTTTTGTCAAGTGTGATGCGCTGCATTAATTTCTCCTTTCAGAGTCAGGGCTTAATATCAAGCACCTCACTCAAAATTTTAATAAGCCGTTTTCTTAAACGGTAAACTCGCGTTCCGACTGTTCCAACGCTTGTTCCAAGCATTTTCGCAATCTCCTCGAGCGAATATTTTTCAATATATCTCAGGCGGAACAACTCCGCGTCTCTTACTGACAGCGCCTCGCTTATCTGCCTTGAATATTCTTCAAAGGAAAGGCGCTCGTCAATATCTTCACTTTGGGAGGGTATTTCCGTTATCTCGTCTATGCTGACATTCTGGGAATCGCGCTGAAGCTCGCGGAATTTTTTCCTGATGAAATTATAAGCAGTTTTAAACAGAAACGCTTTGATATATGTAACGTCCTCGCCTTCGCGGTACTTGTTATAAAGAACGATGAACGTTTCCTGAACAACGTCGTCAACCGACTCTCTATCCTTTGTCAGATAAGAAAGAGCGAAGCGGTAAACGTCGCTGTAATACTTTTTATACGCGTCCTTCAGCAGCTCGTCAGCCTTGTTTTTATCAGACAAGATAACACCTCCCTTCAGCTTTTTATTTTCCCTTTCACTTACATGTACCGTAACTCAGGCAAAATTTTACACTGTTTTTAAAAATTTCTTAAACATTATTATATCATCTGTCTATCTCATTGTAAATTGCAATAAAATGGAAGAAAAACATGCGCATAAACAAAAACAGCCACCGTTGGGGCGCTCGTCATAAGGAAGGTTAGGTTTTGGCTTTGTCCTTTTGCCCCTAA
>CAMNAP010000105.1 GCA_946531445.1 uncultured Clostridia bacterium
ACTTTTTAAAGATAACCTCTCCCTCTGCATCTGTATAAATCTCAAGCGGGTCGCCCTCTTTAATGCGGAAGGAGCGGCGGATTTCCTTTGGAATTACAATTCTGCCGAGGTCGTCAATCCTTCTTACTATTCCTGTTGCTTTCATTTTCATTCTCCCTTTTATTGTAATTTGTACTGTAATATTTTGCACATTTAAATACAATTCATACAAAACAGAAAATGGAATATATTGAAAGAATGAAGGATTGCATTTATTTACAGTTTTGATTATAATGTAATTAAATAAAACAATAAAGGGGTAATATTATGAAAAAGCTGGTTGCTTTAGTTTTGGCACTTACGGTTCTTTTAACTTCCTTTTCAGCAATTCCCATAAGTGCCGAGGCTAAGGTTAAGTACACTAAAAAGTCAATTGATTACAGCACAAAATACAGTTTCGGAAACGATTATCTGTACGCGCAGTATCTTGTTCTCAGCGGCAGGTCAAATGGCGTTAAGAAGATTAACAAAAGGCTGTACACAACTGCTTACGACTTTATGAAGTACAGCAAAAAGGGCGAAAACGAACAAATGATTAGTTATATATATGAATATGACGGTTTTAATTCATTATACGATACGCTTGATATTAAGCCTGCATACAATAAAGGTAAGATTTTTTCGGTAAAGTATTATTATCACTATCAACATGGAGGCGCCCCGATTAAGGATACCTACGGCGAAGCGTTTAACGTTAAAACAGGCAAGCTTCTTAAAATTGCGGACTTAGTTCCGAAGGCATATAACCCGACTACCAAATCAGGCTATAAGAAGCTCAGAAAATACGTTTATAAAAAGCTTAAAAAGAAGTATTCCTCATCAGAATATATGCCGGATATTGCGGATACTTTTAACCGTAAGTATGATACGAAGAAAGCGCTGAACGAGGCAAAATATGTTCTTACAAGCAAGGGAAAGCTTTATATGTATTTTATGACATATGACCTTTCAAATAACGCGGACGGCTGTTTATTTGTAAAAATCCCTTCAAAATATGCTTAACAAAAAGGAGGCAACGCCTCCTTTTTGTTATTATTTATAATTGTTATAGGATGAATCAATTTCCGTAAGCTCGTTAAAGGTGTCTATCTCCGTAATATCGCTGAGGCTTATTTCTCTTATACCCAAATCAAATTTTACTTTTTCATCGGGAAGAGCGAGAACGTCCCAGAAAACGCTTAAATCCCCTACCTCTTCAACCTGACGCTTTACATATTCGGAAAGGTTTTCGCCGTCCTCCTTAGTCCACATTGAAACGCCCCAGAGGCGATGCTCGTTTTGTCCGCCGTTTTTGCTGTAGCTTGTTACGGTACCGTTATTAAGCCGCAGCGTCCATTCGTTTGTATCGTCCATAAGCGTTGCGAGATATACTGATTTTGCAAAGGACGGATTGAGTATTTCGGGATTGCTTATGAGCAAATCACCTTCGATTATAAATGATTCGGGGATATACTGCCTTACTGTATAAAGCGAGGTTACATTATTTGTATTAAAGTAATCAGGATTTTCAACAACTGTAATATCGGGGTCATTTTTGTAGATTTCAAAAAACTGCTCTTTTTTATAGCCGACAACAATAAAGATTTCGTGTATGCCGTTAAATTTAAGGGCGCTGATAATAGTATCTATTATTCTTGTTCCGTTTACCTTTACGAGCGGCTTGGGCGTTTTAAGAGTTACAGGTCTTAAACGGCTACCCTCACCCGCGGCAACTATTATGGCGCGTTTTATTCTGTTCATTAAGCTTTCCTCTTGCGATAAATGAATTTAAACTATTATTAATAATAACACATTATAGGGTTAACCTCAAGAAAAATAATTTAATATAGACTTTTGGGGCTGAATATATTATAATGTTATAGATTAATCTGAGGAGTTAGATAAATATATGGATATATTAGTTCTTGCGGGCGGACTCAGCACAGAGCGCGACGTTTCGCTCACATCGGGTAAAAACATACTTAAGGCGCTTAAAGAGTGCGGCCACAACGCGAAGATGCTTGATTTGTTTCTCGGCTACTACGGGGACCCGAATACCTTTTTTGAAAGCGGAGAGGATTTTTCCGACGTTGGCGAAATAGGACTTTCAGACCCGAGAATTGACGAGGTAAAGGCTTCAAGAACGGGCGAAAGAGCGGGACTTTTCGGCGAAAACGTTATGAAGATTTGCAGAAAGGCTGACATTGTTTTTCTTGCGCTTCACGGCGAGGACGGCGAAAACGGAAAGGTTCAGGCTTCGCTTGACACGCTCGGTATTAAATATACGGGCTCGGGCTGTCTTGCTTCTGCAATTGCGATGAATAAATACATTTCAAAGCAGCTTATGTTTGCAAACGGAATTACAAACGCCGAATACATAGTTCTTAAAAACGGCGAATGCGTTTATCCCGATTTCGGTACGCCCTGCGTAATCAAGCCGAGCTCGGGCGGCTCAAGCGTAGGCGTAACTATAGTTACAAACAAAAGCGAATACGAAAAGGCTGTTGAGCTTGCGTTTAAATACGAAAACGAGGTTATAGTTGAAAAGTATATTAAAGGGCGCGAATTCTCTGTAGGCGTTTTAGGAGATACGGTTTTACCGCCGATTGAGATTATTCCCAAAGAGGGCTTTTACGACTACGCAAACAAGTACCAGCCCGGCGCAACAATTGAAATCTGCCCCGCCGAGCTCAGCGAAGAGGAAACGGCTGAAATACAGAAATGCGCAAAGGACGTTTTTGACGTGCTCGGACTTGAGGTTTACGGAAGAATTGACTTCATCCTCAACGAGGCTGACGGAAAGTTCTACGCGCTTGAGGCAAACTCCCTCCCCGGTATGACGGGAACGAGCCTTCTTCCGCAGGAGGCAAAGGCAATCGGAATTGAGTATCCCGACCTTTGCAATAAAATCATTGAGCTTTCATTTAAGAAATATTAAAAATCCCCCGTTTACAAAAAGTAAACGGGGATTATTTTATTTATAAAACTGATTTAAGATATTCGTAGAACTGTTCCATTTTCATACCGCGGGAGCCTTTGACGAGGACTGCGTCGCCCGAGGTGAGATTGCCCGATTTTACAAATTCGGAAATTGCATTTTCAAGCTGTTTTCTTTCGTCCTTTTTAAACACGCAGGAATTTTCGGGCATTCCCTTTTTGAATTCGCCGCTGTAATCACCGATGAAGAAAGCGAAATCAAGCTTATTGTCGGCGCACATTTTACCGAGGTTGAAATGCTCTTTTGACGAGAAATCACCGAGCTCAAGCATTTCGCCGAGGAAGGCTATTTTTTTACCGCCTGCTGCGTGAGTTTCAAGCGTTTCAAGCGCTACCCTTGCGGAATCGGGGCTTGAATTGTAATAATCCTTGATAATTTTAACGCCGTTTACGGTTTCGGTTTCCTGGCGCATACCTACGCTTTTATAGCCCTCAAGCGCCTTAAACGCGTCGCTTATATCAACGCCGAGCTCAGCGCCCGCTCTCATAGCTTCAAGCGCATTGAGAACGTTGTAATTTCCGAGAACGGGAATAAAGCCTGTGTATTCACGTTTATTATACACAGCGGTAAAATAGGTTTTTCCGTCTTTTACCTCAATATCCTTTGCAAAGATTGATTTATGGGGCGCTTCGCCGATTCCCGTAAACGCCTTAGTAAAATCGCCGGTATCGGCTGTTTTAAGAAGCGCGTCGTCGCCGTTAAGAATAAGCAGACCGTTTTTGCTGAGTCCTTCTGTTATTTCAAGCTTTGCTTTAAGGATATTTTCCTGTGAGCCGAGGTTTCCTATATGCGCCTTGCCTACATTTGTTATCATAGCAATATCGGGCTTTGCGATATTTGTAAGGCGGCTGATTTCGCCGAGGTGGTTCATCCCCATTTCAAGAACGGCAACGTCGTATGTATTATCAAGCTCAAGCACGCTTTTGGGAAGCCCGATTTCGTTATTGAAATTCTTTGCGGTTGAATAGACCTTATACTTTGACGACAGAACAGCGGCGGTCATATCTCTTGTTGTTGTTTTACCGTTACTGCCTGTTACCGCAACAACCTTTATATCAAGCGTTGATTTATAATAAGCGGCAAGGCGGTGGAGCGCAAGAAGCGTATCGTCCACATATAAAACGGGAACGCCTGCCTTTACCTCTTTTGAACATACAACAGCCAAAGCGCCGTTTTTTTCTGCAACGTCAATATAATCGTGGGCGTCAAACTTTTCGCCGACAAGCGCAATGAACAGGTCGCCTTTTTTAATTGTTCTTGTATCAGTGCTCACACCTGTTATTGTTATATCATTATTGAATTTACATTTTGCGTTTATATTCTTCACTATTTCGGAAAGCTTAAGTTTTTCCATAGGATACCTCGCGTATTATTTTTTTCTATTACATTATATCAGTTGTTATGTTTAAATACAAGCAACATTATTATTGATATTAAGAACGATTTAAAGTATACTGAAACTGAGGTGATAATATGGAAAAATTCAGATGGGCGTACATAGGAAGCGGAAGTATTGCAAAAAACACTGCAAGAAGTATTGAAAAGGGCGACCATAAAATCACAGCCGTTTATTCACGAACTTATTCAAAGGCAGAGGCTTTTGCAAAAAAACACGGGGCAAAGGTTTATAAAAGCGCCGAAGAGGCAATCTGCGCAGACGACGTTGACGGCGTTTATATTGCAACGCCTCACACCTCCCATCTTGAATACGCGCTTAAAGCGCTGAAAGCGGGAAAAGGCGTGCTTTGTGAAAAGCCGGTCGGAGTCAGCGAAAATGAAGCACAAGAGATGATTAACACCGCAAAGGAAAACGGCGTATATTTTTGTGAAGCAATGTGGACATGGTTTTCAGACGTTGCTCTTACCGTAAAAAAATGGATTGACGAAAAGCGAATAGGCGACATAAAGAACGTTGTTATTGATTACGCTTTCCCGGGGCTTATGATGAGCAAAAATTCAAGAGTTCTCACGCCTGAAACAGCGGGCGGAGCGCTTCTTGACGTTGGAATTTATCCGATTACATACTGTTACAGACTTTTCGGTATGCCTGATAAAATAAGCTGTACGGGTACGCTGAAAAACGGAATTGACATCAACGAAACCGTTATACTTGATTACACAAGCTTTAAGTGTACGCTTAATATGTCGCTTGAAAAGCTCAAGGAGGGCTGCACAATTGAGGGCAGCGAGGGAAGTATAAATATACCGATGTTTCATATGGCTTGGAAAGCAAGCCTTAAAGTAGGCGGCAAAAAAGAGATTTACAAAGGAAAAACGGATTACCTTACAGAATTCAGTGCAGTTGCAGATGAAATAAGAAGCGGAAAAACAGAGTCTGACTATATACCGTTTGAAGCGACTCTCAACGTTATGAAAATCATTGACGAATGCCGAAATCAGCTTGGGCTTAAATACCCGTTTGAAAAATAACAATGCTGTTAAAAATTTCAAATAATTATTTTTTACAGAATGCACACAATAAACTTGCAAGGTGAAAATTGTTTGCAGGGCGAAATCGCTTTTTGCACATAACTTCGCCCTGTAATTCTATGAAAAAGAGGTGTATTCTAAATGGCAAAGAACACAGTTCCTGAGGCTAAAGAGGCTCTTAACCGTTTTAAGATGGAAGCAGCTTCTGAGGTAGG
>CAMNAP010000106.1 GCA_946531445.1 uncultured Clostridia bacterium
ATCAGCAAGGTTACTGGCGTTCCTATGGTTGAGCTTGCAACAAAAATTATGCTCGGAGAGGAGCTTGGAAGCCTCGGCTACGGTACGGGACTTTATCACGTTCCGCCGTATTTTGCAGTAAAAGTACCCGTTTTCAGCTTTGAAAAGCTAAACGACGTAAACTCTCAGCTCGGACCTGAAATGAAGTCTACGGGCGAGGTGCTCGGCGTAGGTAAGAACCTGAAAGAAGCGCTCTTTAAAGGGCTTGTTTCGGCCGGCTTTGCAGTAAACGCAAATAAAAGCAGACACGGCGTTCTCATAACCGTAACGAAGCAGGACAGATACGAAATTGTCAACCTCGCCAAAAAGCTTGATGACCTCGGCGCTAAGCTTTGGGCTACGCCCGAAACGGCAAAAGAGATTTCAAGGCTCGGAATTGAGGTTAACGTAGTAAATAAGCTCCGCGAGGATAACTCAATTATGGAGCTTGTTGAAAGCGGACAGCTTGATTACATCGTATATACGGGTAAGAGCGACAAAAAGTCTATTCATGACTATATTAAGCTTCACAACCGCGCAAATCAGCTCGGTATAGCAACACTCACATCGCTTGACACAGCTAACGCGCTTGCAGATATTATCGCCTCGCGCTATAACGAAAACAATACAGAGCTTGTTGACATTAACAATATGCGCAAGGACAAGGGTATTCTCAAATTCACAAAGATGGTAGGTACCGGCGATGACTACGTATTCTTTAACAATCAGTGCGGAATTATCACCTGCCCCGAAAGCTTTGCAATTGAATTCTGCGACAGAAGCTATTCAATAGGCGGCGACGGAATTGTTCTTATTGAGGACAGCGAAAAGGCTGACGCTAAAATGAGAATATTCAACCTTGACGGCTCGGAGGGAAAAATGGCGGGCAACTGTATACGCTGCGTTGCAAAATTCCTGTACGATAACGGTATGGTAAAAAAGACAAAAATGTCAATTGAAACCGCATCGGGTATACGTCATCTCAAGGTGTTCACACGCGAGGGCAAGGTTTCAAGCGCTACCGTACATATGGGTAAGGCTCAGTTCAGCCCGAACAAAATCCCCGTTCTTCTTGACGGCGAAAAGATAATAGACAGAAAAACAGAAATTGCGGGAAATGAGTATAACATTAACTGCGTATCCGTCGGCAACCCTCACTGCGTAGTTTTTGTTGACAACGTGGACAAGGTCGATATTACAAATATAGGTCCTAAGTTTGAAAACGCCGAAATATTCCCTGAAAGAGTTAATACCGAATTTGTAAGAGTAGTTAACTCAAGAACTATAAAAATGCGCGTATGGGAACGCGGAAACGGCGAAACTATGGCTTGCGGAACGGGCGCCTGCGCCGCCGCTATTGCCGCTGTTGAAAACGGACTTTGCGACAAAGGCGAGGACATAACCGTTAAAGTTAAGGGCGGCGACCTTATTGTCAATTATTCAGACGACGGTGTAACGCTTACCGGCGACGCCAACACAGTCTACAAGGGCGAAATTGAATACTAAAAATAAAACGGCTTTTGAGCCGTTTTATTATGCTTGAATTTAATAGACTGTTGTGATAATATAGGTTCAGGAGGTATTATTATGAAAAAGTTATTATCAATTATTCTTGCCGCAGTTATGCTTTTCGGTACACTCGGCATAAGCACAGGAGCTATGGCGGCTCAGGACACAGTTAAAATTCCTATTTACGGCGGTACGCTTTACGGAGCTTCTGTTACGGCAGCTATCGACAAGGTTAATAAGGAAAGAGCAAATAAAATTACGGCTGATGAAAGCCTTACTAAAATCGCAGAGCAGAGAGCCTTTGAATTAATGGTTTATGCAGAGGACAATGACGTTCTGCCTAACGGTAATCCAATTACTACACGCCTCAGCGGTTACGGTACAACTGAGTTTACAGGATATGAAAGAGTTTACGCGTCTACTGCTCAAAATATTACCGATAGCCTTTATGATTATATCAAAAGCGGACTTGATGATATGGACGAGTTAAATATCAAAATAAAATCTGTAGGTATAGCCGCATACAAATGCAAGGCAGACGACAGCTATGTTTCATTATACTTTATAGGTTCATTAAACAGCGCAACTCCAGCTTCTGCAAGAACTAACAGAGTAGTTAATATGTCAACTGACTGTGCAGTTTCAAATCTCGGTACAGTTGCTTTTGACGTAAGCGACAATTCATCGCTTAACGCAGAAATCAACCTCAAATTCTATCCGAAGGGATACGCTTCGGGAACACTGATTATTCCCGCTTCAGAATACAATCTTGTTTCTGCAACACCGTCTGTAGTAAAGGCAAAGACTGTTTCCGGTAAACACCTTGTGTTCCCAAAGAAAAACGGAAACTTTACCTTGAACGCAAAAACAAAAAAGGGAACGGTAATCTATTCCTTTTCAAACAATCTTAACGCTTTCTACGGCGTAAAGCCGAACATCTCTTCAATAAAGAGTAAAAAGAAAAAGACGGTTAAATTAAGCTGGAACCCGATTATCACAGACTTTTCGGGATATGAAATTCAGTATTCAACCGACAGGAAATTTAAAAAGAAGGTTAAGACAAAGGTAGTTAAGGGCGCAAAAAAGAGAAACGCAACACTCAAAAAGCTTAAATCTAAGAAAAGATATTATGTAAGAGTTCGCGCTTATCTCAACCAGGGCTACGGAGAAAAGGCTTACACAAGCTGGTCAAAGGCTAAAAAGGTTAAAGTTAAATAATAATAAAAAATGCTTCACACTTTTTTGTGTGAAGCATTTTTTATTTTAACCCGTTGTGGCTTCGCTCTGCGGAGCGGCTGTTGTTTCAACAGCAGTTGCCGCCGTAGTTTCAGCCTGCGTTGTCTGCTCGTCGGCAGCCATAAGCCCTGTTTTATCAAGGTGAGTTACAGTTGTCTTATCGGTAAAGAAGCCCATATTTTCAAGAAGCGCAAGCACCTCAAGATTGAGGAATTCCGTATTCTCATCCTCAACGATAATCTCAAACGCCGTCGGACTTGCGTCCTCATATTTGAGCTCGTCCTGAAGTCCCTTAATTCCGTCAACTTCAACGCCGTTAACAAAAATATACGTTCCTTTAACAACAATTGTTCCCTTATATTTTTCCTGAAGGTTAACCGTCGTCGACTCTGTAGTCGGTTTAGTTGTTGTCTCTTTCGGTCCGAAGGTAATATTGCCCGTGTAGTAAAGCGCCGCAAAAACAGCGGCAAAAACAACAATAACGCCGATTATAATATAAGGCTTTTTAGTGCTTTTCTTTTCTTTTTTAAAACGGTGACGAACAAGTGTAGGCCTTGCCTCGCCCGTATGAGTTTCGTTCATCTCGTAAGCTTCTGTGTTTTCCTCATACGAAGCGTCGCCCTTTTTATGTACAACTATCGGCGCGTCAAGCGTTACGCCGTGCTCTTTATTGAATTCTTTAATCTCGTCGTTAAGACTCTGCTTTTTTTCAGGCTCTTTAACCTCTTGGGCTACTTCTTCATTAAGCTCCTCAGCAAGCTCCTCTTCGGATGCCTTAACCTCTTCGTTTTTAATTTCATCACTCATAATAATCACCTTTATGCTGAAATTGTAATCATTTTGTAATATAATATCACATTTTTCTCTATATTTCAATAAGTTATTGAATTTATATAAATTAATTGATATAATTATTAAAGAATAAATATTACGGAGGAATACTTATGCGTATTTTAACGTTTGATATCGGCGGCGCATTTATAAAGTATGGCGTTTGCAACGAAAAATTTCAGCTTCTTGAAACTCATAAAATTCCGACTCAGGCTGAAAAGGGCGGTCAGGATTTAATTGAGCGTATAATCGGCATAATTGAAAGCTATAAAAAAATAGACCGCGTTGCTGTTTCAACCGCAGGACAGGTAGACAGCGAGCACGGAATAGTTGTTTACTCAACAAACAAAATCCCCTATTACACGGGAATGATGGTAAAAAAGCTTATTGAAAACAAAACCAAAATTCCTACCTTTGTTGAAAACAACGTAAACGCAGAAGCTATGGGCGAAGCGCAGTTCGGCGCGGCTAAAGGCTTTGATGACTTTATCTGTCTGACATACGGAAACGGAATCGGCGGCGCAATTTATTTAAACGGGGCGCTTTACAAGGGCGCAGGCTCCTCTGCGGGTGAGCTTGGTCATATGATAACGCACGCAGGCGGAAAGCAGTGTAACTGCGGCGGCGAGGGCTGTTATGAATGTTATGCCTCTGCTAACGCGCTTGTAAGCGCAGTAAACAGAATTACGGAAAAGCCGCTTGACGCATTTCAGATTTTTGATAAGGAAAACTTTGAAAAGCCTGAAATCAGATTTGAAATTGACAAGTGGATTGACGAAATAATAATCGGACTTATCAATATTATTTACACCTTCAATCCTCCTCTTATAGTTCTCGGCGGCGGCATTATGAACGAGGACTATATCATTGATTTGATAGACAGAAAAATCTATAACAGACTTATGGACAACTACAGAAAGGTGAACATTGTTCGCTCACGTCTGGGTAATGACGCTGCGCTTCTCGGCGTTGCATATCAGGCGGCAAACCTTGAATAATATGAAAAAAGAATTAAAAGAAAACACTTTTTTAAAAGGGATAACTGACGGAATACCAATTTGCCTCGGCTACCTTTCGGTAGCCTTTGCATTTGGTATTTTTACTGTTTCAAACGGACTTACAAGCGCTGAAGCGGTTTTAATTTCAATGACAAATGTAACCTCGGCAGGTCAGCTTGCCGCCGTGCCGATAATGCTTTCCGGCGGAACGCTTTTTGAGCTTGCTCTGTCGCAGTTTATAATTAATCTTCGCTATGCGCTGATGAGCGTTTCGCTGAGTCAGAAGCTTGACAAATCAGTTGGGCTAATAGACCGCTTCTGGATAGCCTTTGTTAATACAGACGAGGTGTTCGCCGTTGCCTCTTCAAAAAAAGAGGTTTCAAAGGGATATATGTTCGGGCTTATTCTGACTCCTTACATCGGCTGGAGCGCAGGCACCGCGCTCGGCGCAGTTGCGGGAAACATCCTCCCTGCTATTATTATATCGGCGCTCGGCGTTGCAATTTACGGAATGTTTATCGCAATTGTTGTCCCGCCTGCAAGGGAGAATAAAAGCGTGCTTTTCTGCGTAGTTATCGCAATAGTGCTCTCGTGTATTTTTAAATTTGTACCCGTTTTTTCAAAGGTACAAAGCGGTTTTGTAATAATTATCTGTTCAATTATTGCAAGCACTTTGGCGGCGATTCTCTTCCCCGTTGATACAGAAAAGGAGGAAAGAGATGAGCTATAATTTATTCCTCCCCTATCTCGCTGTAATGGCGGCAGTAACCTATCTCGTAAGAGCAGTGCCTCTTATCCTCATAAAAAAGAAAATTGAAAACAAATTCATTCTTTCCTTTCTTTACTATATGCCCTACGCGGTGCTTACGGTTATGACTGTACCCGCTGTGTTCTTCGCAACTAACCGCATTGAATCGGCAATCGCGGGAGTAGTAATAGCGCTGATTCTCGCGTACTTCAAAAGAGGGCTTATGACTGTTGCCGTAGGCGCGTCGGCAGGCGTGCTCATAGCAGAGCTAATAATGAAAATGATATAACAATAAGAGAGAGCA
>CAMNAP010000107.1 GCA_946531445.1 uncultured Clostridia bacterium
AGGCAAAGAACAACAACAGCAACCAGCTTTGCAAGCGATACAGGAATATTTATCATAAGTACGCCCTGCCATACTGTTTTGACCTCGGGTACATGCGAGGCGATGCTTTCAGGAATAAAGCTTTTTGCCGAGTTGATTGAGGTATTGTAGCTGTTAATAATTGCCTGAGGTGTTACGCCGCTGGATTTATACAGTTTTTCAAGTACAGGGTAAACAATATAATTTGTAGTCAGAAACTTAACGGGCAATGACGCAACAATTCCGATAAGTGAGCCCTTTATTATTGTTATACCTCTGTAGTGCTTGCTGTCTGCAATTCTTTTATCGGGCGAAAAATCAGGAGCTTTGGGAAACATTTTCATAAGGTAAAAACCGCCCGTTATCCCAAGAAAAACTGCGTCAGACAAAAAGTTTGAAACGTCAACAACAAGAGAGTTGTTTATAAATAGCATGTGAATAACGCTCTTTACAAAGCATATTCCTATTCCGTAAATCGGACCGAACGCAAGCGCGGCAATCATTTCCGGAAATACCGAAAAATCAAGTGAAAACATCCTCGGTAAAAACGGAAGGCGAAGCTTAAGAAACGATATAATAACGGCAAATACAGTTAGAATAAGAACACTTGCCGCAGTTCTGAAAAACACCCTTTTCATTATATTCTGTTCGTATTCAGAATCGGATTTCTGATAGTAAAAGTTTTGTGATTTACTCATAGTTTATTATCATCAGCAGGAATGCATTGCTTCCTTTCGTAATATTATATTAATATATCATATATTTACCTGTAAAGCAAATAAAAAAGCTGTATGACTTTTTTCATACAGCTTTATTTGTCTGTTACAATATTGTTCATCCATACGCCTTTTTTAAGGAGTATTATTCCGACTATACATTTAATCCATTCCGCCATCTGAAGAAAAACAAAAATCCAGATAACGTAAAGATTTGTGTATCGGCTCAAAACGAATGCAAGCGGAACGCTTATAACCCACATAAATACGCTGTCAAAAAGGAATGTAATAACTGTTTTTCCGCCCGAGCGCATTGTAAAATAAGTAGTGTGCAAAAGCGCAATCTGCGGCGTAAATACCGCCTGCGCAATAAGAAACTGAGCCGCAATTTTTTTCGCTTCGGGCGAGGTATTGTAAATCATCGGGAAAAGGTGAGACGTTGCGGCAATAACAATTGCAACTCCCGTTGCAATGAAAACGGAAAACGTAATGATTTTCGTTGTTTCCTCTTTTGCCTTGTCGTATCTTTCAGCGCCGAGATGCTGACCAATGATAATCGCAATAGCGTCGCCCATCGCAAAAAATACTACGTTAAAAACGTTGCTTACCGTGTTTGAAATGTTCTCCGCCGCAACAACGTTTAGCCCTCTTGTTGAGTAACACTGAGCAAGCATTGCCATACCTGCCGACCATAAAAACTCGTTTACAAGAAGGGGAGCGCCCGTAATAAAATACTTTTTAACAAGCGAAAACGGGACGGTTATTTTTTTATAAACACCCTTGATATACGGACATTTATCTTTGTGTCGGTGAGTCCATATAACTACAACTGACATCTCAACATAACGCGACATTACTGTTGCAATCGCGGCTCCGTTAACGCCGAGCTCGGGGAAACCGAATTTACCGTAAATAAGAAGATAGTTAAAAACAAGATTAACGAAAACCGCTGCAATGCCCGCTCTCATCGGAACAACAGTTTCACCGCATTCCCTGAGTGTGTTTGCGTAAATCTGAACAACTGTAAAAGCGGGCAGTCCTAGAAGCATTATTTTAAGATAACCGCCTCCGTACATAAGCGCTGCGGCAGGGTCGCCTCCGTCGTCTGTGCCTCTTAAATAAAGCGAGATAAGCTCGTTACCGAAGAAAATGAAAATCATAACCGCCGAAGCAAGAAGCGCCACTCCGAGCCATAGTTTATAGCGGAAGGTATGGCGTATTCCCTCGTCGTCCTCTGCGCCGTAATACTGCGCCGTAAAAATTCCCGCTCCTGCAAAGCCGCCGAAACAGCAGAGATAGAATACAAAAATGAGCTGGTTTACAATTGCAACGCCGCTCATCGGCTCAGTGCCTGTTCTGCCGACCATAATATTGTCAAGCAGGCTTACAAAATTTGTAATACCGCTCTGAACCATAATCGGAACTGAAACAGCAAGCACACGCTTGTAAAACTTTTTATCTCCTATAAATTTTTTTGTAAGAGTATTGCCATTCATATCTTTTATCCTTAAAAATCAATTATTGATATAATAACCTATTAAAACTGATATTGCAATAAAAATATAATAAAGAAGATGACTTTTTGTTTTAAATGTAGTATAATCAAAATGTAAAAATCAAATTGCAGTTTGGAGATTGTTTTATGGATTACAGAAAATTCGGCGAAACATATTATTTAAGGTTTGACCGCGGCGATGAAATAGTTAGCGGTATCCTCTCAATTTGCAAAAAGGAAAATATAAAGTCTGCAATTTTCAGCGGAATCGGCGGTTGCAGCGAGGCTGAAATAAAAACCTTTATCCCCGAAAAGGGCGAGTTTGAATCAAGAATAATTAGCGGAATGCTTGAGCTCGTTTCAATGACGGGTAACATTATCTGTGACCGCGACGGTAATTATTACCACCACACTCACGCCGCCTTTGCCTATAAAGAGGGCGAAAGCCACTGTGTTGCCGCGGGACATATTGGATATGTCACTGTTTTATATACGGGCGAAATTGAGCTGCGTCCGGTTTACGGCGGCGAGATTAAAAGAAAATACAGCGAAGAAACCGGAACAGGCTTCTGGGATTTTGAATGAGGTTGAATTATGTTTCGTAAAATGAGAAGGTTTAAACAGCAGCTCGGTGATGAGGAATGTTATGCGCTTCTTAAAAATGAAAAAAGAGGAGTTTTGTCGCTTATAGGCGACGGGGGCTATCCCTACGGAATTCCTATGAATCATTACTACTGCGAAGAGGACGGAAAAATATATTTCCACGGCGCAAAGGAAGGGCATAAAATTGATTCAATAAAGCGTTGCAGTAAGGTCTGCTATACAGTTTTTGACAAGGGCTACAGAAAAGAGGGCGAATGGTCCCTCAACGTTAAAAGCGCTGTTATTTTCGGAAAAATCACTCTTGTCACAGATGAGGAAAAGGCAAGGAAAATATGTACTCAGCTGTGTAAGAGATTTACAGATGATGAAGAGTATCTTCAACAGGAATTAAAAAGCGCACTGCCGCGTGTGCAGTGTCTTGAACTTACCGTTGAACATATAAGCGGAAAACTCGTCAACGAAAGTTGACGGGCTTTTTTGTGTGATAATTAACAATAAATCTAAACTATATAATTGAACACTTTGTACAGAGGAGAAAAATATGGAGGATTCAGCAATTATTGAGCTGTATTTTAACCGTAATGAAAACGCAATAACAGAGACTGACAAAAAATACGGCGTGCTTTGCCGAAAAATAGCGTTTAATATTCTTTCGGTAAACGAGGACACAGAGGAATGCGTAAACGATTCTTATTATAAGGCGTGGACTTTGATTCCTCCTGAAAGACCGAACAGCTTTATGGCGTGGCTCGGAAAAATTGTAAGAAATACAGCGCTCAATATTTATTCAAAGTTACACGCGAAAAAGCGTTTTAACGGAATTGATTTAATGCTTGACGAGCTGCAGGATTGTATTCCTGCTTCAGGTACACCCGAAACCGAGCTTGAGGATAAGGAAATCTCAATGGTTATCAGTAAATGGCTCAAAGAGCTTAGTGAGGAGGACAGATATCTTTTTATCCGCCGTTATTGGTACGGCGACTCTGTAAACGAGCTTGCCGACGGAATGAAAGGCGTTAACGCACACTCTCTTGCGCAAAGGCTGTACCGCCTTCGTTCCAGGCTGAGAGAACGACTTGAAAGGGAGGAAATCTGTTTATGAATGAAAAGGTTGTAAGGCTTTACAACACTATAACAAATATTGATGATGATTTGATTGAAAAAGCCTCCAAACCGTTTAAGCAAAAGAAAAAACGAATTGCGCTCAAAGTTATTCTCACTGCCGCAGCCATTACAGCTCTGCTTGTTGCAGGACTTTCTGTTTATGCAGGCTCAAATAATACAAAAATCCCATACTCAATTTTGCGTATCGTCAACGGTGAGGCAGATGAAAACTACGATTTGTTTAAGGATGGACGCAGAGCCGACGCACAGACGTATGCCTTTTCCGAAACGGCTGTTGCAAAGGAGCTTGCCGCTCACGGTATCTCCCCGGTCACTCTTCCTGCCTTTTTTGATAACAGTAAAATAAAAACAGAACGAGCCGACTATGACGGTGAATACGGAACTATGCTCGGTGTTTCTTTGGATTTCAGTACGGAAGATTTTAAAGGCTGTTTATCAATTGATAAGTATTTTAATGAAATTGAAGGCGTAACGTCAGCAACCCATTATAATGTAAAAAACGGCGAGATAGTTGATGCTAACGGTATGGATATTATTGTTCTGGACCAGGACGGTATGTGCAACATTGAATATCGCGATAAGTTAACATATTACAATATTTACCTTTACAATATAGATTATGAAAAGGCTTTGGAATTCGCTAAAACGATTAAATAAAGAAAGCGTGCAGTACGGTATATCCCATACTGCGCGCTTATTTTTTAATTAAACTGTCATTGCTGTGTGGAAGGCAGACTGTGTTGCGTTTCCTATTGTTCCGCCTTTGTCCGCATCGCCTACTGCATAACAGCGGATGCCTTCCTTATTAAGCTCTTCTCCAAGCGCGTTGTTAGGCCTTACGCCCATAGAGAGAACTACCGTGTCAACGTCAATTCTCCTCTGACCGTTTTTGTCCTCAACAACTATTCCGTCTTTGTCGGCGCTTACAAGCTTTGTTTCAAGAAGAATTTTTGTGCCGTAAGGCTCAATTCTGCTCATTGAGTCGTCAACAAACTGGAACCACGCGTTCTCTGCAACAGCCTTTGCCATCTCAACAATTGTTACCTCGTTGCCGTTTTCGTTTAGCTTTTCGGTAGTTTCAAGTCCCGTTAAGCCTGAGCCGATTACTGCAACCTTTTTGTTTTTAATATCAGCCTTGCCGAGCAGAACGTCGGGAGCAAGAACAACGTTTTCACCGTCGAGTCCCTCAATTGAGTGAGGCCTTACGGGGATTCCGCCCGTCGCAAGAATAACGGCATAAGGCTGAGCCTCTTTTATGTTCTGCACCGTTGCCTCTTTGCCGTACTCAATTTCAATACCAAGCAGTCCGCACTCTGTAAGCATATCCTCAATCGCCCAGTGAAGCTTATCCTTAAACGGTCCCGAAGCGGCGATGTTAACCTGACCGCCCGCCTCTTTTTCCTTTTCCCATACAACGGGCTCAAAACCTCTGCGCTTTAGCGTAATTGCAGCCGTAAGTCCCGCAGGACCTGCGCCGATTACAATAACCTTAAAGCCTCTGCCGGTTTTCGGCATATTTTCATATTCCTTTTCTATGCCTACAGCGGGGTTGAGTGCGCATTCTCCGGGAGTACCTTTGAAGGACGCGTTTTCCATAAACGATTTAATACAGTGAAGACAGCCTATACAGCGTCTGATTCTCTCTGGGTGTCCCTC
>CAMNAP010000108.1 GCA_946531445.1 uncultured Clostridia bacterium
CGGGGTGGTTAACTCTTCCCATATAACCCTCGTTTTCCTTACAGAGCTGACATTTTGGGTAAGCGCTCTGCTTCATTTTCAGGGCTGCGGCGATAGCCTTTGGGTCCTTTTCGGGCTTTGAAAGGTTTATTGTAATATCAATATCGCCATACTCGGTTTTTGTTATCCACTTTATGTCGTTTTTAATTCTGTACTCTCTTATGTAATCGCTCTTGCGCGCAAGGTGATAATAATACTCTGTTGCGGCTTTCGGAGATTCCTTATATTTTTCATTGAACTCCTTGATAACGAGCGACGGGCGCGGAGTAACAAGTCCCATAATTTTTGTATCAAACAAATCGCGGTATACAACGCTGTCCTCGCACAGTCCGTTTTCAGTTGCATAGGCGAGAATTTCCGAAAGTATATCCTCAAGCGCGGGAACGCTTTCAACTTCGCAATCCTCAAACGCTTCAAGCCCTAGTGCCTGACAGACCTGATTAATACTGAAAATTATGTCCTCTTTTTCAATAAGCCCTTCCCTTTCAGCATAGAGGGCGAGTGATTTAATTGCTTCAAAAACAGTCATACCAAAACTCCTAAAATATTAATAATATTATTATAAAGGAATAGTTTATTATTTGCAACACTAATTTACAAGTGTGTTTTTTTATGTTATAATATTTATTAAGGAGTTGATTTTATGTCTGAGGCTAAAGTGCTTTTTGGAAAGGATAACGGCTTTGAATTCAGAATTCCGTCAATTGTAAACGCCGACGGTGTTCTTGTTGCGGCTGCGGACAACGGCAGAAGCGGCAGGGACTGGGGATATATTGAGCTTTGCGTAAGAAGAAGTGCCGACGGCGGCGAAAGCTGGAGCGAGCTGAAAACAATAGCCAGACCTCCTGCAAGGTCAACGGGCAGCGACATTGAAAATACAAAATCGGCGTTTTTTATTGACCCGTGTATGGCTGTTGCGCCAAACGGGGATATAGTTATGCTTGTAACCTTCTTTCCCGAATCAAAGGGTATTCACAATATGAAATACCTTGAAAAGAAGAAAATAGCCTTTACCCGCTTTGACGGGGTTAAGTGTCCGATTATTTATGACCGTGACGGAAACTATTATATTGTACTTGAAAACGGCTCTGTAATAGATAAGAAAAAGGCAAAGACCGCCTACACCTTAAAGGGAATCGGCGAGCTGTACAAGGGCGAGGAATACATAGGCAACATCTACCTTAACGGCGCTCAGGGCAAGGCTGAGGAAGGTACTGAAACAACCTTCGGCGCTCCTCTGAAATCACCGAAGAGAAGCTACATTTTTCTTTTGAGGTCAAAAGATAAGGGCGAAACCTGGAGCGAGCCCAGGGACATTACGCCCTCAATTTTAAACGAGACCGACGGAGCTTTTATAGGCGTTTCACCCGGAAGCGGGCTGACAACGGAAAAGGGCAGAATTCTTATTCCGCTTTACACTGAAAACGGAACAGTCTGCATTTACTCCGACGACAACGGCGAAACGTGGCAGAGAAATCAGCAAATCCCCTACACGGGCAACAAGGACGAGTGGACTATGATTGAAGCGCCAAGCGGAAGAATTTACGGTTTCGGGCGCGACAAGGGAAAGATTCCCGCTACTATTTCATTTGACCACGGTATCACCTGGGCTAAGGGCGACAGGCCGCCGATTAAAGCGCCGAAATGTCAGAAAAGCGCATTAGTAATTGACGACAAGGTATTCCTCTCTCACCCGAGCGGAAAGGACCGTTCAGACGGAGTAATATCTCTCGGCTTATTCTCGCGCGACAAAAAGGGTAATTTTACGGGCATACGCTGGAGTACGCAGGAAATACCAATTAACAAAACGTTTTTCGCGTACTCGTGTATGGCGAAGATTGACGACTCAACAATTGCGCTTCTCTATGAAAACAAGCCGAGCGGCGAAATTGTATTTAAAAAGATTGAATTATAAAAAATAAGGCGTATCGTTCTGATACGCCTTGTTTTATGCTTATTTATACTTTTTATATTTCACAACGAAGCCTGCGTCAATGAAGCTGTCAGGTCTGTAGGAAATATACCACTTTGAGAAGAGGAAGCGTCTTGCTCTTGAGCTTTCTCCTACCTCAAGACCGAAGCAGTTTTCATCTATGTAGCTTTCAATTCTTCCGTCCATAATAAGCGGTACGCCCTGAAGAATAATTACGGGCCACTTATGTACGGGACGCGCGCCTGAACGGTTTTGGAAATTACCGTCCGCCATAAGAATGAAATTATCATACTTCTTTGTTTCTCCGAAGAGGGCGTCCACACACTTATTGAAATTGATTGTAAAATAGTAGCAATTCTGGAAGCCTGAGGCGTGGGCGTTGTGCCATCTGTAAATAGCCTCAAGTCTTTCATATGTTGTTTCATATTTAGAAATATCAACGCCGTAGCTTGTCAGCTTATATATAGCCTTTTTACCCGAAGTGTCGGTTTCATTGGCGTTGACCATATTTTTAAGGGAGCTTCCCTTTTCAATCTGTACGCTTACAGCCTTACTCCACCTTGAAACATAGTTAACCTCGTTTACGGTTTTATATGAACAAAGCCTTACATAATAGGTTTTATCGCCGAGACCGTTGATTACTTTCTCGGTTTCCTCGGCTGTATAAATGAGAGTTGAAGTATAGTAAGACTCAAAGCTTGCGCTTGTACTGTACTGAAGAATATAGCCGCTTGCGCCATCAACAGGATTCCAGCTTACCGTCATCTGACCTCTCGCTGAATATACGGGAGCGTTTACAGTCGCTCTTGTCGGCGGCATCGGCAGTTCAAGAACATTTGCCTTGCCGTAATGCTTTTTCTTTTTTTTCTTAACGTAAGTTCTTACTTTGATTTTACGTATTTCGTCATCGGGCAGATTCCTGATAATCATACTAGTTTTTCTTGTAAAGTCGTAGCTTACGTACTTTTTCTTTTCAGAGTTGTACACAAGCACCTGATAGCCCGAATCCTTTTTAAGCTTCTTTTTGAGCTTCCATTTAATTTTAACCGATGTGTCGCTGTAATTTACAGCGTGAAGATTATACGGCGCGGGATAGGTATTCACCTTTTTCTTTGCCTGAGCGCTGAAGGAAAGTGAGAAAACGCTGATAATTGTTATCAGCGAAAGTAAAAGCGAGAGCGCCCGTTTTAAACATCTTCCTGATTTTTTAAACATATACTACCTCATAAAGAAATAACCGCCCCTTATTTGAGGCGGCTTGTTTAACAATTGATTAACCCTGAGCAGGTGCGCCTACAGGACAAACGCCTTCACAAGCACCGCACTCAATGCAAGCATCAGCATCGATAACGAACTTATCGCCGCCCTCTGAAATTGCGCCTACCGGACATTCTGCAGCACAAGCACCGCAGGAAATGCAATCATCGCTAATTACATATGCCATAGTATTTTCCTCCTGAATTAGAATTAAGATAAGTTTCCTGTTTCCTATCACATATAAATATAACAAATAGATATAAAAAATGCAAGTTTTTTATTTAAAAAATTATTTTTTTACAATTCTTGCTTCGCCTCTGTTAATAACAATAGGCGCGCCGTCGGGCATATTTTCAAGCTGAACCTTGAGCTTTCCCGTAAGAACAGCACTGTCTACAACAACGCCTCTTCCCTCTCGGCAATCAACTGTTGCGCCGATGGGAGGAGTTATTTTATTTAAGTATTCATATGAGTTTTGCTCATACTTAAGGCAGCACATAAGCCTTCCGCACGTTCCGCTGATTTTACCGGGAGAAAGAGAGAGTCCCTGCTCCTTTGCCATTTTGATTGAAACGGAATGGAAGTCATTTAAAAACGTTGAACAACAAAACGGTCTTCCGCAGATACCGAGTCCGCCTATCATTTTAGCTTCATCTCTTACGCCAATCTGGCGAAGCTCAATTCTTGTGTGGAATTCACTTGCAAGGTCCTTAACAAGCTCTCTGAAGTCAACACGGCCGTCAGCGGTAAAATAAAAGATAATCTTTGAGCCGTCAAACGTGTATTCAACCTCGGTTAAATCCATTTCAAGCTCGTGCTCCTCAATCTTTTTTCTGCAAACCTCGTAAGCTTTCTTTTCCTTTTCAATATTTTCCTCAAGGCGCTTTACGTCGTCCTCGGTTGCGATACGCTTAATTGGCTTAAGAGGAGAGACAACCTCGCTGTCGTCAACCTCTTTAACGCCGCTTGAGGCTGTACCGCACTCAAGGCCTCTTACCGTTTCAACAATAACTTTATCGCCCTTTCTGACATTTATATCGCCCGGGGCAAAGTAATACATTTTTCCTGTATCCTTAAAACGGACACCTACAACTTTAATCATAATATATCCTCTCTAACGTCCGATTGCCCGCCGTAAATCACTGCTTACCTTGGTAATCAGAATAGAATTGTTTGCATTTCTGTCCGCCATAAATCGCAGACTGTCGCACGCTTCACAAAGCCTGATAAGCTTTTCCCTGCTTAGTCTTGACGCGAGGCGTTCGGCTGTTTCGCGTCTGCCGCTAACTGAGGGTGAATCAATAAGCAATGCGTCTCTGAAAATTGTTTTTAAAAGGGAGAGCGCAGACGAGAGCATTGCGTTATTCCACACGAATTTTGAGCAGGTTTTAAGAAGCTCATACTCGTTGTCGGCAATTACGTTCAGGGCAAGCTCGTTTGCAGCGTCGCTTATTTTTCTAAGCTTACCGTCGCTCAGGCTGTCAAGCGCTACGCCGATATTGCCGCCCCAAATCTCAAGTGCGCTTTTAGCTTCGTCGTAGCTTATATCCTCATTTTCGCGGGTGATGTATTCAGCTCCCTCGCTGCATTCAACCGCTTCAACGTTTATTACAACGCTTCTTGAAAGCACCGTTTCAAGCATGGCGGATTTATTGGTTACACACAGAATAAAAACAGCATATGAAGGCGGCTCCTCAAGGAGCTTTAACAGCGCGTTCTGGGCGCTTATATTCATTGACTGAGCGTTGCCCAAAATATAGATTTTGTAGTCGGCTTCATTAGGGGTTACGTATGCGTCCTCAATTATCTCCCTTACCTTGTTAACGTGAAAGGCATTAGCTCTGTCGGGCGCGGTATACTCGTAGATATCGGGGTGAATTCCCTTTATTACCTTTGAACACTGCGGACAGCTGAGGCAGGGCTTTTCCTCACCTCTGCAAAAAAGGCTAAGCGCAATTTCTCGAGCAAGGGTATGCTTACCGAGTCCGTTTGCGCCTGCAAGCATTATCGCGTGGGGCATACGTCCCGATTCGGTGAGATACGTAAGCTGTTCCCTTATTTTTTCATTACCGATAAACTTATAAAACTTCATACTTAAAACTTTTCAAAGCGCTCTACGTCCGTTGTAAACGCAACTGCGCCGTATTCTTCAACGTCTACAGCCTGGTTGAGAAGAGAACCCGTGAGCGTACTTGTTACGCCCTGTGTTTTAATTTTTCTCTTAGTAACGCTCTCTTTTAGCAAGCTGTAAAGCCTGTCAACACGCTCGTTCTCACAGCAGATGAGAAGCGCTGTGTGACCGTCAACAAGGAACTGACCCGAGGTTGAAATCTTTGTTGCAAAATATCCGTTGAGAGCAACGGCGTCAAGCA
>CAMNAP010000109.1 GCA_946531445.1 uncultured Clostridia bacterium
CCCGGTTGCCATTAGTTGACTTGAGTTTGCCTGAAAGTCAACCGCTTGCCAACCAAGTTCCAACCGTTTTTTCTACTGTTTGGCGAAATGTTTTCAATGAATAAGTTATTGAGTTACACCTTACTTTGCGGTATGATTTAATCAGACGGTACCGCCAAATAATTATTGAGGTGATTCTATGAATATTTATTTCAGCGAGAATGTAAAGCGCTTTCGTAAGGAAAGAGATTTAACGCAGGAGGCTCTTGCGGATTTCCTTGGCGTTTCTTTTCAGACTATCAGCAAATGGGAAAGAGGAGAAAGCTATCCCGATATAGAACTGCTCCCAACCATTGCGGATTTCTTTTCAGTTTCAACCGATACTCTGCTTGGTGTAGATAAGGCAAAGAACGAAGAGGAAATTCTTGCGCTTTGCGAAAAGTTCGATAAGAAGCAGTACGCTGGTTCGGAAGGTCCTTTCGGTTATTTTATGAAGGATGCCTATAAAAAGTATCCTTCAGATTTCAGAATAGCCGTAAGGTATATGCAGTATCTTCAGGCAATCAGCGATACGCACGAAAAAACACTTGAACACACAAATGAAATCAGAGCCATTTATAATCGAATCCAAAATTACTGTACAGACGACACTATAAGAATTCACGCCAAGTATTTGATTTTACACCATTACAGAAGTTTGGCGCAAATAGAGGGTATCACAATCGGTTATGATGATGTTTACAAACTGCTTGATACGCTTCCTTCCGTTAAAGAAACTAAAGATTATTTGCTCTGTTATATGCACGAGTTCGGGGACGAGGAAAATATAAGGGTAGGCTGCCGAAATCTGATTGACAAGCTTATTCCGTGCCTTGACGACGCTATGAAGCATTATGTTCTGTTCGCAACAAGAGCAAGAACAAAAGCGACAAAGGAGCAGATACAGGAAACGGTTGACGCTTTAGAAAAGATTAAAGCTATCTATAACATTTTCTATCCGGATGAAGTGTTTGGTGATTGCTGGAGAAAAGCTATTTATACCTACGGCGATTTAGGCGAAGCCTATCATTTGCTTGGCGATGACGAAAAAGCGTTATGGCATTTCAGAAAATGCGCTGAGCTTGCAAAACGGTTCGACACATTGCCCGATGAAGTTGAGAGGCATAATTTGTTTTTTGAGGGAACGATTTACAGAAAGATCGACGATCCATCTGTTTATTCAGATTCAAGTCTTTGTGATTTGATGAGAAGGTATATGCTTGAAGTCTTTTCACTTTCAGATGAATTCAAAGCAACGCCTGAATTTAAGGAAATAATTGAAATAATGAAATAATGAAAGCCTCGGCACTTGCCGAGGCTGTCAAATTATTCATTCCTATAATCGTATTTATTCTTTGTAACATCATTTATTGTTTTACCGTTAATAACAACAGTATCCTCATCTGTCCATTCAATATTTGCATCATCGCAGTGATAATCCCAATAAATGTTTCTGTCCTTTTTGCTTTCGTCATTATAATGAAGCACGCATAATACTGCATAATCCGTTGTTGCTCCACCATTGTTCTTATAAACTTCAACAGTATATGTATTATTTGGTGAAGCAGATTTTGCAATAAGTTCTTCGCCTTTAATATGACTAATATCATAAAAGAAATAATAAACTACTGAAACTACCAGCATTGATGTTGCGATAAGTATTGAAATAATAATTGTCAGTGTTTTCTTTTTCTTTGACATACAAATCACCTCTACTTAATTTGTAATTATATCACAACAGAATAATTATATCAACAATATACTCTCCGTTCACTGCACCAGTCAACGAAGGCGGATTTAAAGCGCATTAAAGCGGAATGCCGAGGTTTCCCTCGGCATTCCTTTTTCTTTGCACCCTGTATACTTAAAAGCTAAATAACTAATGTGGAAAAGTTATTAACTTAAAAGCCTTATTATGTGAATACAAGCTCGCTGTATTCATATTCACTCGCCTTAAGACCGTTCATTCTCAAAAGAATTACATAGTCCTTTGCATTGATGTAGCCGTCGTTGTTCAGGTCGACATAATCGAGGTATGACGGGTCGTTTTTAACGGCAGAAAGCGCAATTCTGAAGAGTCTGACCTCCTCGTCGTTGATAAGACCGTTTTTATTAAAGTCCGTGCCGATAACGGCAATACTGCCGCAGTCTACATCCTCATTCTGAACAACAACGGTAATGTATCTGTCAAATCCGAACGCGTAATGAATTTTAAGATAGTAAACTCCGCTTTCAAGCACAATACTGAATTCGCCGTTTTCGTCGGTTTCAGCTATCTTATTTTCACCGTTCATTATCCACGCTCTTTTAGCAGGGCTTCTGCCTTCGGTTGCGTTTGTCTGTTCGGCAATTACAACCTTGCCCGTTACGCTCTGAGTTGTAACGGTCTGACCGCCCTCGCCCGTTTCATCGGCATACTCATACTTTGAGGTATGACAGCGCGAGCAGGTGTAAAGCGCTCCGCCCCTTACACTTGCGGTAGAAGGAGTTTCATAAACCTTTGAATACTCGTGCCCGTAAGCGTCAATGTGTCTTTCGTCAAGGATTTCGCTGCAGTATTCACAAACGCCTATCATATAGCCGTCGTTTTCGCAGTCAGCCTCGTAAACGGTCAGCCATTCAATATCTCCGTGCTCGCCGTTGCAGTAGCCGAGATATCCCGCTTCAACATCTATCTTGAGCGCACATTCCGTAAAGAACGCGTCCTCGTCGGTATACGAGGTGAATTCAATATTGTTAAGCTTTGCATATTCATAGGGAGTTGAAGCAAGCATTGTGTAAATTACAAGGAGCGTATCGTTTTTGAATACATCCTCGCCGAGTGTGCAATCCCAGATATATGCGTATTCAAGAGTTTCGCAATCCTTGAAGGCTCTGTCGCCTACCGTTGCAACAGACTCAGGAATAACTATTCCCTTAAGCGCTGTACAGCCCTCAAACGCTTCGTTTTGAATTGTGATAAGCTGTTCGTCAAAAATTACGCTTGCAAGAGTTACACAGCCTGCAAAGGCACGCTCGCCTATAGTTCTGAGTCCGTTCGGGAGAAGCACCGTTCTGAGCTTTTTACAGTTTTCAAAAGCGCCGTTTCCAAGACTTGCAACGCCCTTGTTCATAGTGATGCTTTTAAGTGAATCACTGTCTGCAAATGCCTTTGCGCCGATTTCAGTTACCGTGTTGGGAAGCTTAACAATTTTAGCGTTAGTCTTATAGAAAGCATAATCGCCAACCTTCGTTGTGTCAGCCTTTACGGTAATATCGCCAAGCTTACGCGGCGCGAGAACAAGTTCTGTTCCCTTGTAAAGAATACCATTTTCAAGGGTGAAAACACTGTTGCCCTCTTCAATTTCAATTTCGTTTAAATTGTCAAGATACTGAATACCTCTGAGCTCGCTGACATTCTTGCCGAGCTTGATTTTTGTAATGTTTTTATCGGCAAACGGACTGAAGTCTGCACTTGTGATATCGCCGCAGTATTCAACGGTTATTCCGTTTGTCATAACGCCGATATTTGAAAACTGCTCTTTAAGATTAATGCCCGTTACTGATTCATCTGTGCGAAGCTTTGAGGTATTAACGGTAACTCTTTCGCAGTATGCCAGGTCACCGAACGCGTCCTTGCTTATCTGGTTAAGGCTTGTTCCGAGCGTTACGCTCTGAACGTTAACGCACTTGTAAAACGCCTTAAGTCCAATTACAACGCACGAATCGGGGATTTCAATCTGTTGAAGATTTGTACAGTATGCAAACGCCCTGGGTCCTATGTTATAAAGGTTTTCAGGAAGCTTAACAAATTCAAGAGAGGTTTTACCGTTGAGGAAATCCTTCGGTATATTCGTTCTGTTTTTAATTTCAATTCCCCTGAGAGACGGAGTGTTTTCAAACAGGTTTTCTCCGAGGGTAGCTCCTGCCGGAATAACGAGGCTCTCAAGCCTTGTACAGTTTTCAAACGCACCGTCGCGAAGGTACTTAATAGTTGCACCTGAATAGTCTAATACTCGCGGATTAATATCAGAAAGCGGAAGTGAATACTTTGATAAGCTGCTCGTTTTTTCCTGCTTGTCGGCATAAGCTTTTCCGTAAAGAGTAGTGAAACTGCCTGACAACACAAGACGGTCAACCTCAAATTTGCTGAGGTCTATTTCCTCCTTGTTTCCGTTTTCATAATACAGTCTTAAATTATTCAGCGTAGCATAGCTGTTAGACTTTATAAACAGTGTTTTTGTGTCTTGCCTGTAGCTCCAGCTTCCGATACTGTAATTGGGCTTTGAGCCGTCTACACCCAAAAGACCCGAATCAATATCAAATTCTATCACAGGGTCTTCAGGCGGCGCGATGTTGTATTTAGGCGGAGCGTTTTGCTCCTCCTCGGTTTCCTCGCCGTTTCTGAGACGGTATTTAATTCCGTAATCCTTAACATATCTGTAGGAAGGAGTATCCTTGTCAACAAGAAGCGTAATGCGCTTGTCTACATATCCGTCGTTTGTTACGCCGATAGCGTTTTCCCACGGCTTTTCGGGGTCCTCATAAAGAACGGTATTTGCGCCTTCTATTGTAAAGGTAACCGCAGTTGTTAAGGTTGAGTTGGTTGCATTTCTTAAATTATATGAAGCAAACGCCTTTTTGCCTACCTTAAGCACTGTTCTCGGAATCTCAACAAGCGGCTCATAGGTATCTCTTGAATGAATAAGCCTTGTGTTGTAGAAAACGCCCTCTTTAATTTCGGTAATTAAGGAGTTGAAATGAATATGCGTAAGGTTTTTATTATTTGCAAACGCATATATACCGATATCGGTAACGCCTTCCTCCAGCCATACGCCGTTAATGTTGGCGTTTCTGAACGCGTTTTCACCGATTTCCGTAACGTTTGTATCAAACGTTACGCAGAAAATATTATTTGTCAGCGCCGAAAAACCGTACATATAGTTGTCGGCTATTTTAACCGAGCCCGTTCCCGTAAAGAATATATGGTCAAATTCATATCTGTTGAGAAGGTCCTCAATAGTCGTTTCATAACCGTTATCGCAGGTAAGGCTTCTGTCGCTTAACGTCACGTTGTCGTTACATTCAATTATAAGTCCCCTGCGCCTTCTGTAATTGAGCGGGTCGTGAATATTTTCGGTAATGCTCCACGTTCCGTGAGCAAAGGTTCCCTGCATTGTAAAGGGGTCTACCTCGGGTTCCTCAGGCTCCTCTGGCTCCTCAGGTGTAACGGGAGGCTCAACGGGAAGAATATTCTCAATTTCCCAGTCAATGTAAGCGTAGTCAACATTATTAGCCTCGCAATACCTCTGAATCGGAGTGTCAGGATAAACATAAACCTTTAAACCGTTTTGCATAAGGAAGCCC
>CAMNAP010000110.1 GCA_946531445.1 uncultured Clostridia bacterium
ATACTTGTTTTTTAGGAGATAATGGAAATGGAAGAAAAAAGAAGTACCTTTTCAGGTAAATTAGGCTTTATACTTGCCGCGGCAGGCTCTGCGGTAGGCTTGGGAAATCTCTGGCGTTTCCCGTATCTTGCCGCTAAATACGGCGGAGGAATTTTCCTCCTTGTTTATTTACTTCTTGCAATTACGTTCGGCTTTGTTCTTATGGTAACCGAAATTGCAATCGGAAGAAAAACTCAGCTCAGTCCGCTCAAGGCGTTCGGCGCGCTCCATAAAAAGTGGAACTGGCTCGGCGCGCTTGCAACGGTAGTACCCGTTCTTATTTTTCCGTACTACTGCTTAATAGGCGGCTGGGTAACAAAGTACGCGGGCGTTATGCTCGTCGGTCAGCTTAAAGAGGCGGCGGAGGATTCCTTCTTCCCCAACTATATTTCAAGCACTGCTGACCCGCTTGTATGGTTTTTACTCTTTATTATTGCAACAACGCTTGTTGTTGTTTTCGGCGTAAACAAGGGAATTGAAAAGCTCAGCAGAGTTCTTATGCCTGCGCTTCTCGTTCTTACTATTGTTCTTTCCGTTTACGTAGTAACAAGACCCGGCGCAATGGACGGAGTAAAATACTATCTTTTACCAAACTTTAAGGATTTAAGTGTTAAAACCTTTCTCGCCGCGCTCGGTCAGCTGTTTTATTCAATGTCGCTTGCTATGGGTATTATGATTACCTACGGCTCGTATTTCTCAAAGGAAGAGCACATTGAAAGGGCAACAAGACAGATTGAGATTTTTGATACGGCCATCGCCTTTCTTGCAGGACTTATGATTATCCCCGCTGTATTCGTGTTCTCAGGCGGCGATAAGGAAGCGCTCGGCAAGGGCCCGTCGCTTATGTTTGTAACGCTTCCTAAGGTGTTTAACACAATGCCGGGCGGAAGAATTATCGGAAGCGCGTTCTTTATTCTTGTGCTCTTTGCTGCGATAACAAGCTCCGTTTCAATTATGGAGGCTATCGTTGCGGGTATTATTGACACCTTTAAGCTATCAAGAAACAGAGCTACCGTAATTGTAGCAGTTTTCGGAATTTTAGTAGGCATTGCCTGCTCGTTCGGCTTCGGTATCTGGAGCAACTTTACAATTTTCGGCTTTGATATTCTTGACTTCCTTGACTTCGTTTCAAACAGCATTCTTCTTCCGTTCGTAGGAATGATGACGTGTGTTGTTGTAGGCTTTGTTATTAAGCCCGACGCAATTATAAGCGAGGTTGAGCTCAACGGTCCGTTCACAATGAAGAAGTTTTACATTGCAATGGTAAAGTGGGTTGCGCCTATATTTATTCTTGCAATTCTCATCTCAAGCGTGCTTGACGGAATCGGAGTATTGAAAATTTAACAAACAGAAGATATAATTAAAGGGATAGAGATATCCCTTTAATTTTTTTCGGAGATTTAAAATGAACGTTTTTGATTTTGACAACACTGTTTACGACGGCGAAAGCACGCTTGATTTGTTCTTCTTTTATATCGTTCGAAAGCCGTGGCTTATTAAAATGCTGCCGACGGTTTTAAAGGCGTTTGCAAGATATAAAAAGGGTGAGGTTTCGCTTTCGGAAGCGATTGAAAGATACGCTCCGCTGATTGAAAAGGACGCGCTTCGCGTGTTTGATTTTGAAAACGACCCGCCTCAGTTCTGGGACAGGCATATGAAAAAAATCAAGCCCTTTTACAATGAAGTCAGAAGCGACGACGATTTAATAATTACCGCGTCGCCCGATTTTAATATCGAGGAAATATGTAAGCGCCTGAAAATCAAGCGCTTTTTGGCTTCGCGCATAAACAGGGATACGGGGCGGATTGAATTTGCAAACCTTCGTGAAAACAAAATCAAAGCCTTTATTGAAGCATACGGCGATTGCGAAATTGAAAACTTTTACACCGATTCTCCCGAAAACGACGCAGTAATGATTGAAAAGGCAAAGCACGCCTTTGTTGTAAGGAAAAACAAAATAGAACAAATTAAGTAATTTACAATATATATCAGTTATGCTATAATAATGTATTATAAATTAAGAGGTTAACATCAGTGAAAAAAAGCGGCGATTTTAAAAATAACGATAATCTTGTTATCGGCAGAAACGCAGTTCTTGAGCTTCTTAAAAGCTCAAGAGAAATTGAAAACGTGCTTATTGCAAACGGAGAGCGCGAGGGCTCTGTAAAAAGCATTATCGCCCTTTGCAGAGAAAAGAAAATTGTAATCAAGGACGTAGACAGAAGAAAGCTCGATTCTATGTGCGGCGGTGCAAACCACCAGGGCGTTGCGGCAAATGTTTCCGCCCACGAGTATTCAACTGTTGACGAAATACTTGAATTTGCAAATAAAAAGGGCGAAGCGCCGTTTTTAATAATCTGCGATGAAATTGAGGACAGCCACAATTTAGGCGCAATAATCCGTACCGCCGAGGCGTGCGGAGTCCACGGAATTATTATTCCGAAAAGGCGCAGCGTAGGGCTAAATTTTGCTGTTTCAAAAACCTCGTGCGGAGCGCTTGAATATATGCGTGTTGCAAGGGTTTCAAACCTTGCTCAGACTATTGAAGAGCTCAAAAAGAAAAACATATGGATATATGCTGCCGATATGGACGGTCAGCGCTGGGACAAAACCGATTTTTCGGGCGGCGCTGCTCTCGTTGTCGGAAACGAGGGCAGGGGAGTCGGCAGACTTATTAAGGAAAAGTGCGACGTAACCGTAAGTCTGCCTATGCTCGGCAAGGTTAATTCGCTTAACGCTTCCGTTGCGGCGGGAATAATTATGTACGAAATTGCAAGGCAGAGGCTTGGATAAACAGCTTAAACGGTGATGAGATGAGCGAGAATTTATCAATTGATGAAATAATTGAACGTGCCCACAGGATAAAAACCGAGGCTGAAAAGCAGCTTAAGGCTGCCGAAAAAAGCCTTGATGAAAAAGCAAAGCGAGCTATTGAAGAGGTCGTTGTAGACGAGGAAGCAGTAGCAAGACGAATTGCTAAAGCCTATGAGCAGAGTGAAGAAGAGGACGTAAAGGAATATGTCCTCTCTAAAGCTGTGCCCGAAGAAGAGAAAGAAGTCACCGAAGAGCCGGCCCCTGCAACAGATAAAACAGTAACTGTTGACCTTCTGCCCGACGACGACAGCGATATGAAGGTAGCCGACGGGAAAACGAGAACGTTTGCCTCTTCAGGCGCTGAAGAAAAAACGATTGTTTCAAACTTCGTTTCAACTGTAACAGACAAAAACGCCGAGGGCGGACTTGACGAAATTCCGACTATCGTTTCAACAGAAAGCGTAAAGGAATTCAACCGCGACGACGGAGAAGGCTTTGAAGAGGAAACAGGACTTCAGATTAAGTTTGAAGGCTTTGATGAAAATATAGACAGCGTTGAAACAATAGACGAAGAGGTAGCTGAAAAGGAGCTTGAAAAACGCCGCGAAGAAAAAATCGGCAAGTTCAGACTTTTCGGCCCCGATGAAACCGACACACAGCTCGGCGGCGATATGGCGATTGCCGCTGACGATTATGACACGTCAAGCGAAAGGGAAGACTTCCTTGACAACCTTATTTCAAAGCGAACGGCAATAATGCTCAAGCTGATTTTAACCGTTTTGTTTTTCATTCCGCTGATACTTATAACTGTTTTCAGCCACAGCTCCCATTTTCCGCTGTTCCTTTCTTCCCACGGCGCGCAGTTCGGTGCGGTAATTGCGATTTACGCGCTGATTCTTTTAATCAACTTTAATGTAATAGCGCACGGTTTCAACATAAAAAAGCCGCTCAACGCGGATTTCCCCGTAAGCGTCGTTTCGCTCGGTATACTCGCCCACACAATTGTGTCGCTTGTAAATCAGGGACTCTGGATTGACAACGGCGTGCTTCTTCCCGCGGCGGGCGCGTTTGCAATGTTTATGTCTCAGCTTGGAAAATACATTATGATGAACAGACTTGTTCTCAACTTTGACTTTATTACTAACCGCAAGAATAAATACACAGTTGAAGATATTACAAATACGGTTGACGCTCAGATAATAGGCAGGGGCGTAATTGAAAAGGAAGAGCCCGTTTTAAAAATGAGTGTAAAATGCGACTTTCCGACAAACTTCCTTGAAATATCATGTAAAAGCGAGCCTGCCGATAAAATGGCAAAAAAGATATTCCTTGTTGATTTCATACTCTGCGCGGCTCTGTTCGGCGTTCTGATGTTTGTAAGCGAGGTTAATACGGCGGTAAACATTTCGCTGTCTGCGCTTACAATTTCGCTTCCCGTATCCTCGCTGTTTATAACTAATTTATTGCTTGGCGATATATCAAATCAGCTTGCCGATTACGATTCGGCAATCTGCGGCTACGAGGGTGCGTATATGACGAGAAATGCCGACGCAATCGTTATGGAGGCTGCGGATTTCTTTGCTAACAACACCTGTGATTTTCACGGAATAAAAACGTTTGACGGCGCAAAGGTAGACGACGCAATTATTTATGCCGCTGCCGTTATGATTCAGACAAAGAGCCCGCTTGCTCACGTCTTTGACGATATTATTATCGGCAAGCAGTCAATTCTCCCGAAGGTTGAAGGAATAACCTATGAGGAGAAAATGGGAACCTCAGCCTGGATTTACAAACGAAAAGTGCTTGTCGGCACAAGAGAGATGATGAACAAGCACGACGTTTCGCTCCCGCAGGAAAGCTTTGAGAAAAAGTTTACAATAAAGGGAAGAAAAGCGCTTTATCTTGCGATTGATTCAAAGCTTGTTGCAATGTTCATTGTAAGCTATAATGCTGACCCTGACCTTAAAAGAGAGCTTAGAAAGCTTGAAAAAAGCGGAATAACAATTATTGTTAAAAGTGCTGACCCGTACATTAACGAGGAGAGTCTGCGCGAGCTGTTCAGGCTTCCCGAGGGCTTTATCAGGGTAATGAATTATTCATCTGCAAGAGTTTATGACAAGTATTCAAACCTTGACGTTGAAAAGTCGCCCGCGTATGTGGTGCACGGCGGTACGGCGCTCGGCTTTGTTTCGGCAATGCGTGGCGCGGGAATACTTGTTTCATCAAGAGGGCTTATAACGTTTCTTCTCGCCTTTGGCTCGGTGCTCGGCATTTTGGGAATCGCCGCGCTGACCTTCTTTAAGCAGTTTGAAGAGATTTCCGCCTTTGGAATAATTATGTTCCAGATTATCTGGACAACCTTTATGTTTGTTGTAACAAAATTCAGAAGCATAGGACTATAAAAAATAAAAGCCC
>CAMNAP010000111.1 GCA_946531445.1 uncultured Clostridia bacterium
ACTCCTTAATCAAGTCCTCGCCGAGAATTGAAAGAAAGCCTGCAAGAACTATCAAGTCAATACTTCTTCCCTCAAGCGCCCTGAGTATAGCCGCGTCGTATTCAGCCTTTGTGCCGTAAGCCTTTCTGTTTACTACCGCCGTTTCAATACCCGCCGCTTTTGCTCTTTCAAGCGCGTAAGCGTTTTCGTTTGAAGCAAGAACAAAGGTGATTTTTCCGTTTTTGATTTCGCCTCTTTTTTCAGCGTCAATCAGCGCCTGAAGGTTAGTTCCGCCGCCTGAAACAAATACCGCAATATTCATCATACAAGCTCAACTCCCTTTTCACCGTCTCTGATTTCGCCTATAACTGCGGCGTCCTCGCCTGTTGCTTTGAGTATTCTTACCGCCTCGTCAGCCTTATCGCTGTCAACGGCAATTACGAGCCCCGTACCCATATTAAAGGTGTTATACATATCTCTTTCGGGAATATTGCCTGTTTTCATAATAAGGTCAAATATCGGCTTATTAAAGCACTTGTCCTTTTCAATTACAGCAAGCGTTCTGTCGCCGAGCATTCTCGGAACGTTCTCATAAAAGCCGCCGCCCGTAATGTGCGAAATAGCGTTAACTCTTACGCTGTCCATAAGCGTGAGAAGCGGCTTAACATAAATTCTTGTAGGTGTAATAAGCTCCTCGCCGAGCGTCTTTGAAAGCTCGTCGTAGTAAACGCCAACCGTCTTTTCGCTTATGTCAAAAACCTTTCTTACAAGTGAGAAGCCGTTTGAGTGAACGCCTGAGGAAGCAACACCTATAAGCGCGTCGCCCGCCTTTAAGTGCTCTCCCGAAACAAGCTTGTCCTTTTCGCCTATACCAACGGTGAAGCCGGCAAGGTCGTACTCCTCCTCGGGCATAAGTCCCGGGTGCTCAGCCGTTTCGCCGCCTACAAGCGCACAGCCCGACTGAACGCAGCCCTCTGCAACGCCCTTTACAATCTGCTCAATCTTCTCGGGGAAATTCTTTCCGCAAGCAATATAGTCAAGGAAGAAAAGAGGTTTTGCTCCGCTGCACGCAACGTCGTTTACACACATTGCAACGCAGTCAATTCCTATAGTGTCGTGCTTGTCAAGAAGAAAGGCAAGCTTTAATTTTGTGCCTACTCCGTCCGTTCCCGAAACAAGAACGGGATTTTTATATTCGTTAACGGGCAGTTCAAACATACCGCCGAAGCCGCCGATACCGCCGAGTACGCCCGCAATATTCGTTTTCTTAACGTGCTGCTTAATAAGCTCAACGCTTTCGTAACCTGCCGTTACGTCAACGCCTGCAGCCGCATAGCTGTCGCTGAAGCTCTTTTGCATAATCCGTATCTCCTATATTTCCTTAAGCTTTTCCTGAAGCGCTCTGTCTTTTTCTTCAACCTGCTTTGCCATATCCCTGCGCATTTCGCCAAGCTTTTCAGCAAGCTCGCTGTTCTCAACCGCAAGAATCTCTGCAGCAAGCAGAGCCGCGTTTTTAGCCGCATTTACGCCGACTGTTGCAACGGGAATTCCCGGGGGCATCATAACGGTTGCAAGAAGCGCGTCCATACCGTCAAGCACCTTTGCCGAGCAGGGTATCCCAATAACGGGAAGAGTCGTTGAAGCAGCGAGAACACCGCCTAAATGAGCCGCCATACCTGCCGCCGCAATAATAACGCCAAATCCGTTATCCCTTGCGCTTTTTGAAAATTCGTGCGCCGCGTCAGGAGTTCTGTGGGCGGACATAACCCTTACCTCTGTTTCAATTCCAAGCTCTTTTAACTGCCTGATAGCAGGGGTAACAACGGGCAAATCCGAGTCAGAGCCCATAATAATTGCAACCTTTTTCATAAAAACACCTCCGTAATCTTTTATTTTATTATAGCATATATAGACATCTCTAACAATTGATAATTCTTATAAAAAACATCCAAACGGCGCACTGCCGTTTGGATGTATTTGTTAAACAAGCTCAATAATACACATCTCGGCTGCGTCGCCGCGACGAGGGCCTGTCTTAATTATACGAGTATAACCGCCGTTTCTGTCTTCATAAGAAGGAGCAATCTCATCAAAAAGCTTCTTTACAACGTCTTCCTTAGTAACATAAGCAAGAACCTGTCTTCTTGAATGGAGTGTGTCCTGCTTGCCGAGAGTAATCATTCTCTCAGCCATAGCGCGAACCTCTTTTGCTCTTGTAACGGTAGTTTCAATCTTGCCGTTCTCTAAAAGATAAGTAACTAAGCCTCTGAGCATAGCCTTTCTCTGATCAGTAGGTCTGCCCAGTTTTCTGCTACCTGGCATTGAAATCCCTCCTTTTAGTCATCTGATTAGCCGTTAACTAATCCTCTTCCTTGCTGAGTTTGAAACCGAGAGCCGCAAGCTTGCCGACAACCTCGTCAAGCGACTTACGTCCAAGGTTTCTAACCTTCATCATATCTTCTTCGGATTTACCGATTAAATCTTCAACTGTGTTAATTCCTGCTCTCTTTAAGCAGTTGAATGAACGTACTGAAAGGTCAAGCTCTTCAATAGTCATCTCAAGAACCTTTTCTTTTCCGTCGTCATCCTTCTCAACCATAATCTCTGCGTTGCTCATTTCCTCAGAAAGATTTACAAAGAGGTTAAGATGCTCGTTGAGAATCTTTGCAGCGAGCGATACCGCCTCGTCTGCAGGAATTGTACCGTCAGTCTCAACATCAAGTATAAGCTTATCAAGGTCAGTCTGCTGTCCGACACGTGTGTTTTCAACAGTATAGTTAACCTTGAGTACAGGCGTATAAATAGAGTCAATTGCGATTGTACCGATGGGAAGGTCCATAATCTGCTTATTTCTGTCACAGGTTACATAGCCTCTTCCGCCGTCAGCCGTAAGCTCCATAATTACGCTTGCGCCCTCATCAAGATATGCAATGTGAAGCTCGGGGTTTAAAACCTCAACGTCAGCGTCATGCTTGATGTCGCCCGCTGTAATTTCGCCCTCGCCCGACGCCTCAATGTAAAGCGTCTTTGCATTCTCGTCGTGAATCTTAAGAATAACGTTTTTGAGGTTGAGAACAATCTCCGTTACGTCTTCTTTAACGTGCGGTATAGTTGAAAATTCGTGTAAAACACCGTCAATCTTAACGGAAGTAATAGCATATCCCGGAAGTGATGAAAGAAGAACTCTTCTCATAGAATTTCCGAGCGTTGTGCCAAAGCCTCTCTCAAGGGGCTCAACAACAAATCTGCCTACGCTTCTGCTTCCCTGAGTAGATAAATCTACTATCTCGATATTAGGCTTATCAATTTCTATCATTTAAAAGCCTCCTAAACTTTGTTTTGTAGTTTCCAAGATGAATAATACAAAATTATTATATTACTTAGAATAGAACTCAACAATAAGATTGTATTGTAATTCGTAATCAAGGTCCTCAGATGTCGGAAGTGCAAGCACTTTACCGCTGAGTGATTCCTGATTTAACTCTACCCACTTGGGAATTAACTGTGCAGGACCTTCTTCTTTAACTGTCTTAAAGATTTCAACATCCTTGCTTCTGTCGCGAACAGAAATAACGTCGCCAACCTTAACTCTGTATGAAGGAATGTTAACCTTCTTACCGTTAACAAGGAAGTGAGCATGCGAAACTAACTGGCGTGCCTGCTTTCTTGTCTGAGCAAGACCAAGACGGTAAACAACGTTGTCAAGACGGGTTTCAAGAAGCATTACCATATTTTCACCTGTTACACCAGGCATACGGTCAGCCTCTTCATAGATGCGGCGTGACTGCTTCTCAAGAATACCGTAAATGAACTTAACCTTCTGCTTTTCGTTGAGCTGAAGGGAATATTCACTTGCTTTTCTTCTGCGGTTGCCCTGCTGATTTCTCCAAGTCTCTTTGCCCTTATAACCTAATACAGAAGGAGAAAGGTCATACTTCTTAGATCTTCTTGCAACCGGCTGTCTGTTAATTGCCATAATCAATTTCCTCCTATTACTAAATTATACACGGCGTCTCTTTGGCGGACGGCAACCGTTGTGCGGGATAGGAGTAACATCTTTAATAAGAGTTACGTCAAGACCAGCGGTCTGAAGAGCTCTTACTGCACTTTCACGTCCTGAACCCGGACCCTTAACATAAACTTCAACAGTTTTCATACCGTGCTCCGTAGCAATCTTAGCTGCTGTTTCAGCTGCTGTCTGAGCAGCAAACGGAGTAGATTTCTTAGAGCCTCTGAAGCCCATTTCACCGGCAGAAGCCCAAGAAACTGCGTTACCCTGTGTATCGGTAATAGTAACGATGGTATTATTGAAGGTTGACTGAATATGAGCTACACCGCGCTCAATATTCTTCTTCTCACGTCTTTTGCGTGAAGAAGTAGTCTTCTTTTGTGCCATTGTCTGTTTCCTCCTAAATTACTTCTTCTTATTAGCTATAGTCTTCTTAGGACCTTTACGGGTTCTTGCATTGTTCTTAGAGGTCTGACCTCTTACGGGGAGACCCTTTCTGTGACGAATGCCTCTATAGCTGCCGATTTCAATAAGTCTCTTGATGTCAAATGCAACATTTCTGCGAAGGTCACCCTCAACTGTAAGGTTGTGAGTGATATAATCGCTGAGCTTTTTAACATCGTCTTCGCTTAAATCTCTGCAACGGGTGTCAGGATTAACGCCTGTTGCTTCAATAATCTTTGTAGCAGTAGTTCTGCCTATACCGTAAATATAGGTAAGACCGATTTCTACTCTCTTGTCATTAGGTAAATCAACACCTGAAATACGTGCCATACTTTAATTACCTCCGATTAATTCTTCAGGATTAACCCTGACGCTGCTTGTGCTTTGGATTTTCACAGATAACCATTACTTTTCCATTGCGCTTAATTACTTTGCATTTTTCGCAAATTTTCTTTACAGAAGGTCTTACTTTCATTTGAATATCCTCCTTTATTTACTTCTCCATGTAATACGTCCCTTTGAGAGGTCGTAAGGAGACATTTCCATTGTTACCTTATCACCGGGAAGGATGCGGATGTTGTTCATTCTGAGCTTTCCCGAAATGTGAGCTGTAATAATGTGGCCGTTCTGAAGCGAAACCTTGAACGTTGTGTTCGGAAGCGCCTCTACCACAGTACCTTCAACTTCTATCATATCTGACTTAGACATCTTATAACCTCACTAAATTATTTAGGTCTG
>CAMNAP010000112.1 GCA_946531445.1 uncultured Clostridia bacterium
TATACATTGTGATATAATTTATTTAACTTCAGTCTGAGAGGTAAAAAACAATGACTCAAAAACCGATTACCGCAATAATTGTAGGCGCAGGACACAGAGCTTTTGTTTACAGCGAGCTGGCTAAAACCAACCCTGAAATGCTTAAAATCGTAGGCGTTGCAGACCCTAATCCTACAAGACGAAAAAAGGCTATGGAATATTTCGGCTTTGGCGAGGAAATGTGTTTTGAAAGCGCCGAGGAGCTTGCAAAACACGGCAGGCTTGCAGACGCAGTTATTAACGGCACAATGGACGAGCAACACCTTGAAACCGCCGTACCGCTATTAAATGCGGGCTACGATATGCTTCTTGAAAAGCCGTTTGCGCCAAACGAAAATGAAATGCGCCAGATAGTTGAATGCGCAAGACAGAACAATTCAAAGGTTATGATTTGCCACGTTCTGAGATACACGCCGTTTTATTACGGTATTAAGGAACGAGTTGTAAGCGGTGAAATCGGCGACATAATCAATATTCAGACTACTGAACACGTTTCATATCATCACCTTTCAACCTCATACGTTAGGGGCAAGTGGGCAAATTCAGAGAAGTGCCACACTACTATGCTCCTTGCAAAATGCTGTCACGACCTAGATATTATGATGTGGATGATGAGCGAAACGAAGCCGACTCAGATTAGCTCTTTCGGAAGCAAATATCAGTTTAAGCCGGAAAATGCCCCCGAGGGAGCGGGAACGGTTTGTATGAGAGACTGCCCGCTTGTTGACGAATGCGTTTACTCCACTAAACGCCTTTACATTGACCACCCGGACCGCTGGGCATTCTATGTCTGGGACGCACTTGAGGACACGGAAAATCCGACAATTGAGGATAAAATTGCGCTTATGAAAAGCGACAACCCGTACGCAAGATGTATTTATAAGTGCGATAACGATGTTGTTGACCACCAGAGCGTGCTTGTTAATTTTGAGAGCGGCGCAACGGGAACGCACAATATGGTTGGCGGAAGTGCCGAGCCGAGAAGGAACATTCATATAGTTGGAACAAAGGGAGAAATTTTCGGCAACTTTGAGGAGTCAAAGTTTACTGTACTTAAAATTAACCCCTCCCCCGAAGCACACCACGAGGAATGCGACGTTGAGGTTGTTGACCTTAACGTAAGCGGCGATATGGTTGGCGCATACGGCGGACACGGCGGCGGCGACGAAAGACTTGCAGCAGACTTTGTAAAGTTTATAAGAGGCGAAGCGCCGAGCCTTGCCTGCACTTCAATTTTTGATTCGGTTGCGGGACATCTTTCGGTTTACCTTGCCGACAAATCGCGTGAAAACGGCGGCGAGCCGCAAAAAGTGATATTATAAATAAAGTCTTTGACAAAAGCGCCTTGATATGTTAATATAATACGGCGTCAGAAAGCAATATCGGCGCCGTAGTAAATACGCAGGAGTGGCGGAATGGCAGCACAGCCGATGAGCGTTGCCTGCGGCAGATGAAGCGAAATCGGGTGTGGCGCAGCGGTCAAAATTTATCGGCGCTCCAAGCCGAAATAAATTTTGGGCACCGCAAGAGTCTCGCGTGTCGTCGGGATTACAGAGTTTTAATTTAATACGCAGGAGTGGCGGAATAGGCAGACGCGCAGGTTTCAGGTACCTGTTGTTCACGCAGTGTGGGTTCAAGTCCCATCTCCTGCACCAAAAGAACTCAGACACCTTTAGGTGTTTGAGTTCTTTTCTTTATGATGGGACTTGAACTTAAAACAACCGACCAACGGTGCCCAAAATTTCGTTCATAGCAGTGATGCTAATCCGAAATTTTGACCGTTTGGCAGTTCTTTTTGCTCCCTTCTTCTCGCACTGCGAGCGGTCGCAAACGAACCATCTCCTGCACCAAGAAAGAACCTCACTTGTGATACAAGCGAGGTTCTTTCAATGAATTCATTTCTTTATAATGAATTTTTATTTAACTCTAATTGTTACCTTTACGATTTTTGTAGCGGCTTTGTAGGTTGCATTGCCTGCTGCAGAAACCTTAATTTTTACTTTATAGGTGCCCTTCTTCAAGCCCTTCTTTACAGTAATTTTGCCTGCTTTTGAAACAGTGATTTTCTTATTGCCGCTTGACTTTTTATAGGTTACCTTGCCCTGTGCCTTTGAAACTGTTACCCAATTTTTAAGCGCGATAGTCTGGTTCTTTTTCTTGAGCTTTGAATATTTAACTGTGGGCTTCTTTGATTTGACGGTAAGAGTGTTTGAAGCAGGTGTTATTTTAAAAGTCAGCGTTTTACTTCCCGTGAAATAATCGCCTTTTAGCGTTACCTTTACTGTTGCCGTTCCAACATTAACATTATTTGAATAAGAAAGAGTATAATACTCTTTAGCTAAAGGTCCGTCAACGCTTTCAAGCGTAACTGCAGGCGTAATAGCCTTGCCCGTATATACGTATGAGCTTTTTTCAAGCTTAACCGTTTTAACGGGCATAGCGCCGATTGCTACGCCGTTTTTAGCGCCGCACTTACTACATACCATTTCCTGATAACCGTAATCGGTAAAGGTTGCCTTGTGATTTACAAGCGTCCAGTCGTGAACACCGCCCTTCGGACACGGTGCAGCGCCGAGAGACTCAAAAGTATAGCCGTACATACCTGCGTAGTTTTCTGCCGTTGAGCCGTCATAGCCTTCAATTATCGGCTGGGTATCAACAAAACTAATATAAAATGTGGACTGCTGGTCGTATATTTCGCAATCGGGATTGAGAATAGTTGCTTTTGTAAGGCTGTCGCAATCTGCAAATGCGCACCAGCCGACAGAGGTAACAGACGCAGGAATTGTAACATTCTTAAGACGGTCCGCATTATTGAACGCCGAATCTTCAATGCTTTGCAGCCCGTCAGGCAAGTCAACCTGCGTTAAGCCCGTACCGTAAAAAGCATTCTTTCCGATTGTTTTAAGACCGGACGGCAAAGTAATTTCAGTAAGTTTTGTGAGTCCGTTAAACGCTCCCTGTCCAATATCGGTTATTGTGTCGGGAAGAGTAACGGCTTCTATAGTATGAACATAATTGCCGGTTACGAACGAAAATGCGTTGTCGGGTATTTTTTTACTCCAGCTGAACTCATAATCGTATCCGCCGCCAACAGGTCCCGCTGTAGCCATTGTGCTTTCAAATTCGTCGCCGCTTAAGAATCCGTAAAACTGTACGTTCTCACACCTGAAAACTGCCTTTTCAAGCGCATTTCCGACATTCCTTCCAAATGCATTCCACCAAAACGTTTTAACATTTTCGGGAATATCAATTTGCGTAATATTATCGTTGTAAAACGCCTGCGAATCTATTGTTTCAAGCGATGTCGGGAAAGACACGCTATTAAGTGCAAAGCAGTTATAAAACGCCTTGCTTTTTATTGTTTTAAGCCCGCTCGGCAGCTTAAGGCTTTCGGTATACTGCGCGCCCGCGAACGCATTTTCACCAATTTCGGTAATTCCCTCGTTAATCGTAATTGCTTTGATTTTATCCTTTTCACCTGAAGCCATCCCGCCGAAATAATCCTGTCCGTCGTTTATGCCCCATACGGCGCCTGTACCACTGATAACAAGCGCGCCCGTATCAAAATCAAAAGTGTAATTGGCGTTATTTCCGCACTGCCCGCTCGCCTGAAGCGCCGACTCGGCAAACGCACTTACCGTGCCGAGCTGAACAGCCGAAAACGCCATTAACAATGATAATAAAATTGATAATGCTTTTTTCATAAATATTTCCTCCGTTTTATTCAGTAAAATAATGTGTTTCCATACGGTTATTAATATATCATATTCTCCCAAAAATGTAAATATTAAGGACGCGGATTCCTCCGCGCCCTGAGTAATGATGTTTATTTAACTCTAACTGTAACCGTTACTGTTTTTGTTGCTTTGTTATAATTTGAATTTCCGGCAGCGGTTACCTTAACCTTTATCTTATACGTTCCTTTCTTCAGACCCTTCTTAACAGTAATCTTACCATTCTTCGCAACGGTGATCTTTTTATTGCCCTTTGTCTTTTTGTAAGTAACCGCGCCCTGCGCGTTTCTGACTGCAAGTGCCTTCGCGCGCTTTACGGTCTGGTTCTTCTTTTTAAGCTTGGCTGCCTTAACCGAAGGCTTTTTGCCCTTTGCACTTAAGGTGTTGGCTGCCTTGTTAATCTTAAATGTAAGAGCCTTTGTGCCTTCATAGTAATCGCCCTTGAATGTAACGAGCGCTGTTGCCGTTCCTGCGTTAGTATTATTCTTATAGGTTACGTCGTACTGCGATTTATCTAATGCCTCGCCCGTTCTTGCAACGGTTACTATGGGCTTGCAGGCGCTGCCGCTGTAAGTAAACGCCGATTGCGAAAGCTTATAAATATCAGCCTTCGGGATTTTTGCAACAAACTCCTCCTTGTTACAGATTGAGCATTTCTGATAAACGGCTCCGTCCTCGGTAGGCATCGCCTTTTCAATCCTCTGTACCCAGTCGTGATTTGTGCACTCTTCAAATACCGCAATGATTACGGAATATTTATCGACGGTAAAATCAAATGACGGTTGTGTTGAAACAAGGGTTTCCGGGTTGTCCAAATCAAGGGGTTCGGCGCTCTGTCCCGAGCTACCGCCCGTATAAACGCCCTTGTACCAGCCCGTAAATACATATCCCGTATCGGGAATAGCGGTAAGGCGAAGCGTTTCGCCGCTTTCATCAAGCGAGATATTTGAGCATCCGGTCGTGTACCAGCCGACGCTGCCCATTACATATCCGCCGCCGGTGCCCTCTTCGGACGCTGTCTTATTCCAGTTCGAAACTGAGAGCATAATGCTCCAGCCCGCGTACAGGGTCATATCCTCGTCAACTGTATCGTAACTGAACGAGAAGTAGCCTGTAAGATCCGCGTTTTTATACCAGCTTCCGAAAGTGAAGCCCTCTTTTTCGGGATAATCGGGTGCCTTCGCCTTTGTTCCCTTTTCAACATAGATAGGCTCAACGGGCGTTCCGCCGCGGGAATCAAAGGTAATCTTGCAGGTTTTTGCAACGGTAAAGTTGTATGCGTCTAAATCCGAGTTCGGTTCGTTCGTACTGTATGATGAATTGTAATAATATGTGTCGTTGTCCTTGATGTCTTGC
>CAMNAP010000113.1 GCA_946531445.1 uncultured Clostridia bacterium
TCCCTCTCCTTCGGCGGCATGGGTATAAAGTTCATAGTTTACTGTATTTCACAGATGATAATTGCGGTCGGCAATACCCTTATAGGCAACACTATAGGAATTGACCCCAAGGCGCTATACGTTATTTACATAATCAGCGTGCTTTCGGGCTTTCCGCTGACTGCGCTCAGGGCAAGAATGATTGACAACACGCGCAGCATGAAGGGAAAATATCGTCCTTACATTATTTCAATGGGCATTCCCACCGTATTGCTCGGCATACTGTTTATCTGGATGCCATATGAAAATATGAGCCTGTTTACAAAATGTGCCGTTGTTCTCGCATTCAACATAGGCTTTCAGTTTTTCTACAATTTTTACATTGACGCGGGCGACAGCCTTATCAACGTACTTTCCCCCAACAGCATTGAGCGCTCCGACGTGCTTTCAATAAAATCAATTATTGAAAACTTTTCGCCTTCCGTTGCAAGCATTTTCCTGCCTATTGTTGCAAGGCTGATAACAGGCCAGGACACGCTTTACAACTTAAAGATTTACCGCGTTCTTTTCCCGCCGATGCTTATAGTCGGCTTTATGATTTCGCTTCTGGTATATGTCAATACAGAGGAAAAAATCGTTCAGGCGAAAACCCACGTTATTCAGGTTAAGTTTACCGACGCGTTCCGCGCCATTGCAAGGAACAAGTACTTCTGGATTATATCGCTTGCGGGCTGGCTCGGCTTTCTTGAAGGCTCGTTTAACAGCATACTCGGCTGGATGTATAACTATCAGCACGCCTGCACGGCGGCGCAGTATTCAATTATCGTTGCAATCGCGGGCAACGCCTCCTTCTGGAACAACGTCGTCGCCCCCTTCGTTATAAGAAAATACGGCAAGAAAAAGATACTCGTTTTTACAAATGTTTTAAACATATTCTTCATTGCCCTTATGCTTCCCATTGTAAGACTGACCGGCTCAGCGTACATTATCTGGCTGCTGCTCGGATGTACCTTTGTAAACCAGTTCATAACCTCGCTCGGCCACCTGCTTAACCCGAGCGTTAACGCCGACATACGCGATTATCAGCAGTACATAACCGGTGAAAGAATTGACGGTATGTTTGCCGCGGTAGGCCTTATAGGAAACGTAATAACGCTTGCAACGGGCTTTGTTCTTCCCGCGCTTTATGAAAACTCCGGCCTTAACAGGGACGTTGCAATTTCACTGGGCTACGACGGCTCCAATGTTTACGACGTGCTGTATAACCAGGAATACTTTGTTAAGATAAGCAGCGTTCTTGTAATCGCTTCCGTAGTCGGCGCTATTCTTAACGCAATTCCGTTTTTCTTCTACGATTTAACCGAAACAAAGCAGAAGGCTATGGTAAGGGTGCTTAAAATCCGCGCGCTGTTTGAGGATTACGGAAACGACGTGCTTTCGGACGAGGCGCTTATTGAAGCGGTTGAAATAATCAACGAGGCTAAGGAAGCCGCAGGCAGACAGGTTACCAAAATCCCCGAAAAAGCCGATAAAAAAGAGAAAAAGCTCCTGCGCGAGGAAAACGAAAAAATAGAAATTGCAAAAATCGTTATGGATGAGCTTAATATATTTGATACCGAATACGGAAAAACGCGCGTTGAAAACGCAAAGAAAATCTGCGAAGCGGGGCTTAACGGCTACCTTGACAGCTTTACCCTGACAAAGGCGCAGGCAAAGGCTATGCCGAAAGGCACCGATACCGAAAAGGAAAGGCGCAGAACCGCACTGATGCAGGTTTCAAATTTCAAAGCCGCCAAAAAAGCGGTTAAAAAATATTTCCCAAACGGTATTAAGAAATTTGACAGCAGCGTTTTCCATACCCTTTTCGAACAGGAAGACGAAGCCGAACGGAAAATTGCAGACGCGCTCTCCGGTCTGAAGGAGGCAAAGGAAAACAAGGATTCCGCAGCTGCAGCAAAGCTCAGAAAAGAACTCAAAGCGCTGCGCTTTGAGCAGGCAAAAACAAAGGAAAGAATTAAAGAGGCAACGAACAAAAACTCGGTTTACTACCGCGCTTCAAAGCCATATCAGGACGCAAAAAAGCTGCTGATACAAAAGGAAAACTATCAGCACCTTGACGAAATTCTTTCCCTTTACGAAAAAACTGTTACGGCATAAAAAAAGAATGGCGGCGCCCTTCTTTTTTTATTGTGAAAGTATTTCCTTTATTCTGTCGGTAACGGGTTCAGGCAGCTGCGCCTTGTAAAGCGCGCGCCAGAGCGAGTTTATATCCTCAAGTCCTTCAAAGTTCTTATACGCGCTGTCCTTTTTAGCCGTTGTTTCGTTCCAGCGTGAAAAGACGTTGATTATCCTGTCACGGTAGCTTTCCTTTTCAGCAGGCTTCGGATTATTAATCGTAATGCTGACAGCCCTCTTTGAGAATTTACGGATAACCGGCGGAGTATCAATATCCTTGAAAACAACGGTATACTGCCTGTTTTCGGGGATAACGGAAAGGTCGCCCTCCGCCTTGATTTTAAGGGTAACGGTATCCGTCTTTTCGTCATAGCTGTTTTCAAAAACGGTTCTTGCGGTATGCTGTGCATAGTCCGTTCTGCCGTTATCCTCAACCATTGTAAAGGTGTTGTTGCCTTTGAATACCCAGACCTCAAGGTTTTCGGGGTTTTCCGTGCTGTTGCCCTTATCCGCCGAAAGAGGAGAGTCCGGCCACCAGCTCCAGAAATACGGAAACAGATTTTTCTGTTTCCGTATTTTTAATACTATGATAAGATAATTGACACAGCCTGTCACCAAAGCGTAGACCAATGCTTTTTGCAAAAAACGTCTTATAAATCCTGAAATGATTTTTCTATGATATTTGCAATATAAGATTGTATATGGTAAAATAAATATATGAAGGTAGGGCGGTGATGATACGATTGGCGATGTTATATGGCACTCTCCGAAATCTGCGGGCTTGCCGTTGGCATAGCAGACACTGCACTTTCAACAAACAGAAAGAAAAACTATCGGGTAAAACAATAAAACTATTTAAAGGAGAATCTAACAATGGCACTCTTCGGAAAGAAAAACAATGAAATGAATGTTGCTTCCGAGCTTAATATCTCGGTAAATAATGAAGGAAAAGAATACACGTTTCTGCTGGAAGGCAGACTGGATACGATAACCTCTCCTTCGTTTGAAAAGAAGATAAACGAGATTGTGGAAGATGCGGAAAAGCTGATTTTTGACCTCAGCAATCTTCAGTATATCTCCAGCGCGGGGCTTCGCGTTCTGCTCGGTGCAACGCATCAAATGGAAGAAAAGGGCAAGCTGATTGTACGCAATCCCTCTCAGCCGGTGCGTGAGGTATTCGACCTTACCGGTTTCAGCCGTCTGTTTGTTATTGAATAAGATATATCCCCATTCTGCAATCCTGATGGCTCAGGTTTAACGGCAGTTTAAAGCGGCGGGGATGAAGGAGAAGAGAAAAATATGACCTTTCAAGAAATCATAAACTCATTGTATCTTGAATTACTGTTTGTGGCGGTAATACTTATCGGCATCCTTTTTATTAACAATATCGTTTTGTACAAGCAAAAGCTAAAAGACCGTATTTCAATTATGCTACTCGTCTCAATGGTGCTTGGATGCTTCGAGATTCTATGGGCGTTCTGCGAAGGGCATCCTAACCTGAAGGCTCTGACTTATATCGGCGCCTGCGGTTATATGATACTGTTTGTCATATTTACGGTATTATTGAACAGATATATATTTTTCAGGTTTGACAGACTGCCGAAAAGCAAGTGGGCAAATATTCTTTTTTATATCGTTCCGCCCGTGTTTTTTTCTGTTTTGTGTGTCACCACTCCGTGGACGCATTGGTTTGTAAGTGTTGATGAAGCGGGCGTGCTGCATGAGGAAATACTTTTTGATGCGGTGTTTACTCCGCTGATGATACTATACGTTTTGATAGCGGTTCTCGGTGCTCTTAGCTATGCTATTAAAGGTAACCGCACAGACCACGCGACCAAGCGTATCGCCTATAATATGATTGTGTTCGGCGTTTTGATTCCCGCATTCTACATAATGGAGATTATACTTTTAGACGTTGACAGTAAATATCTTGCCCTCAATCTGGCTGTTTCCGTTGCAATGGTATATCTGACTACGAACGTAAGCACGCATACGCTGCTGGAAACACGCGCTAAGGTTGAGGCAACCGAGGCGGATTTGCGTATCGGTACGCAGATACAGACGAGTATGCTGCCGTTAACCTTTCCCGCGTTTCCGAACCGTCCGGAGTTTGATATCCACGCTTCTATGGATCCGGCGAAAGAGGTCGGCGGTGATTTCTATGACTTCTTTATGATTGACGATGACCATCTTGCTCTGGTAATAGCGGACGTATCCGGAAAGGGCATTCCGGCGGCGCTGTTTATGATGTCCTCAAAGATTTTTATCAATGACCACACCTTAATCGGCGGAACGCCCGCCGAGATACTCGAAAGAGTGAACAAGCTGGTTTGCGCCAATAACGACGCCAATATGTTTGTAACCGTGTGGCTCGGTATCCTTGAAATCAGTACAGGTAAGCTCACCACCTCCAGCGCGGGACACGAATACCCGATGTTGAATTTAAACGGTAAATACGAACTGTTTAAAGATAAGCACGGTATGGCAATCGGCGCGATGTCGCTTGCAAAGTATACGGACACTGAAATACAGCTCAAAAAGGGCGACAGCATTTTTGTTTACACCGACGGCGTAGCCGAGGCAACTGATGCAAACAATCAGCTTTTCGGCACTGAGCGCACGCTGGAGGCTCTCAACTCCCTTCCCGCAGATTCTTCGCAGAAGGAAGTCCTTTTGGGCGTACGAGCAGCCGTTGACGCTTTTGTGAAAGATGCGCCGCAGTTTGACGACCTGACGATGCTCGGACTCCGCTACAACGGTCCCCAAGAGACTGACTCTACGGAGGCTACGTCATGAAGGAGCTTAAAGTGAATGCTGACAGAAGTAATCTTCTGAAAGTGCAATCCTTTATAGACGAGTAGCTTGAAGCAGCGGACTTTTGACTGTGATAAAGAACTTATAATACTAATTACAACTGGCACTTTCTCTTAT
>CAMNAP010000114.1 GCA_946531445.1 uncultured Clostridia bacterium
GCGGTTGCAAGCGTTAAGCTCGGTAATAACGGTAAGGCAACGCTTTCGGGATACCATAACGAGCTTGAAATTACCGTTAAAAAAGAGTGGCAGGATATAAACGGCGAAGCGATAACGAATACGTCGTCGCTACCCGATATTAAGATTTATCTTTACCGAACTGCCGACGGCGGCTCCACAACGGAGCTTGTGGAAAAAACAACGCTCGGCAATTCAAATAATTACACAAAAGACTGGACCGTTCCGCGTAAGGACGGCGGAGGAAACGTTTACTCCTACTCAGTACGCGAGGACCCGCCCGACGGCTACTATATAGTCAACAACACAGGACCTCTGGACGGAATCGACGGTACAATCACCGTTACAAACCGCGAGATGCCTTCAAGCGGCGTTATTGCGGTAGAGAAACAGTGGAAAAACAAAATCGGCGCAAATTATACGGACACCTCGTCCTTCGCACCGATTCAAGCTGAGCTATGGCGAAAGGTCAACGTACACACTCCGGGTCAGGTAAACGTTAAAATTTACTGTACCGACGGCACTAACAATTATCTTGTTCAGAATTACAACCTTGCATACGGCTCAGTTCTTAAATACAAGATGAGGGCGTATATACGAAGGCAGGCAAACGCTCAGGGTGCTTCGTTTACCCGTACAATAGGAAGTGAAACCGTATCGGTCGCATCAAACTACGGCTCGGCGAACGTAGGCGGAACCCGCTGGTACCGTCAGACGGACGAAGAGACATTCACCGTTAAAGAACCGATGGTAATAACCTACACTGTTTCAACTGCAATGAACTCCGGTCAGATGACTCAACCGTACAGTCTTGAGGACGTAACAAAAACGGATTCAACAAACACAACGGGTACGGACACAGCGGCGGCTGATGAATTTGTAGAACGCAAAACGTTAAGTAACTCAAACGGTTGGAGAGAATATTTTGACGAGCTTCCCGATGTTGAAGCAATTGACGGTCAAACATATTCCTACAGTTACTACGTTAAGGAAATCTCAGCTCCCGAGGGCTTTGAAACCTCTTACAGCGCAAATAACACGAACGGTATAACGGGCGGAAAGCTTGTTATTACAAATACTTCCACCTCCAATATACCGATTCTTCCCGAAACGGGAAGCGCAGGAAGTATAACGGTTATGTCCGTCGGAGCAATTACAGCGCTATCAGCCCTTGCGGGCGCACTTTGGTTGAACGAATGTTCACGGCGAAAAAAACGCCGTAAGCATCTTAAAAATATGTAAACAATTTTTACCATAATTCATAATTACAGAAAGGAAAAACTATGAAAAAAACAGCAAAAATCATTATCTCTGCAGTTATTGCAATCCTTATGCTTGCTGCAACATCGCTTCCTTCTTTTGCGGCAACCGGTTCAATTACCATTACAAACAGTAATGACGCCGTTTCAATGAACGGCCACACCTACAAGGCTTATAAGATTTTCGACGTAACTTATAATGCTGACAAGTCTGTATATGACTACAAAATCGCTGCTCCGTTCACCTCTTACTTTGAGGCTCTTAACCTCTCTGAGGACCTCGGAGAAAACCTTGACGCAAGAGCATATTCATACGTTTCATCTATCTCAGGTGACGCTGCTCTTCAGGCATTTGCAAAGGACATTTACAACTCAAAGGGCGCTGCTGCAGGCTCTGTAACAGCAACCAACCCGAACAGCGCAGTTATCACAGGCCTTGACACAGGTTACTACCTCGTATACGACGAGGGCAGCGCAGCTCCTGCAACAAACGCTGAAAAGGCAATCGCTAACATCTCTCTTACAACAACAGACCCCGACGCAACAATCGTTCTCAAGGCTTCTGTTCCGACAATTGACAAGAAGATTACAGGCGTTGCAGACAACGCGTCAAACGCTGCTTCAGCAACAGGCGAAAACGCAGTATCAGCAAACATCAACCAGCATGTAAGCTTCCAGATTGACTCAATCGTTCCTGACCTTACAGGTTATACAAACTATATATACAAGGTTAGCGATACAATGAGCGCAGCTCTTATTCCTGACCAGAACGCAAAGGTTACAATCGGCTCAACTGACGTTACATCTTCAAGCCAGATTACTTACAGCGGACAGACAATGACCGTTACTATTCCTTTCAGTACCTTTAAAACAGGTAACGCAGGTAGCGCTTTTGCTAAGGATACTCCGATTGCAATTACATACTCTGCAAGAGTAAGCGCTGCTGCTAAGGTTTATCCTTCAACAGACGGAAACTCAAACGAAGCTACTCTTGAGTACAGCAACAATGTTGATGACCACACTGTAAAAGAGACAACACCTTCTTCAAAGGTTAACGTTTATCTTTTCACAATTGACATAACAAAGGTTAACGATAAAAACCAGACTCTTCCCGGCGCTAAGTTCGTTCTTAAGGACAACAGCGGTCACTTTATCCCTGTAACTCTCTCTTCAGGCAGATACAAGGTTTCCGACACAGCAGCTGCTACAGAAGCTAACGCAACAGTAGTATCTGACGCAAACGGTAAGATTTATATTGACGGTCTTGCAGAAGGCACATACACTCTTACAGAGACTGAAGCTCCCGCAAACTACAACCTTCTCAAGAACCCTGTTACAGTTACAATTTCTGCAACATATAACGAAGACGGTGAAGTTACAGCCGTAAACGGCAACACTAAGAAGGTTGTCAATAAGGCCGGCGGACTTCTTCCCTCAACAGGCGGCACAGGTACAGTTCTCTATACCGCAGGCGGTATCGCTGTAATGCTCGGTGCAGTTGTTGTACTCGTAATCAGAAGAAAAAAGGGAAATGAAACAGCCTGAAATATAAATTGTTTCTGATATTATTTACCTTGCCCGAACATACGCTTCGGGCAAGGTCAGATATATCATCAGGCTAAGCCGGAGAGACAGAGACTATGAAAAAACGTTTTTCAACTATAATTTTAATAATTGTCTTCGTTATCGGGCTTGGTCTGCTGATGTATCCGACCTTAAGCGACCTTGTAAATAAGGCGCACCAATCAGTCGCAATTGATAATTACGAAGAAACGGTTAAGGACCTGTCTGATAAGGATTACAGTAAAATTCTCAGCGAAGCGCGTAAATATAACAGCGCGCTGACAACAAATGAGTTTCCGAAAAACTCGGAAGACCTTGAGGGAAACGAAGAGTACCGAAAAATTATTAACCCCACGGGCAACGGTATGATGGGCTATGTTAAAATTGACGCAATAAACGTTAAGCTGCCGATTTATCACACTACAAAAGAAACCGTTCTCCAGTCGGGCATAGGTCATATTCCGACCACCTCCCTTCCCGTTGGCGGAAAAGGAACGCACGCCGTCTTAACAGGCCACAGAGGGCTCCCCTCCTCAAAGCTGTTTACTGATTTAGATAAGCTTAAGGAAGGCGACTTGTTCTACATCTATGTTTTAGACGACATTTTAGCGTATAAAATTGACCAGATAAAAACTGTTCTCCCTGCCCAGACGCAGGATTTACAGATTATAAAGGGCGAGGACCACGTAACCCTCGTAACCTGTACGCCTTACGGCGTAAATACCCACCGCCTTCTTATACGCGGAACAAGAGTTCCGTATGAAGAAGCGGTAAAGGAAAACGGTAATAAAGACGAAAGCCGCACAAAATTAAGTACGGAGCAGCTCGTGCTGATAATAGGCGCTCCGTTACTGACCGCGCTGTTTATTATCGTTTTAATCAGCACAAAAAAATCTAAGAAAAGGAGAGAAGACGCTTGAAAAAGGTAATTTCACTTTTAGCTGCTTTTTTGATAATGCTTATACCTTGCTTTACTGCAAGCGCATTTCCGTCGAGCGGTAGTATAACGGTTACTATGATTAATAAAGCCGATAAGCAGCCCCTGAGTAATCAGACGGTAATAGCTGTAAAAGTGGCAGAGTGCACTTATACCGAAGCTGACATTAACTTCTCCTTAGACCCTGCTTACGGTTCGGGTATCGACCTTAACTCTCCCGAAGCGGCCGAAAAGCTCTATCCTTCGGTTAAAGGCGTAGCGGGAAAAACCGCCGTTTCCGATTCAGACGGTACTGCTGTATTCAACGGCTGTGAGCTTGGCGCATATCTTATATATTCATCTGAGGAAACGTTTTCTCCGTTTCTCGCTTTTGTTCCGATGGTTACCGAGGACGGTATAAACTTTAATATAAAAGCAGAGCCGAAAATTGATATTCCCGAGGACGACGAGGTAACTCCTCCCGATGAGGAAACCGGTACTGACAAGAGTTCAACCTCAACAACTGATAAGAGTTCGGAGGAAAAACTTCCTAAAACAGGTATGCTTCAGCTCCCGATTCCGATTCTCGGATTCGCCGGCGCGTTGATATTCTCAGAAGGATTTATTCTGTATGCCAAAGGTAAAAAAGAAGAAGACTAAATACGGCATATTCTTTATGATTCTCGGTTTGCTGCTTATAGTAGCTGCCGGGGGTCTGTTTGCTTATAACCAGGCGCTTGATAATAAGGCGGGCGAAGCTGCAAAGGCAATATATAATTCACTCACCGAAAACTCAAACTCTTCAAATTTTAAAATAAATTCAAAGTCGGAAAGAGTGGCAGTAATTGACGGCGTTGAATATATTGGAGTAATATCCATTCCGTCTTATGATATTACACTTCCCGTTCAGTCAGACTGGAGTCTTTCAAAACTGAGAAATTCCCCCTGCCGCTACAGCGGAAGTATAAACAGCGGCTCGCTCATTGTCTGTGCGCATAATTATCAGAGCCATTTCGGCAAGCTCAAATATATCCGTGAGGGCGACAGAATCCGCTTTACTGATATGATGGGTATGACATATGTCTATAAAGTAAGTAAAATAGATTTGATTAATGAAGAAAACATAGATAAAATGAAAGAGAACAACGGATGGGATTTAACACTTTTCACCTGTAATTACGGTGGAAAGCAAAGAATTACTCTTCGCTGTATTCGAACTGACGTTAATCAGTACCTTACTGATTGATATATAAAAAATTAAGATTCCAAGGAGGAAAAATCTATGAAAAAAG
>CAMNAP010000115.1 GCA_946531445.1 uncultured Clostridia bacterium
GAAATTTCAAAGCACGACCACGACAAAATGCTCTCTGAGCTAATTGAAAAACACAGCGCAGAAAAAGTCGAAACAGAATAAAACAAACAAAAAAACGCTGAGTGTGAATTCACACTCAGCGTTTTTTACTCATTAATAATTCGCACTATGCTGTATTTCTCCCTGTCGTGATATTTCAGCTTGCTTATACGAACTCCACCGTCGGGATAGTGTTGTCCGTCGTGTCCTGCTGAATTAATCATATACCCGTCGCCGATGTAAATACCTACGTGGCCGTAATTTCCGTTAGCGTAGTAATAAACTATGTCGCCGGGAAGCGCATTTTTTTCGGGTATGATTTTTCCGAAATCTCGCTGTTCAAACGGTTTTCTCGGAATTTCAATTCCCTGATTTTTGTACAGAAGCCGAACAAATCCGTTACAGGTTGTTCCGTCAAGCGTTTTACCTTTTGGCTTGTATCTTTGGCCAAGGTGGGAGTACGCCTCGCGCACTATGCTGTTCCTTGTTTTTGAATACTTTTTGCTTCCTATTTCAAGGATAACATTTTTAACACGCTTTGCCTGAATGTAACCGATTTTGTCGTCATATCTTGAGAGTGAGACCGCAAGCCATTTTTTAGTGCTTTTTGCGTCGATTATTTTAACGCAGCAGTTATAGTGAAGGTTTGCAATTGTTTCCGAGCCTTCGTCTGGCTTTGAATAGATAGGAGTGCCGATATAATTTGTAAGCGAGCCCTCAGTCCCGAGTGCAAGGTGAGCAACATTTTCTGAGGTGATTATCTCATCAAACGGCTCGTCCTCTTTTTTCTCTTTTTCAGTTGTCTGAGCAGTTGTTTTTGTGCTCGTCGTTTCAGTTTCGGTTTCGGGCTCAGTTTGCGTTTCGGTTTCAGTCTGCGTCTGTGTAACGGTTTGCGATTCGGTTGAAGTAACTGTGTACGAAACCTTGCTGTCCGTATTTTTGTCGGTGTTTAAAAACAAAACGGCACTCAGTACGCAAATTAACGAAACGGCAAACAGCAGTATAATAATCGATTTCTTTTTCATGAATGCTTTGATTCCTTTTTATTAAATCTAAATGTATTATTCCCATTCACAAATAAAATGATACGTGTTTTTGCCGAAAGTAGCGTCGTTCCAGGTTCCGTCGGCGGTATCCTTGTAGAATTCGGCGTAGTCCTCAGATTTTCCGTCCATTCTGCTTGCACCGTCGTTGGGCTGTTCCTTGCCGTCAGCATAACACCAGTTGGTGTAATCAATCGGCTCGCCGGTAATCCATTCCCAGTCGCCCTCGCTGTCCCTGTCAGAAAAACCGAACATTGCTACAGTATAGCCATATTCGCCTATATAGTTATATAAGAAATCGTTTTCCTCCTGGCTTGAAATAGTCGCTAAATGACCGCCCATGCTTTCACAGAAGCGTTCTATGTCATCATAGTCTTCAAGCCCTTCGTCCACGAAGTTATATACGGCATAAGCGTGGCCGTCAAATTCTTCCGCTCTCTCTGTGTAATAAGAAGCAACATCAATCGGCAAATCGCCGTAGTATTCGCTGTCCTCATAGTATTCGCTGTCCTCGGGCGGAGCTGTAGTAGTTGTTGTTGTTGTCGGAGCGGTGGTTGTACTCGTTTCGCTTACGGAAGTAGTCTGAGCGGTGCTTTCCTCTGTCTTTTGCGCCGCCTTTTTGCTGTTTGCCATAACTGCAATTGTTGTTCCGATTGCAACAACGAGTAAAACGCCGATTGCCGCAAAGATTATGCGGTATTTATTTTTCGTTTTAAGGAGCTGAGAGTTGAGGTTGCATTTTTCTATGTACTCCGCAGAATCCTTAAAGCTCGGTATTTTTTCAAATATAGCTTTTGCGTTGCTGTAATCACTGCTTGAGGACGCCTTGTCAAAAGCTCTGCACGCGTTTCTGTACGCGTTTTCGTTTATAATATTATTTAGCTCCCGTCTTAAATCCCTGTCGGCAAATTTCATTGCGCTTTCAAGATTTTTTGAGTTGAATATTAAAACGTCGGAAAAGGCGAGCTCCTCTTTAGACTTAACCTTTGCTTCAATTACAAGCTTTGCAATGTAAGCGTTTGCATTTTTTGGGTCTTGGTCAATAATTCTTTCCAAAAGGTCGTTAGCCTTGCTGTATCTTCCGTCCTCAATAAATACATACGCATTTTTAAGACTTTTATCAATGTCAACACCTGATGGCTTTGCGCCTATAATCTTTTTGATACCGCGAATTAAATCCTGCATAAAGCCGAGCTTGCTCATATCAAGCGCCTGAAGAACGCCGAACTCTTCGGGAAGGTCATACGGGTCCATATCCTTATATGCGGGAATAAGCGTTTTATTTTCGCCGTTTTTAATGAGGGTAAGGTATCTTGACCACTCGTTTTTTACCCATTCGGCGCGGAAATGCTCGGGCTTTGTTCCGATGCATACCATAACCTTTGCGCTGTTGAGGGCGGCGAAGATGTATGGCTCGTATTCCTGTCCGATTTTATCCTCAAGTGTAATCTTTGAAAAGAATACTCTGAAGCCCTCCTGAGTGAGCTGATGATAAATATCGTTTGCAAGAACTGAATCGGGCGTTCTTCTTCCAATATTGTCCGTTTCCTTGTAACATATAAAAACATCAAACGGCTCTTCCTTATTTGATATTTCAAGTATGCGCTTTTGAATTCGGTCAATCTCTTTTGCCTCAGCCTCGTATATATCTTTTTGATAGCTGTCGGCATACTGTATTGCCGATTTATAATCCTCATCCGCTGTAACCGATGTATAATTCATACGGTTAACGGTAGGAACGCGCTTATATGTAACGGGGTCCTCAACGTATTCTATACCGTATCTGCTGAGAACAATTCCCCAATATGCTTCGGCGTCAGAGCTGTCCTCGCTGAGTATCTGCTCGTAAATGCTCATTGCCTTGTCATAATCGTTATTTCTGCGGAAGTGGTCGGCTCTTTCGTAAAGATTTGCTCTTTTTTCGCTGGTAAGACTGGGAATTGTTTGCTTAGTGCCGCAGTACTGACACTCACAAACGCTCATGCCTTCTTTTATTTCCAACGTGCCGCCGCACATTTTACACTTGAATAATGCCATTTATTCTTCCAAAGCCTTTCTGCCCGCCAAAGCTGTGTTCGGGGGCATATTATTCTTGCTTATTTAAGCGCTTTACAGCGGTTGCTTCTTATATTAATCATATCAATAATTCTTATTGAAGAAGCTTCCGCCTGTTCTGTGTTATCGCTGAGTATTGCAGAATAGAAGCTGTTAAATTCATTTTGAATCTGCGCTTCAATCTGAGCAAGCTCGGGCGAGCTCATCGGGTCGCTGAATCTGATTGCCTCGTAAACCTTTTTAGCAAGCGCCTTTGCCTCGTCTGACTTGGCGTCTGTAATAAGCGCCTGTGCGTCTGCGCTGAGAAGCTTGATAAACTGTGTTCTCTGCTGTGTTTCTTCGTCCTTATCGGTAATGATTTCACGCGCAACACCTGCTCCGAAGAGCCTTATTGAAGCTACTGCGATAATAACAATTGCAACAACAACCTGAATAATCGGGCTTAAACCGATTTTTAGAGCAACAGCGCTGAGTATTGCTATAAGAATAAATGTTGTAATTCCGCTGTAAACAAAGGGTATTCCGTAGAAGGTAGCCTTTGCTGTTTCGCTCTTTTTCATACCGATAAGAGTTGCTATTATAGAGAAGATGTAGCCGATAAGCATGATTGCAAGCGCAACAAAGAAAATAACATCATAGCGGCTTGCCTTAAATTTTGAGTTAATTCTTGTAACGCTTTCGGGAATCTGAACAACCTTGATTCCTCTGTTGAGAACGTCCATTGTGAACGCCTGAACGGGAAGCTCGTCAATTGTTTCGGGAACTATAACCTCGCTCCCTGCGCCCTTGTAATCGGTAATGTTTACAGCGTTGTTTTCATAATCGTATGAGAATTCGCCGTTTTCCTTTGCAGTTACAGCATAAACAACCTCGCTGAATTCGCTGTTGTCCGTATTCTTATCTTTGGTTACAGCCTGAATTGTAAAGAAATACGTTGTGTCTGCCTCAAGCTCTTCAACAAGATAGCTTGTCGGAGAGTCTGCGTCAACCGTTGCAGCCTTAGTGTAAGATACTCCGTCAGAAATATATATATCGTAGCTGTCAGCCTTTTTAACAGGATTCCAAGTCAGCGCTATTGATGTAACGGATTTTGTCTGAGCCTTAAACTCTTCCGGAGTAGCAAGCTGTTCCTTGTTGTTTTCCTCTTTATCCGTGTTTTCAGCGTATTTTCCCTCGTCAATAATCGGAATTTCAACCTTGTCGTTTTCCGAGTCGTGTATTTCAAGAAATTCAATTCCGTTTTCGTTTGCGTAAGTCTGAGCGTAAGAGCCCTCTACACCGCGGATTGCGATGGACTCAGAAGCGTCATATAAAACAAATGAAACGGCGCAAAAAGCTACAAGAATTATCGACGCGATTATAATAGGTAAAGATTTAGCGTTTTTCATTTTAGTATCCCTCCGATTGTTCGATTACATAAAACTTGATAAAAGCTGTTCCTTTTTGCTGAGGAATTCTTCCTCGGTAAGGAGTCCTGCGTCTTTCATCATTGTGAGCTTTTTAATCTTTGTTTCAAAATCAGCCATATCGTCCTGCGGCTGTGCGTTCTGTGCGGGAGCGTCACTGTCTCCGAAGCCGTCAAACATTCCCTTTAACTGTTTGCCCATTGCTCCTGCCGCCTGAAGTCCTACGCCGAGTCCTACAATATCGCTCATTGCCGAGCCGCCTGCACTTGAGCCTGCGTTTGAACCCATATTGCCCATGCCTTCTGCATATGCCTTTTGAACCTCAGCCTGAAGTACATCCTTTTCGGTGTAACCCTTAGCTCTCATAACCTCAGCCTCTGCAAGACCCTGAGCCTTTGTTGCCTGAGCCTCTGCCTGCGCTTCAATTACAGTTCTTTCAGCCTCGCGCTTTTTAACCTCTGTCTGAGTTGTCA
>CAMNAP010000116.1 GCA_946531445.1 uncultured Clostridia bacterium
AATAGCCGTCTGCAAGACCGTCAATTCACAATTCATAATTCTTAATTCTTAATTTTTTCTTTGCTTGCTTTAATCAGCTCAAGCTCAAAGTCCTGACGGCTTTTACGCCTGAGACTTTCAAGCGTTAAGCCCGAGAAGAACGACTGAATTGACGCGAGAACGGCAAAGCCGCATACGATAAGCGTCGGGAACTTTGCAACAAGCCCCGTTTTCAGGTAGTCTACAAGAACGGGAATGAAGAAGATAACCGCGAGAACGAAAAGCACAAGCGCAATAATGCTGAAAAACGCAAGCGGCTTATAATCGCGGAAAAGGCGTAATATCGTTCTTATAACCTTAAAGCCGTCTGAGTATGTGTTAAGCTTTGACTCGCTTCCCTCGGGGCGGTCACGGTAGTCAATAATAACGTTTTCAACAAGCATATTCTTGTCTATCGCGTGGATTGACATCTCCGTTTCAATTTCAAAGCCCTTTGAGAGAACGGGGTAGGTTTTTACAAACTCGTAACTGAAGGCTCTGTAGCCCGTCATAATATCGTTAATATCGCTTTTGAAAATAAAGTTAATACTCTTTTTAACAAGGCTGTTTCCGAAGTTGTGAAACGGCCTTTTATTTTCCTCGTAATACGTTGAGGAAAGCCTGTCGCCCACTACCATATCGGCGCCGCGAAGCAGCACCTTGTCAGCCATTTCGCGGGCGTAATCTGCGGGATAGGTATCGTCGCCGTCAGCCATAAGATAACATTCAGCGTCAATTTCGCGGAACATTCGGCGGATAACATTTCCCTTCCCCTGCTTGTATTCGCGCCTTACAACAGCGCCCGCTCTTTTTGCTATTTCAGCCGTAGAGTCGGTTGAATTGTTGTCGTAAACATAGATTACAGCCTCGGGAAGCGCCGCCTTGAAATCCGTTACAACCTTTTCAATTGTCTTTGCCTCGTTATAGCACGGAAGCAATACAGCAATTCTATCCATTGTCATTCTCCCCAATCAGTATTTCATCGTCTTTTTTAAGTATGCAAAACGCCGCAAACGGCAAAGCGCACACCATAGGAACAGCGTAGCGCATATACGCAACGGGACCGACGAAACAGATGAGATAGTTAAAGTAAACAGCCGACGAAGCCGCAAGCGCCTTAAAGCGCTTTTTCTTTATTGCGTAAATGAGAAGCAGAATGTACAGCCACGAATACGTCGCCGTTTCAAGAAACGCCGCTGTAAACGGGTTGAGCATAAGCCCCTCAAGGCCGTAGTTAATAAAGTCGCGCCTTATTTCCTTGCCCATATATTTATCAAAGCCGTCAAGGAGTAAATCCATATGCTTGTCGCTCACCTTTGAGTAGGCAATCTGTTTATTGCCGCAGAAGGAGAACCAGCCGTAATGAAGATTGAGATACGCCTGAACGTATGCGTCGGGGTGCTTTTTAAGTCCCGTGAGCCAAGCCTTTATGTATGCCTTAACCTCGTCGTCGGTTGCGTATTTGTTAAACTGGCTCTTAACCGAGTCTGCAAGCTCCTTATCGTAGCTGTTGCCTATTTCGTCAAGATTTCCGTTTAAAACCGCAACAATCGCCTTTTCCTCCTCGGGCGACACGTCCTCTCTGTAATCGTGAACGTAGCGCGCCGTCTGCTGAAACGGGACTGAAAGCATTTCCCTTTTACTGCCGGGCGTTATGTTAAGCGCGGGGTAAAGCACTCCCGCAATTCCAAGCTGAAATACGAGCGCGGCGCAAACAAGAGCCGAGCCGATTTTAACAAGTCGCTTTCTGTCTTTAAGCAGAATGAGCGCAATAAATATAATAAGAAGCGCCGTAATGTAAATACCGTTATTTCTTGTAAGGATAAATAACAGCGTTACAACAAAATACGAAATAAGTCTGAGGCGTGATATTCTTTTAACCGTAAGCAGCTCGTAGGTCATAACGACAAGTAAAACGAGCGCCGCGCAGAAAAACGTGTCCTTAACAACGGTCATCGCGTAAATCGGAAACAGCGGATTAACAGCGAAAAAGCCGAGCGCCAAAAGCAGAACTCTGAGCCGCGCGCCGTATTTTTTCATAACCGTAAGCGCGTATGAAAATGAAAACGCAAGACACAGCGCCTGAATAATACAGAGTATTTCAAACGCCTTTTCGTAGGATTTAATTACCGCCGCAAGCTTTAAAACGCCCTTTAAAACAAGCGTGTAAAATACGGGGTGGTGGTTGTTAATAAGCACCGAGCTGTCAAGAAGTATTATCGACCTTGCCGACCACGAGTTTACGTATGTCCCCGTGAGCTGGGCGATTTCGTCCTTTGCGTCGGGCGTGAAGCAGCCGGGGTATAAAAGGTAAATATACGGCGCCCAGAAAACGAGAATGATTACGGCAAAAACAGCCGCCTCCCGCCGGAATACAAACCGCCTTTTCAGCGCCCGGTTTGAGCACACGTTAAAGGTGTAGTTTGAAAGAATACTGAGCAGTGCGTAAATTACAAAGCCCCAGCCGAGTATTTTTATAAAGGTGAGAACAACTGCGCCCTCGCTGCCGAAGGCGTAAGCCCAGCTCCCCTTTTTATTGTAGCTTCTGCAAAGCGTGAGAATAAACGGCACAGCGCCCGAAGCCAAAGCGGCAAGCGCCTTTTCAAGACGACTGCCCCTGTACCTCGGAGCCTTTGAAAACAGAAAATAAAACACAGCTATTAAAAGCACTGAATAAACATCAATGCCTCTTATCGCGTGTTTTAAATGGAAAAACAGCCTGCCGATTAAGTATTTTGTAACAAGCTTGTCCTCATACTTATCGGGGAAGGCGTATTTTCCGCTGTTTATATACAGGCTGACGCTTGAGATACCCGCCATAACAAGCCATACAATACGCTTAATATACGGCGTGAGTATCTTTAAATATTTATCAGTCAGCTGCTTTATCCTGCTCTTCATTGGCGTTTTCTTTTTGTGCCTTTCTGAAAACTATAAGCTTTGAAAAAACGTAGTTTAATATTACAATTACTATTGAAAGAATTACCTTTGAGTAAATTCCCTTTGTAAGAAGCACGCCGATTTTTTCAAGCTTCATTGCATAAACGATGTTGTAAAAGATTGAGTCAAGCCCCGCCTTTTCAAGAAGCGGAACGCCTACAAGCTCAATTACGCCCGTAACCGCTCTTGAAGCGGCAAAGGATACAAACTCCCTTGCAACAAGCTTGCTTTCAAAGCTCTTTGACTTGAAAACCCAGACCTTGTTTGTAAAAAATGCAAACACCATTGCAAGAATCCAGCTCAGCGTATTTGAAACAATTACACTCAGGTGAAAGACTCTTTCAAATACGGCGTAAGAGCCCCAGCTTACAATTGTAGCCAGAACGCCGAAAAAGATGTATACAATTATTTCTTCATATTTTTTAAAGAACTTCATATTTTCACTCAAATTACATATTGGGCGGAGAAGCTCCGCCCGATACTTTATTATTCTTCAGTTGTTCCTCTTCTCTGAGCGAGAGCCTCGGAAATCTTAGTCTTCTTTTCACCGACTATGTCATACTTGAACATCGGGATAGTCGAAAGAAGAGCGAGGATACCCGGTACTACCGTGTAAGCGAAGAAGATAATATCCTTAGTCTTGGGCTCAAAGCCTGTAGCCTGACCCGCGTTAATTGCGTTGAGAGTATCCGAATAGCCCGAAATGCCAACAAATACAAGGCCGAGAGCTACGCCAAGCGCAAGGCAAACCTTAATTGTAAGGGTGAGAATTGAATAAGCCGTGCCCTCCATTCTCTTGCCCGTTTCGTACTCGTAGTAGTCTACGCAGTCGGCAGTCATAATCATAGGCATAAGCGTAACTGCGCCGAACTGTAAGCCGATGAGGAAGAGCGAGAGGAAGAAGAGAACTGTAAGAACAGCGTTTCCTCCCTTGAACCAGTCCTCAGAGCTTGTGCAAGCCTTAAACCAGAAGTGGCCTATAATAAACGAGAAAACGGAAGCGGCAAAGCCGTAGATTGACATAATGAGATAAACCTTTTTCTCATTGAACTTTTTAATAAGCACGGGGCAGATAGCCATACTTATCATTGAGCCGATAGCCGTAACGATACCGAGAACGGCAACGAGGTTCTGCGAGCCTAAAAGAACGTTAGCCGCCTGAACCTGAATACCCATAGCCATCTGACGTCCGAAGCCGAGGAAGTAGGAAACTATTACAAGCATAAGGGGCTTGTTTTCCTTAAGCGCCGTGAGCATATCCTTCATTCCGATTTTTTCGCTTGACTCTGTAACAACGCGCTCCTTGTTAATAAGCGGGATGAGTGCAAACAGTACGCAGCCGAGAACAGCCGTTAAAACAGCAACCCAGAAATACTCTGTTCCAATCATAGGAGTATCCGTTTCGCCCTTTTTAACGATAACTCTTGAGCCGTTGGGAATTATTAAGCAAACTATCGGAACAATTACAACGCACGCTGAAAAGCCAATCTGCTTAGCTGTGTTTGAAATTGAAACAACGTTTGTTCTCTCCGTCGGGTTGGGAGTAAGCGCAGCCGCGATACCCTGTGACGGAACGTCGCCCATTGTCATAGCTATTGACCAGATAAGATAAGTAACAAAAATCCAGATGTACGTTATCATCTTGTTCTCTTTAAACGGCACGTCAACAAAGATTATTGCCGTAAAGATGAGAAGCGGAAGAATTGAGTAAGCAATCATACCCTTGAATTTTCCGAGCTTGCTCTTTGAACGGTCTACCATACCGCCTACAATCGGGTCTGCAACAGCCGAGATAATCTTTGCAACAAGAATAAGAATACCTACAACTGCAATATCAACGCCGAGAATTGAGCCGTCAAACTCAGCCTGATAGGAATTGAGAAGACCTACAATTGCCTGAAAGCCGAATAAGCCGAGCGAGTAAGCGATAATTTCTTTAACGCTTAAATACTTTTTGGTTACATCTGTAACATTTTCCATAAACTTTCCTCCAAAACAAA
>CAMNAP010000117.1 GCA_946531445.1 uncultured Clostridia bacterium
TTCTTTTTGGTGGAAGAGGGTGGATTTCGTCAAAACATATTCCGTGATTGAAGCATTTTGCGAGCAAAATACTAATAATCACTTCATATGTTTTTCCTCTCGGCGAAAGTACAAGTATCTTTCGCCGCAATACTTAGTGGTTCTCATCCACCCATACAAAAGAAAAAGAACTAACAAGCGGTTGCCTGTTAGTCCTTTTTGGTGGAAGAGGGTGGATTCGAACCACCGAAGTCGTTGACGGCAGATTTACAGTCTGCTCCCTTTGGCCGCTCGGGAACTCTTCCATATTATGGAGCTGGTGAACGGACTCGAACCCCTGACCTGCTGATTACAAATCAGCTGCTCTACCAACTGAGCTACACCAGCGTATCTTTAACGCCCTAATAATATAGCACAAGTTTAGCGCAGAGTCAATACTTTTTTTACAAAAAAATATACATATTTTTATTTTCTGCATATTATAATTCAGAGGTGAACTATATGTGCGGAATAGCTGGGATACTCAGCAGCAGTATTGATTTAAGAAACAAAAGAGAGATGATTTATAACGTTTCATCTACGCTTAAGATGAGAGGTCCCGACGCGTCGGGCGAATACTTTAACGAAGCGGGAGGGGAGAGCGCTGCGCTTATTCACCGCCGTCTTGCTGTGGTAGACGTTGAAAACGGCGCTCAGCCTATGCGTTTTGGCGAGTATATAATCGTTTACAACGGTGAGCTTTATAACACAGACGAGGTGAGGCGTGAGCTTGAGAGCAGCGGCTACCGCTTTTATTCAAGATGTGACACAGAGGTTGTTTTAAAGGCGTTTCACAAGTGGAAGGAGCACAGCGCCGAAAGGCTCAACGGTATTTTTGCCTATGCTGTTTACAGCGAAAGAACGGGCGAGGTATATATTTTCAGAGACAGAATCGGCGTAAAGCCGCTCTACTACGCACAGATTAATAATACGTTTGCGTTTGCGTCAAGGATTGAAAGCCTGCTTTGTATTGACGGGATTGAGCCCATTTGCAACAGAGAGGGACTAAACGAAATCTTTATGCTTGGCCCTGCAAAGACTATCGGCAAAACCGTATTCAGAGATATTAAGGAGCTGCCGCCCGCGTCATACCTTTATTACAGTAGGGGAAAGACAGAAATTAAAACCTACTGGAAGCTTCGTGCCGGGGAGTTCGGCGATACTCTTGACGAAGCGGTTGAAAAAACGCACGCCTTAGTCTGCGACGCCGTAAGACGACAGCTTGTGAGCGACGTTGGGCTTTGTACATTTTTAAGCGGAGGACTTGACTCTTCAATCATTTCAAAAATTGCTTCTGACGAATTTAAAAAGCGCGGCGAGCGGCTGAATACCTATTCCGTTGACTATGACGACAATGACAAATACTTTAAAAGCAGCCTTTTTCAGCCGAATAAGGACTCGGACTATATTGGGCTTATTTCAGATTATATCGGCTCGCAACATCACAATATTTCGCTAAATAACAAGGCGCTTGCCCTTGCACTTTCCGACGCAGCGATTGCGCGAAACTGTCCGGGCTTTACAGACGTTGACTCCTCGCTGCTTCTCTTTTGCAGGGAGGTTAAAAAGGACTTTACAGTAAGCCTTTCGGGCGAATGCGCAGACGAGATTTTCGGCGGATATCCCTGGTATCACAGACATGAAATTCTTTTTGAAGAGACGTTTCCGTGGTCGCGTACAACAGACGTAAGGCGCAGTATTCTTAAAGACGGCTTTCTTCCCGAGGGAGAGGAATACGTAAGAAGCGCCTATCTTGAAACGGTTAATAAAACGGATTACCTTGACTCCGATTCACCCCTTGAGAAGCGTATGAGAGAGATGTTTGTTTTAAATATGGACTGGTTTATGCAGACGCTTCTTGTAAGAAAGGACGTAATGAGTATGGAATCGTCGCTTGAGGTGAGAGTGCCGTTTTGCGACTGGCGTATAGTTGAATATGCCTACAATATGCCGTGGAGCATAAAGTCTGCCTTTTCGCGCGAAAAGGGAATACTCAGAAAAGCGTTTGAAAACGAGCTTCCCGACGAAATCACCTGGCGTAAAAAGAGCCCGTACCCTAAAACCTTTAACCCCGTTTACTTCAAAACGGTGTGCGACCTTACCGAAAAAGCGCTCAGCGACAAAGCCTCGCCGCTTTGTGAAATGATAAACGCCGATTCGCTTCACTCCCTTATGGAAAACCCCGATTCACTCAGCGAGCCGTGGTACGGTCAGCTTATGCGCGCGCCGCAGGTGCTCGCCTATGTTTTCCAGATATATGTGTGGATTAAAAAATATAATGTTGAATTCATCATATAAGAGTGATATAATATAATAAATTATTATGAGTAAAACTATTCGGTGGAGAGTTTATGACAAACGAAGAGTACATCAAGGCAATAGATATACGCTGTTCGCGCCGCTCGTATAAGTCAAAGGGGCTTAGCGACGACGTTAAAAATGTCATAAAGGAAATGGTTGAAGCTGTAAATCAGCTTTCAGACGCTGAGTTCATTTTTGTTGACGACGCGTCAAAGGTTTCTAAGCTCTTCACCGGGAAGTATTCAATGATAGTTGTAACGGGTCCCGATTCGCAAAAGGCGCGCGAGGACGCGGGCTACTACGGCGAAAGCATTGTTCTTCAGTGCGCTTATCACGGGCTCGGTACCTGCTGGGTAGGCTCAACGTACAACGAAAACAAGGTGTACGAGCTTGTTGATATTCCCAGGAATATGCGCCTTTACTGTATTATTACAGTGGGCAACCCTAAGCCGCATTTTACTACGGTTGAAAGAACGCTTTACAATACAACCCACAAAAAGAATAAGAGCTATCAGGATATGTTTGAAGCGTGTGACGAAAAGCTTCCCGAGGCGTACGCCTACGCGCTGAGCCTTGTTGAAAAGGCGCCGTCGGACGTGAACCGACGCCCTGTAAAATTCCGCTACGAAAACGGCGAGTTTTCCGCAAGAGTGGACGAGCCTTATTCAGATAAAAGCATTGATTTCGGCATTGCAAAGCTTCATTTTATTCTCGGAACAAGGGCGAAGGGCGTTTACGGAAGGTGGAGCTACTCAAATGTTTTTGAGGAGCAGGAAAACCCGAAAATAATTAAATTTGAAAAGAAAAATAACTCTTTGGAGGACTAAGATATGAACGAAAATGAAAACAAAAAAGTAAACGAAAACGGCGGCGCTAAGAAGCCCGTACCTAAAAAGAAGATAATTATATGCGCTATTATTGTTGCTGTTATAGCGCTTGTAATTTCAATTATATGTATCGCAATACATAACTACAAAACCGTTGAGCCCAGAGAGCTTCTCACTCTTCAGTTTACGGATATGTCTGTAGATGACAATCAGGATATTAAGCTTGTTGCCCACAGAGGCCACAATACGCTCGCTCCCGAGAATTCCTTACCCGCCTTTGACCTTGCGGGACAGGCAGGCTACTGGGGCTGTGAGTGCGACACCTACAGAACTAAAGACGGCGTATGGGTTGTAAGCCACGACCCTTCAACCTTCCGCCTTATGAACAAGTCGAAGAAGATTGAAAAGTCGGATTACTCCGAGCTTAAGGAGCTTTACTTCGAGAACGGAAACAACATTGAAACGTACAACGATACGCTTGGTATCTGCACACTTGAGGAATATCTTGAAAAGTGCGCTCAGTTTAATATGAAGGCGTTTATTGAGCTGAAGGGTAAAAACAACCGCGACCATTATAATGAGATTGTTGAGCTTGTTGAAAAGTACAAGGTTGAGGCAGTTTATATCTCGTATGAAAAGGAAAGCCTTGAAAGTATGAGAAAGCTTACCGACTCGCCGATGTTCTATCTTTCCGGTACTCTCAGCGAGGACGCAATCAAAACCGCGAAGGAAATTGAAAACTGCGGAATTGAGTTCAACGCAAACGAAAAGAAGAATTATGCAAACGACTCAAAGCTTATCAAAAAGGCGCTCAGCGAAAAGCTCAACGTAGGCTGCTGGGGCGTTGACGACCTTGAAACAATGAAAAAGCTTGTTGGACTCAAGGTGTTCTATCTTACAACTGATAATATTACGTACTAAACAATTTATTATTTCCTGTGGAGGATAAAGATATGAAGAAAAAGACTGTACTTAAGACTGTAGCGGCAGCGGCGCTTTGCGCAGGCGCTGTAGCAGGCGGAGTATATGCTGCAAAAAAGGCAATCTGGTTTAAGAATTACTGTAAGCTTGTTGATTACAAGATTGATTCCGTTAAGGGAACAGAGCTTGAGGGCAAGGAGGATTTAAGACTTGTTGCTCACAGAGGCTTCAGAGCTATGGCTCCCGAAAACACCCTTCCCGCTTACGAGGAAGCAGGTAAGGCAGGCTACTGGGGAGCAGAGTGCGACACCTACAGAACAAAGGACGGCGTCTGGGTTGTTCACCACGACCCGGTAACAACAAGAGTTACAGATAAAAACTATGTTGTTGAGCTTTCAAGCCTTAACAAGCTTTACAGCGCAACTATGGACTTCGGCCATAATATTGACAAGTATCCGTATCTTAAAATATGTACTCTTGAGGAGTATATCAAAAAGTGTGCTGAGTATAATATGCACGCTGTTATTGAGCTTAAGTATAACAGAAACAGACAGTATTACGGCGAGATAATTGATATGCTCAAAAAGTATGGCGTAGACGCTTCGTTTATCGCGTTTGACTTTGAGGACATTGTTGACATAAGAAAGATTTCGGATTACCCCGTATTTCTCCTTGTTGACGATATTAAAGACAGCGATATTGAAAAGGCTAAAACGCTTGAAAACTGCGGAATCAGCTTTGACTGTAACCACGAGAGCAACCGCGACGGCGTTATGATTAAAAAGATTATTGACGCAGGGCTTCACACAGCGTGCTGGTCGGCGCGCGACCTTGAAACCGTTAAGCT
>CAMNAP010000118.1 GCA_946531445.1 uncultured Clostridia bacterium
ATCTGTCCGGGAAGTCCGCCTACACCTGCGCCGATTGAACGCCACATTGAAAGAGAAGAGCGCTCAAGCTCGTCGTCTGTAATAACAGAAGCGAGCGAGCCGTAAGGGATATTCACGGCTGTGTACATCATACCGTAGAAAATATATGTAACGTAAGCGTAAACGATATATTTGCTGTGCGGGATGAAATCAAACTTAGTAAACATTAGTCCTGCGGCAACAGCCATAGGAATTGAGAACCAGAAAATGTAAGGTCTGAAACGTCCCCACTTTGTAGGCTTTCTTGAGTCAATAAACGCGCCCCACATCGGGTCGTTAATTGCGTCCCAGATTCTTGCAATAAGCATAAGAACTGTAATCTGGCCAAGCGGAATTTTCAGGGTGTCCGTATAGAACACTGTTAAAAATGAGCCGATAAGCGAGAAGGTTAACAGTCCGCCTGCGTCACCGAGGGCGTAGCCCACCTTATCCTTCAGCCCAATGCCATGGGTTAAAGCTTTTTCTTCCATTTTTTTACCTCCGAAATTATCTTTACATAAATTTCATTAATTTATTATAGCATTAATACTCCTCAACTTCAATACCGAGCATATTTGCAAGGGCTCTGAGCTCCTCTTTAATGTCGCCCATAGCTACTGCAAAATGAGGCTCCCAGCCAGCCTTTACCGAATTGTTTACAACGTCGTAAGACGGCGATTCGGTTTTAACAACAATAGACGTTCCGTAGAACTGCTGCGGCTTATCCATTGCCTCGCCGCCCGAAATGAAGAAGCGGAAGGAACCGTCTGCCTTTTTGCCGATTCTGAAGATTGTAACCTCTTTTTCAGCCTTACAGCCAAATTCGAGCGTTGGTCCTATTTTACGGTTACAGTGAAGCCCTGCGCAAGCGCCCGTATCCTCCCTTGCAAGTGAGCAGGGAGCCATACCGCAATGCCAGAAGGTAACTGTATTTTCGCCCTCGTCAAGCGAAACGGGGTCGCCGAAGAAGGCTGATTTTCCCGTAAGGAAGGAGCTGATATACATTGTAAGAGCGCCGTAAGTATCGGCTTCACAAGCGGCAGCAATTCCCAAATCGTTAAGAATTCCGAGCACTGAGCACACGGGAGTACCGAACGCGGTAAAGAAATCAGGCCAGCAACGTGATGAAAGCGCGCCGATGTTATTATTTTTAACGAACTCATCATAAGCCCTGTAAAGCCTTGCAAAGTCAAGAACATTGTTTTCCTTAATTTCATCAAGTCCGTTGATTCTTGTTTTTGCGTCGTCAAGATAAGACTTGATGTCGTCGTCGGAATAGCTCTTTGCGTTGTCAATAAGCTCTCTTGCCTCAATTGAAACAAGGTTTGCGCCGAAGGTTGTCATCATCTCCATATCAAGCGCACGGCCGAAGCCGAAGCCCTGGGGAGTGTGACCTACCTGTGCGATATTAAGCGCTCTGAGCGCCTTTTTGACCTTAGCAGCCGCCACGGTTGACTTTACCTTTTTAATAACGTTTTCTTCATTCGCAGAGCCGAAAATGTACTCAAACGGTCTTGAGAATTCGTGAAGCACGTTAGCGGCTGAGTAAGCGCCCGTAAGCGAGTTGAGTCTTAGCCTTGTTCCGTCAATTACAGGCTCGCGAAGAGTCCAAAGAAGTACGGGACAGTCTATCTTTCTGAGCACCTCGGCAATATACGCGCCGTTTGCAAAGGTGATATTCTGAACGATAATCAAGTCGGGTGTTTTGCCCTCAATAAACGCGTTTACCTTGTCAATGCTGAGAAGCATTTCATCGGGTACAACAACGTCTTTATCAATGCTCTTTAAAAGCTCAACTGATTTGTCAAATTCCTTCTGCGCGCTTTCAAGATGAAAGGTAGGCACGCCTATAGGAATATACATAAATTCAAATGCCATTATTTTTCCTCAATACTTAATTTCTTTATTTTCACCGATAAGGCCTGCAAATGCACCCTGCTTAATAAGCGGCTCTCTGTCCTTATGGGCAATCACCCACTTATTTTTTTGCAGAAGAAGCACGCTTTCCTCATCGCTGTTTTTATTTTTACTCTCAAGCGGAGTGTTTGTTCCTTTCGGGAGAATTACAACATCCTTGAAGCCCTCGTCACAAACGCGGCAGGGCGAAAGGTGAAGCGTCGTCTGGTACATTTCAAGCGCTGTTCCCTCAGGTACGAAAAACACCTTTTCGTTACCTACATAAAACGTGTTATTTTCAATCTGCCAGGTGTGGCCGAGAACGAGAACAAAGTCTGTTACAGCGATATTGATTTCGCTTCCCTTGTGGTACTCAAAGCCGTTGTAGGTTGTATTTCTTCCGTTACAGTAGCCAATCTGAATCGGCATACCGCCGTAAAGAACGCTCTGTATCTCTGAAAATACAGCGGTTTTTTCCATTTCCTCAATGCTTGGGAAATACACGTTTCCGCTTTCGGGGATTTCGGTTTTGTTTTTCATATAAGCTACAAGCTCAGTAAAGTCATAGCCCTCTACTATTCTTCCGTAAGGCTTAAACTCATCGTCAAAAACCGAATAGATTTTCACATCGTTTTTGCTGTTCAGGTGATTAAGCATTATAATCTCCTCTTACGATTTTATAGGTTGCGCGCCAGTCCTCTTTTCCGATTCCTGCCTCCATACCCTTGTCATAAACAGCCTTTGCGTTTTCCATACCGGGCATCGGGAATTCAGCCTCGGCTGAAAGCCGCTGACAGATACCTAAATCCTTATGCTCGTTTTCAAGCGAAAAGGCAGTTGTCCAGTTCTCATCCTGAAGATTCTTCCACTGACCGTCAAGGTAGAAATTCTGTCCTCCGCCGTAGGAAATAGCAGTTGCGTAATCCTCAATTGAAATTCCCATTTTCTGAGCAAGTGCAATTGTTTCGTTTACGCCGTTCTGAATTTCCGCAACAAGCGTATTGTGGCAAACCTTCATAACGAGGCCCTTACCGTTTTCGCCCATACGGATTACGTTACAGCCCATATATTCAAGAATAGGCTTAATCTGCTCAAAAAGCTCCTCGTCGCAGCCCACAAGAATTCCGAGCGTGCCTGCAATAGCCGCGGGCTTTGATTTAACAACGGGTGCGTCTGCAAACTGAGCGCCCTTTGCCTTAATCATATTTGCAACCTCAATTGAAACCGACGGGTCAATTGTACTCATATCAATACAGATTTTACTGTTGTCAATATAAGGTAAAAGCTCTGTGTAAACAGCCTTTACGTGCTCGCTTTTAGGTACCATTGTAATAATTACATCGGCATTCTTAGCAACCTCAACGTTTGAATCAAGCCCTGTTGCGCCAGCCTCAACAAGCTTTGCAACCTGCGCTTTATTGAGGTCTGAGCAATAGACTGTGTCGTTATGCTTTTTTACTATATTTTCACACATAGACTCGCCCATAATGCCGAGTCCGATAAATCCGATTTTCATTTTGTTACCCCTTATTCTTCAGTAATAGTCTCATCCCACGCTGCCTGGAATTTTGCAAGGCCGTAATCAGTAAACGGATGATAGAAGCTGTCTTTGTATACCTGAAGTCCTGCGGTAACAATGTCGGCGCCTGCAACGGCACAGTCAACAAACTGCTTTCCGTTTCTTACTGCAGCGCAGATAATCTGTGTTTTTCCGAAGAAGCCGTAGTTTTCATAAATAGTTACTATATCCTGGATGTACTGAGCGCAGTCCTCGCCGCTGTTTTCCTTCCAGCCGATGAAAGGAGAAACGAAAAGAGAGCCGTTTTTAGCGGGAAGAAGAGCCTGAGAAGCCGAGAAAACAAGAGTTACGTTTGTTCTTACTCCCTGCTCTTCAAGACGTCTTGCGGCTGTAATACCAGCCTGAGTGCAAGGGATTTTGATTACAAAGCTCTTGCTCATTGCGGCAATCTTTTTACCCATAGCAACCATTTCGTCTGCGTCGTCAAGGTGAGGATTAATCTCAACTGAAATCGGGAATTTGTCCCAGCCCTCAATATCCTTTTCCTTTACGAAATCAGCAAGCTCCTGTATTACCGTATAAAACGGCTTGCCTGAAAGCTTAATGTGATTCGGATTTGTTGTTACGCCGTCAATACCGAAGGTATCGTAGGCTTCTCTGATTTCATTGATTTTAGCACTGTCTAAAAAGTATTTCATAATTTGCCTCCACAAAAATTATTAACCTATTAAAATTTTTTCTGCTTCTGTTCCTTTGCGAACAAATACAGGTATTTCGCCTATCGGCGCGCTGACAGCAAATTTGCCGCCTTTATATTCTTTTCCTGACCAAATGTGTACCCATTCATCATCGGGAAGATAAACGTCTCTTGTAATAGCGCCCTGCTTAAGCACGGGAGCGACAAGAATATCGCGTCCGAGAAGATACTCGTAAGCCTCTGTATAAGCCGCCTCCTCATCGTAGTGGAAGAAGAGAGGTCTTATAACTCCGAGTCCTGTTTGTGCATTTTCCTTAACAGCCGACTTGAGGTAAGGCTTGAGCGCAACGTGAAGCTTTGCAAACTTTGCGTTATGGCTTAGCACCTTTTCGCTTGCGTCGTGCTGTGCGTTTATATCGGGATTGAGTCCCTCGTGGCCTCTTAAAACAGGAGTAAAGGTGTTCATCTCAAGCCAGCGCATATAGAGCTCTTCGCTTCTCTTGAGATTGAAGAACGAGGTGTATCCGCCTACGTCGCTGTGTGAAAGACCGAAGCCGCAAACAGCAAGAGAGAGCATTGCGGGAATAACCGACGGAAGTCCGAAATCTATAGAGAAATCAACGTGGTTATCGCCGCACCACATCATTGTTGAATACTTGGGAGTTGCTGAGAAGCCCGCGCGGGTAAAGAACATTATTTCACCGAGCTTTCCGCTCTCCTCAAGCGCTTCTCTGTTAATCTGAGCCCAGCGTGCCGGCCAGGTGTTATGAACAAGCTCTGCG
>CAMNAP010000119.1 GCA_946531445.1 uncultured Clostridia bacterium
CTGCAATCACTGCATTCAATCAGATAGTAATAATTACCGAGTTCCGTCTTTTCGGGTCTGTCGTGCAGGGCAACGAGCGTGACGCCGAGCTTATTCATTTCAGCCGTCAGCTTCGGCAAATCCTTTGCAGAGCCGCTTGCAATAAATGCAAGGCGGTCTGATGTTGCCGTTGCAGGCGCGTCATTTGACAGCACATAAAAACGCGTTTTATTTTTATCGTTATTCTGAATGCCTGCGGCGAGAATCTCCAAGCCGTAAACGTCCGCACAGCCTGCCGATGCGATTGCCGCGCAGGATTTATCCTTGCCGTCTGCAACCGTTTTTGCGCCTTCGGCTGTTGATGACGCTTCAATTACTTCGGCGTCGGGCAGATTCTTTTCAAGCCACTCTTTTCCCTGTGCGATGCCCTGCTTGTGCGAATACACGGTTTTAATATCGCCGAGCACCGTTCCGGGAAGCACAAGAAGATTCTGACTTATAGGCAGCTCGACCTCGCCGACTACTGATACGTTTTCGCTTGCAATCAGCGTGTCCACATAATCAATCACAGCGCCGCCGATTGTATTTTCCTGCGGAATTACGGCGTAGTTACTTTTGCCGTCAGTCAGCGCCTGTACCGCGTCGGGAACTGTTTCATAAGGAATATAACTGCCTTTGCCGTCAAAGAATTTCTCACACGCTTCCTGCGTGTAAGTGCCCTCAGGTCCGAGATAACTCACCGTTGCTGCGTCATAGTCAATCTGTACGGGCGTGCCTTGCGCTGCCTTTTGGTTTGAACATCCTATCAGCGATATGCACAGCATTAACGCCAATAAAACTGAAACTGTTTTTTTCATATACTCACCGCCTTTAAGTACTTTTTGCTTTTAATTAGTTAATTATAAAATAATCAATCTGTGAATCTGCTGTTGCCTCAAGATAAACGGTGAGCGTACCGTCAGGAGCAATATCAAAATCCGCTGAAACTGAGCTGTCGCCCGCAAAATCAATGGATGAAAGACAACAGGAGGTATCAACATATCTGAATACAGCTTTTGACTTTCCTTTTGTAACTATCAGTTTATCACCGAAAATATATGCACCTTTTGAGAGGCAGCACGCCTGATATCCGTATATTCTTTCTCCTTGCCTGAATGCTTCTCCGATTCCGATTGAAGTCGGCACGGCTTCTTTAATTAATCCGTCTCGGTCAAAGTATATCGGTTCAGCGCACATTCGTCTTAAAAAGCAGCTGTTTCCTGTACTTCTGTGATAAAAGACATACCATATGCCGTTAACACATTCTATACTGCCGTGGTTGTTCCAGGTTTCAGGGTCGCATCCGTCGTTATCAATGATGATTCCCTTATAATCATATTTGCCTAAAGGCGTATCGGCTACGGCATAGCCGAGAGCAGTTGGCTTTCCGCGGTGAATGTCTGCAAAAATATAATAATATTTACCGTTGATTTTTCTAAGTGAGGACCCTTCATGAAAACCGTGTTCACTTTCGGTCAGAAGACCGCTCACCAGAGTATCCTCCTTGATTTTTGTGAAATCATCCGTCAGCTCTGCACCGAAGGAACTGAATTGGCCCCAGTAAAGATATGCCTTCCCATCATCATATAAAACAGCGGGGTCAATGCCTTTGATATATTCTCCCGTTTTGTCTGTGGTAATAAGAACAGGGTTTGAAAAAGGCCCTGAGGGACTGTCTGAAAAAGCGACGCCCTCATAGCCGTCAGATGTGCAGAAGAAAAGATATGATTTTCCGTTTACTGTAAGGGAATCAGGAGCATAAAGCAAACCGTTGCCAAAACCTTCGGGCAGATTTTGCATACTGTTTAAAACGTCACAGTCAAGCACAGGACCGTCAATTTTCCAGGATGACAGGTCTTTGCTGTGCACAACATAGAGTTTGTCAGAGCAATATCTGTCAGCCTGGACGTCGCAACTTGGATAGATATATAATTCTCCGCCTATTAAGTGGGGTTCTCCGTCCGGAAAATAAAACGAGGCTGGCAGGAGAGGGTTTCTTGATTTCATATGACATCACCTTTTTTAGGATAAAACCCGCAAATCGCGGGTAAAGCATACGCAAAGAATATCAGAATTATTCAACTGAAAGACGTGCATAGAGATAGAGTCGTTACTGTTAACCAAAACGTATTTCGCTGCGGTGTTAAGGAATGCAAAATCAGAGAACGGTGATTTCGTCGTTTTCTTTTACGGTGCCGCCTTTGAGGACGGTTGCGAAAACGCCTTCGCGCGGCATAATGCACTGACCGACAAGCTCCTTAATTGCGCAGCCGTCGTGACATTCCTTGCCGATTTGCGTAATTTCAATTACGGCGGTGTCGCCGATTTTCAGTTTTGTACCAACGGGTAGTGTATGCAGTACAATGCCCTCGGTGGTTATATTTTCCGCAAACATACCGTGGCATAGCCCGTCGGTGCGCATACCCTGTGCGCGCTCAATGCTTTCCTTTGCAAGCAGACTTACCTGACGGTGCCACTTGCCTGCGTGCGCGTCATTTTCAAAGCCGAAATCCTCAATCAGTTTTCCTTCGGGAATACTCTTTTTCGGCGTTTTTTTCTTTTCGCTGATATTGATAGCCACTACTCTTGCCATCGTTATCCTCCTGTTCTGTTCAGTCCGTGGGTCGCGTTCTTGTTTTCAAAGTTATGACCCGCAGGTTTTTGCAAAATGATGCTTTTTATCTTTTTGACGAGTTTTTCTTCGTCGTCTATACAGGGCATAATATCGTACGCCGTATCATATCCGAGACAGGGCTTCACCTTTCCGTCGCAAAGCAGACGGACCCGGTTGCATTCATTACAGAATTTATGTGTTACGGGGTTAATCAGCCCTACACGTCCTTTAAAGCCGTAAGCAGAATAATACTTTGCCGTGCCTTCGGTATTTGAGTATTCAAGAAACGGGAAGCGTTCAAGTATTTCGCAGCCCTTTACCATAAGCGCGGCATTCTCGCCCTCGTCGGAAAACGGCATAAGTTCAATAAAACGAACGTCAATTTTGCGCTCTCTTGCAAGGTTAATCAGCTCCCCTGCTCCGTCGCTGTTTACGCCCTTCATCAGTACGGCGTTGATTTTTATTGGCGAAAGACCTGTCTTTTCCGCTTCGTCAATACCCTCCATTACCTTTTGAAGAACATCGGCGCCCGTCAGATGACGGTAGGTGCTTGTGTCGGTAGAATCAAGGCTGATATTAACGCTGTCAAGTCCAGCCGCTTTCAGCTTTTTTGCGTACTGCTTTAAGTATACCCCATTGGTTGTGAGCGAAATTGTTTCAATTTCAGGTATAGCTCTTATCAGTCTTACAATTTCAGCGATATCATTTCTGACAAGCGGCTCGCCGCCCGTTATTCGTACCTTTTTTATACCGCATTTTGCAAAGGCTTCGACAAAGGTATAATAGTCATTTGGCGTGAGCTCCGCCGCTTTTTTGGCGCAGTCCTCCTTGCCGCAATAAACGCAGTTTAAATTGCAGCGCTGGGTTACGGAAATCCGCAGATATGATATTTCTCTGCCGAAATTATCCTTCACGGTGGTAATCACTCTTTCCGCCTGTTTTTTCAAGCAGCTTTATTTCTTCAATAGACATTCCTCTGTCTATCGCCTTGCACATATCGTAGACTGTGAGCGCAGCAACGGAAGCACCCGTCAGCGCTTCCATTTCTATACCCGTTTTATAGGTGCATTTGGCGTTGACATAGATACCGAGCGCAGTGTCGCTCTCCTTTTCAAAATCTACGGTGATTTTATCAATCGGAATATTGTGGCAAAGCGGAATCAGCTCGCTCGTTTTCTTGGCGCCCATAATTCCCGCAATTCGCGCGGCGGACAATCCGTCGCCCTTTTTCAAGTCGGCATTAAGCAGTGCATCCAGCGTTTCGCTTTGCATTTTTATTCTGGCATAAGCCCTTGCGGTGCGCTCGGTAATCTCCTTACCGCCTACGTCAACCATAACAGCTTCGCCGTTTTCGTTAATGTGCGTCAGCATTAAACATAACCTCCCATTTCGGCAAGGCGCATTTTGAATTCTTCACTGTAAAGAACGTCAAGAAACGCCTTAACCATAGGATTTTCAAGATAGTTTTTATCAATTAAAAACTCATAGGTTTCGTTACAAATCGGGATAAAATCAAGGTCATACATCTTTGCGGCGGAATATATCCCGAGCCCTGCGTCAGCGTTGCCTGCGGCAATCAGCGCCGCAACGGCTGTGTGCGTAAACTCTTCATTGTGATAGCCGTCAATATCCTGCGGAGTCAAAGCGTTTTGACGGAGCAAATAATCGCAGAGAATTCTTGTGCCTGCGCCGCGCTGACGGTTTACATAGCGGCAATTTTTAATATCGCCGAATTCTTTTATGTTTAGCGGATTGCCCTTTTTCACCATTAAGCCCTGAACTCTGCCGACGCCCTTTACGGTAACGGCGTTACCGTCGGGCAGATATTTTTCAACATAGGATTTGTTGTATTCGCCCGTTTCGGTATCAAGAAGATGAATACCGCCCATATGAGCAAGACCGTCGCGCACTGCATAGACAGCGCCCATACTGCCGACGTGGGTTGAGCAGACTCTGAACGGCGCGCCCTTTCTTGCAAGAAAGTCAGCCGCCTCGTCAATCAGCGGGTCGTGGCTTCCCGTTATAATAAGAGTATTTTCAATTTCACATAGCGGCTTATTAAGGCGGATTTCCACCTCTTCGCCCGCTTCAATGCCCTCGCAGTTCTGCGGTACAATCAGCACGCCGTCCGCTTTTGTAAAGCTTGTAATAACTCCTGCGCCGCGCGCAAGCGGGGAAGCGGACAGCTTTCCGTTAATCGCGCCGAGCGACACGCGGACATATTCGCTGTATTTAAGTGAAGATACTATCTTTTTTGAAAGCGTTGC
>CAMNAP010000120.1 GCA_946531445.1 uncultured Clostridia bacterium
TTTATTCTTTATAGGCTTTCAATAGAGCGGACGTGGGGAATATCGCTTTCCCTGTTGTAACGGAGCTTATTAACAAGCTCGGTTTTCTTTTTATCGCTTATTGAAACATCCTTAAGATTAATATATCGGTCGCCGCTGAACTGAATAACGTAAAACGGCTTTTCAGTGTAGCGGTTAAAGTCGCGGGAATAATAACCGTCAACTATTACAATGTCATAGAAATCTTTAAGATAGTATTCTGAGTAATGATTAAGCGGTCTTGCGTGGCTGTTGTACATAATTTTATCGTCGTACATCTTAAGCGCAGGGCGGCTGTAATCGGCAAAGGCGACAATTGAGATAATGAATACAGCTATGAAAACTATTTTTATTGGACTAAGCGCTTTGTGCTCAGACAAAAGGGCGCTGAATTCAAACGCTTCTTTTTTGTTTTTGAGTAGCAGAGGCTCAATTTTATCCCTGAACGAGAGCGCGAAAACTAAACCAGTAAGCGTTCCGATAAGCGCTGTTTTCAGAGGATTTATGTTGTCGCAAAGAACGGTTACGCGCTCGGTGCGGGCGTTTATTATAAGCTGAATTATGAAAAACAAAGTAAAGAAGCCGAGCACTGAGACTGCAAGAGTCATAAGAAACATTTTAAAGCTGTCTTTTTTATATTTTTCAACCTCAAGAATACTTGCGCACTCAAGCGGCATTGCCTGGTAAGGCTCAGCCCTGTCGCTGATAAAATCAGCTATTCGCTTTTCACACGCCAGCAGCTCGTCCTGATTTTTGTATTCCTCAAGCGCCTTGTCAAAATCGCCGTGAATATAGGCGGAAAAGGCTTTGCCCGTAGTAAAGCGGCTTGCTGTATAGGAGGAAACGTATTCGTTAAGCGAGCGGTAAAACTCGCGCTTTTCGTCCTCGTCCCCGGGTACGGTTGAGGTATCAATTTTATAAACCCTCACAACCTCTTTAATCTTTTCTTCCTCAAGCTCCTTTTCTCTCGGAATAAGCGACTCAATTTCCTCATTTCTGTATTCAAGAAAATCGGTTATGTAGCTAAAGCACGCGTCCATTCGCTCGGGGCTTTCAATAAATGCGTAGTGATAGGCGTGATAATCAAGTAAATCAAGATAGCCGATAATTTCGGGTATTTCAAAAAAGAAGCCGCTTTCCTTGTCAAGATATAACCTGCAGTACAAGGTGCTGATTGGATAACTGTCGCTTGCTTTTTTTGAATAGACAAACTCGGCAATGATTTTTTCAAATTCAATTTTGTATTTTGAATACGAATCGTCAAGCTCGCTTTTAACGCTGACTGCGCCGACCTTTTCAGCGTATGCGTTAACTGTTCTGCCGAGATGAGCCGACAGCTTTTCAGGTTTCATATTATCACCGCCTTTAATTAATTATAAAATAATAATAACCTTTTTGTCAATATTGACAGCAGTTTTAAATATGATATAATTTAAAAAGGTGATTGTATGAAAAAAATTGCGGTTATAAATGATTTGTCGGGTTTCGGGAAATGCTCGCTTACTGCGGCGATTCCGATTATAAGCTCGCTCGGCGTTCAGGCTTGTCCTCTTGCAACGGGAGTTTTCTCTAACCAAACAGGCTATGAGAGCTTTAAAAGCGTTGACCTTACCGATTCAATGCAGAGCTTCATTGACGAGTGGAAAAAGCTTTGTGTGAGCTTTGACGGCATTTTAACGGGCTTTATACCCAACGGCAGACAATTTGATATAATATCGCGCTTTATTGACGAATTCAAAACGGAAAGCACCGTTGTTCTTGTTGACCCGATAATGGGCGACGACGGGGAAATCTATCCCTGCTATGACAGTGAAACGGTTGAAAAGGTTAAGGCGCTTTGTAAAAAGGCGGATATTATAACGCCGAACCTGACCGAGCTTGCACTTCTTGCGGGCTGTGACATAAAAGGCGAATACACGCCAGACAGCATAAGAGCGATGAGCGAAGGCACGGGAGTTAAAACCGTAATTACTACGGGGATAACCGTTGGTAACGAAATTGCAAACGCCGTTTACAGCGATGGCGGTTTTGAGCTTATTAAGAGCAAGAGGCTCGGCGAGCACTTCTCGGGAACGGGGGATATATTCTCGTCTTACGTTCTCGCTTCATACATTTCGTCAAAGAGTATAACGGATTCTGTAAAAGCGGCTTCACATTTTATTGAAAGAGCAATTGAAGAAACGCTAAGCGAGGAGACACCGAAGCACTACCATCCGGACGGAATTAATTTTGAAAAGCTGATTACACAAAAATAGAAGTATCTCACCGAGATACTTCTGTTTTTTTAAAAGGAAAATGCCCGAGTATAACACCCGGGCATTCCCCTCTCTGTCTATAACAAACTATAGGAGGACAGGTTACTTACAACGGTTGCGGCTCCGTTGCAAGTGTTCTTTAATTATATTAATAATTCACCAATTTGTCAAGCCGAAGTTGAAAAAGTTTGTCAATTTTGTTAAATAGTATAAAATACACATAATTGAAATCAAAATTGTGAAAAATATTTTTTACTGTCCTTTTTTATGTATTATATCAGAGCCTGTTCTTGACACAGAACGAACGTTCTACTACAATAAAGATGTACCCTTTGAGGTATAGATTTAAATGAAAGAAGGGCAGAAATGACAGTAAATGAATTGGCTCGTAAATACGAGGCTCAGTACAGGCTTGCCGTCTGTAAGGCTGATGCGCTGACTCCACTCTTGTGCGTTTACAGCGGGCGCAAGCTTGAGGTACTGAGAAGAAAAATAAGATTTTATTACGATATGGCTTGTGAATGCAAAGAAATCGCATTTATGCTCAAAGGCTTTTATCCGGAGGATTTAAATGAATTTTGATATTATAGATAACTTATATAGGGGAAAGGATTATGATGTTGCCGAGGGCTTTGACAGAGAGAAGGCAAGACAGAAGGCGCTGAGAAAGGTGCTTCCTGTTATTATGGAAAACGAGCTTACCCAGCGCCAGAGGGTTTGCCTGAAATATATGTATATCTCAGGCAAAAGCCAGGGAGAAATTGCACACATACTCGGGCTTTCGCAGCCGACTGTTTCGCGACATATCAACACGGCGAAGAACATTGTCAACAGCGAGCTTAAGTATTGCTACTATGCAATTTCAAGCGCTCTTGAAAGCTACGGCGAATAATATATAATCAGACAAAAGGCAGGGCTGTTTGAAGGATTTCTCCACCCTGTCTTTTTTATGTCTGTTGTTTTCCCCATAATTATTTTATGAAAAATTATATATTGTGCGACAGCTTATAGCAGTTTACATAAACGACTTTTTTTGTTATAATGTTGATTAAATAAAAAAACTGAATTCTATAAAACTTTTTTTCGTTTTGTCTGTCATATAAGTGAAGGCAATCGGAAGGAGGTTTTTGAATGAATATGATTGCGTTCATAATTGAACTTATGAAAAGGGAGCTTTCCTTTTACCGCGTAAGCAAAGAGGAGAAGGAAAGAGTGTTGAAAAAGATTGAGGAGGAAATGGGCTATGATTGATACCGAATTAGTTGAAAGAGCAATGAACGGCGACGGTAACAGCTTCGCCGGGCTTTATCAGGATACATATACACAGATGAAATACTACGCGCTTAAGCTTGTTAAAAACGAAAGCGACGCGGAGGACATTGTTCAGGAGGCGTACCTTAAGGCGTGGAAAAACAGAGAAAGCCTTAAGGATTACAGCAAATTTGAGAGCTGGCTTACAAGAATAGTTTCTAATACGGCGATTAATTTTCTTGTTAAAAATAAGCCGTCTCTGTTTACGGATATTTCGGACGACAGCGTAAGCGACTACAGCTTTGAGGAGAGCATTGAGGACGTAAGCACAGCTACCCGTCCCGATATGGCGTATTCAAAAAAGGAGCTTTCAGAGATGGTAGAAATGCTTCTTGATTGCCTCAGCGACGAGCAGAGAATCTGTGTTGTAATGCGTTTTCAAAACGATATGCCGATTAAGGAAATCGCCGAGCAGCTCGGCGTTAACGAAAATACGGTTAAATCAAGACTTCGCTACGCTAATAAGAATATGAACGTAAAGGCGGAGGAAATGAAGAAAAAGGGCTACCGCTTCTACGGTCTTGCTCCGCTTCCGCTTCTTGCTATTCTTCTCAAAAGCGAAATGAAGGTTTACGCCGCAAGCTCGGCGGCTGCCGCAACGGCAAGCGCAACAACAAGCGCAGCTACGGCTTCAGCTGCTGCGGGGACTACGGCGAAGGCAGGCTTTTTCTCCACCGTTGCGGGTAAGATTACAGCCGTTGCTGTTATAGCCGCGATAGTCGGCACCGCTGCTACCGCAGTTGCTGTAAGCAATAATAAAAACAAGCCTGTAACCACACAGCCCGCCGCTGTATCACAGACGGCGCAGGCGCAGACAACGGAGAAAAAGGAAGAAAAGGTTGACCTTGACAAAGTAATTACGGCTTATGAAAATTATGTAAGCAAGGATTACCCCGACTCGGGTTACGATTATGAATTTATCTTTGTGGATGATAACGATGTTCCCGAGCTGTACGTTGACGGAGAGATAACAGCCGCTTCACGTTTTCTTTTAACATATGATAACGGCAAGGTAAAGGAGGTTTCAGGCGGTATCCTCAGTTATAAGGAAAGAAGCGGTATATTTGAAATTACGCCCAATCATTTCCAAACGCAGGAGTACTATACTATTTATGAGTTGACAAACGGAAAGGCAAAAGAGCTTCACAACGGACAGGTAAATTATAACAATTCGGATGACGAAAGTGATTATACTTATATCTGGGACGGTAAAACGGTAACGGGCGATGAATTTAATAAGCTTCACAAGGAGGCGTTTGACCGCGAAACGGCAACTGCTAACGAACGCTATGATACCTTCAGCGAAGCTGT
>CAMNAP010000121.1 GCA_946531445.1 uncultured Clostridia bacterium
TTAGTCTCTGTATTCCTCTACAATGTAGCACTCGAAGATATCGCCCTGGCGGATATCGTCAAAGTCAACGAGAGAGATACCGCACTCATAACCTGAGGAGACCTCTTTAACGTCGTCCTTGAAGCGCTTGAGGTTAGCGAGCTCAACGTCTGCAATCTGCTTGCCGTCTCTTATAACTCTTACCTTACCGTCACGCTTAATATTACCGCTTGTAACAATTGAGCCGGCGATAGTGCCCGCTGAGGAAATTTTGTAAACCTCACGCACCTCGGCAGTACCCGTATCAACATCGCGATACTTGGGCGCTCTCATGCCGCGCATTGCGTTTTCAATATCCTCAATTGCGTCGTATATAATATCATATGTTTTGATTTCAATTCCGTCTCTGTCGGCAGTTTCCTTAGCTACCGGGTCAACAGAGGTTGCAAAGCCTACGATAATTGCGTTTGAAGCGTTTGCGAGCATTACGTCGCTCTCGTTTACGATACCGACGCCGCCGTGAATAATTTTAACGCGTACTTCATCGTTATCAATTTTGAGGAGCGACTGCTTAACAGCCTCTACGGAGCCCTGTACGTCTGCCTTGACAATGATGTTAAGCTCTTTCATCTCGCCGTCCTGAAGAGTGTCAAAGAGTGTATCAAGAGTAACCTTCTGGAACGCCTTGAATTCCTCTTCCTTAGCCTCCTCCTTACGCTGTTCAACAAGCTGACGGGCAAGCTTTTCATCTGATACTGCGTTGAATAAATCACCGCTCATAGGAGCTGCGTCAAGGCCCATAATCTCTACGGGAACAGACGGACCTGCTTCGTTGAGCTTTTGGCCTCTGTAGTCGGTCATAGCTCTTACTCTTCCGACTGCAGTACCTGCAATAATAACGTCGCCTGAATGAAGAGTACCGTTTTGAACAAGGAGAGTAGCGATAGGTCCTCTTCCCTTGTCGAGCTTAGCCTCAATTACAACACCCTTTGCAGTTCTGTTCGGGTTTGCCTTAAGCTCACACATTTCGGCAACAAGATTAATTGTTTCAAGAAGCTTATCAATACCCATTTTTGTTTTAGCTGAAACGGGAACACAGATAACGCTTCCGCCCCACTCTTCGGGAACGAGCTCGTGCTCTGTGAGCTGCTGCATAACTCTGTCCGGGTTTGCACCCTCTTTATCCATTTTATTAATAGCAACGATTACCTCAACACCTGCTGCTTTAGCGTGGTTGATAGCCTCAATTGTCTGGGGCATAATACCGTCGTCGGCAGCAACAACGAGAACGGCGATATCGGTTGCCATTGCGCCTCTTGCACGCATTGCGGTAAACGCAGCGTGACCGGGAGTATCAAGGAAGGTGATTACAGAGCCGTCCTCTGTTTTAACCTGATATGCGCCGATAGCCTGAGTGATTCCGCCTGCCTCGGTTGAGGTTACGTCTGTATTTCTGATTGCGTCAAGAATAGAGGTCTTACCGTGGTCAACGTGTCCCATTACGCAGACAACGGGGCAACGCGGAACTGCGTTCTCATCGTTTTCGTCCTCTTCTTCGATAATCTGCTCTTCAATTGAAACAACAACCTCTTTTTCAACCTTTGCGCCGAGCTCTGTACCTACGATTTCAGCCGTATCGTAGTCAATAACCTCGTTTACGGTTACCATCATACCGAGTTTCATTAATTCCTTGATTACCTCGGTTGCTGTAATACGGAGAAGAGAAGCAAGCTCGCCGACAGTGATTTCCTCAGGAACGGAAATTTTAATCTGCTGTTTTTTTCTCTGCTCTGCAATTCTTGCAAGACGCTGAGCCTCAGTTTCTTTCTTTCTTGAATGGGGCTTTTTCTTTCTGTACTGCTTTGATTTCTGGTTAAGCTTCTGCTTTTTCTGATTATCGTTATAATTGCTTGCAGGAGCTATATCCTCATACTTCTGATTGTACTTTTCAAGGTCTACAGTATTGGCTCTTGTGTCAATTCTTCTTGCTTCACCCTTAGTTCTTGCCTGAGGAGTCTGGGTAGCCTTTTTCTTTGCCTTTTCCTCAGCGCGCTTTGCAGCCTGCTCAGCCATCTGAAGAATAGCCGCCTGCGACTGGTGCTTTTTGCTCTTTGAGTCGGTTGCCTTTGGCTTTGCTTCCTTTTTGGGAGCGGCTTCCTCGGGCTTTGCCTCTTTTTTCATTGCAAAATAAGGCTCAAGCGATTTGATACTGTTTTCCTTTGTAACTCTATCAAAAATAACGTTCAGCTCTTCCTCTGTAAGAACTGTACTCGGTTTTTTAGCAGGTCCTTCGATGTATTTTGAGAGCTGCTCAATGAGCGCCTTTGACTGTTTTCCGAAATCCTTTGCAAGGTCGGAAACCTTAATTTTTATCACCATACACGTTTTCCTCCTGATATATAAGTTCTGTAATTCGGTTTGCAAAATTCTCGTCGTTTACGGCAAGCACGCCCGCCTTATAGCCGAGAGCGAAATGAATTTCGGCTATCGTCTCTTCAATTCTGACGGCCGGAACATTTGAATTTTCATATTCAAAATCGCTTACTGTACGCTGTGAGATATCGCTTGCAAAAACTATCAGCTTTGCTTTTCTTTTTCTCACAGCCTCAAGCGCCGTATCGTGCCCCATACTGAGCTTTCCCGCTCTTCTGGCAAGGCCGAGAAGCGACATATATTTTTTAGTTTGCATCTTCTATCTCTTTTTCCATTCTATCGTAAATTTCGCTGTCAATCTGAACGGAGAAGGCGCGTTCAAAGGCTTTTTTCTTTCTTGCCTTTTTTAAGCATTCGGCGTTTTTACAAACGTAAGCGCCTCTGCCCGCCTTTTTGCCCGTAAGGTCAAGGCTGATTTCACCGTCCTTTGATTTGACAACGCGAACGAGAGTTCTTTTGTCAAACATTTCTCCGCAGCCCGTACACATACGAAGCGGAAGCTTTTTTGTTTTCATATTTTATCCCTCGTAGAAGCCCGATTCGGGTTTGATATCTATTTTCCAGCCTGTGAGCTTAGCGGCAAGACGAACGTTCTGTCCCTTATTACCGATTGCAAGGGAAAGCTGACCGTCGGGCACTGTAGCTCTGCAGGATTTTGCACCCTCGTCAAGAATTTCAACCTCGCAAACATCAGACGGTGCAAGCGCTGCGGCAACAAATTCCTCGGGGTTTTCGCTGTATTTTACTATATCAATCTTTTCGCCGCCGAGAGCGTCAACAATATTTGAAACTCTCTGACCTCTCGGGCCTATGCATGCGCCTACGGGGTCTACGTCCTCGTCCTTTGAGTATACGGCGATTTTTGTTCTTGAGCCTGCTTCACGGGATACCGACTTAATTTCAATTGTGCCGTCGAATATCTCGGGAACCTCTGTTTCAAAGAGTCTTCTTACAAGGCCGGGGTGAGTACGGGAAATCATAACTCTCGGTCCCTTCGTAGTCTCTTTTACGTCTACAACAAAGATTTTAGTTGTATCGCCAACGTTGAACACCTCGCCCGGTACCTGCTCGGCTTTCGGGAGAAGCGCCTCGTTTTTGCCGATTTCAAGAGTAACGTTGCCCGATACGGGGTCAATGTTAACAACCTTTGCAGAGAGGAGCTCCTGATTTTTGCTCTGGAATTCCATATACATCTTTCCTCTTTCAGCCTCGCGGATACCCTGGCGGATAACGTGCTTAGCTGTCTGAGCAACGATTCTTCCGAAATTCTTTGTTTTAAGAGGAATATCGATAGTTTTGCCAACCTTTGCAGACTTTCTTATAAGCTGAGCCTGCTCAAGGGTTAAATCGGTATCGGGGTCCTCAATTTCCTCTACTACGTTTTTGCGAACGTAAACCTTTATTCTCTGTTTTTCGGGGTCTATGTCGCAGTGAACTATATCCTTGCCGTTAAAGTCATGCTTTGCGGCAACTACTATTGCGCCTGAAATTTTTTCATACAGATAGTCGGCAGGTATTCCCTTTTCGGTTTCAAGCATTTTTACTGCCTCAAAAAATTCCTTACTCATTTTTCCAAATTACCTCTCTTTATCTTTAATTGGGTTATACAAAATCTTTAATATCAAAATCGTCAAGCTTAACGAAGTTGGTTTCCTTTTTATCAAAGGTCATCTCTTTTTCATCGGGAAGCCTGAGCGTTATCTTTTTTTCTTCATAGCTGACAAGCGTACCGCTAAAATCCCTTACGCCGTCAATAGGTCTTATAGTTCTGAGCATAACGGGCGAGCCGATATACCTTTTAAAATGCTCGTCGCGCTTGAGCTCTCTTTCAACGCCGGGTGAGCTTACTTCAAGAATATAATTCTGGGCGATAGGGTCAGCCTCGTCAAGCGGCTTTGACACGGCGTGGGTTAAATCTACGCAGTCGTCAATGCTTACGCCGCCCTTTTTGTCAATAAATATTCTTAAATACCACTCGCTGCCCTCTTTTTTAAAGGTTATATCCCAGATTTCAAGGGAAAGCTCCTTTGCATACGGCGATACTATTTCTTCTACCTTCTGAACAGTATTCTGTTTTGCCAAACAATCACCTCTTACAACAAAAGAAGCGGACCGCCTTGGTCCACCTCACTAAGTTTTTATTCGTACGTTACCTATTATATATATAATTTTTAATTTGTCAAGAGTAAAAATGTATTTAATAAGTATTATATAATACAGGCTCTGACATAATACAATTGAATATATCTGAAAAATAAAGTAAAATAGGGTTGATGAACAAGTAAATTTTGTTTTTCAACCCT
>CAMNAP010000122.1 GCA_946531445.1 uncultured Clostridia bacterium
TTTATCTTGTATAGAACAGTGTTTCTTTAGGTGACTGTGAGAAGCGGTAGATTGAGAAGTACAAACCCAGCGCGAGGTAGATACACAGCGAGCTTGAGCCGCCTGCTGAAAACAGGGGAAGCGTGATACCGATACACGGAAGAAGCGAAAGCTCCATACCGATATTTACTACCATCTGCGCGAAGAGCATAACCGCAATTCCACTGCACATTAAGTAGCCTACGTTATCCCTTGCGGACATTGCAGTTCTCAGCACCTTAAGGATTATAACGCCGAGCAGGATTATAACTGCCATAGCGCCGACAAAGCCGAGCTCCTCACCTGCGACGGTGAGCACCATATCGTTTTGGTTTTCCGGTACGCCGCCGGCAACTGCCTGGGTTAAATCGCCCTTGAGGTAGCCCTTGCCGAACATACCGCCCGAGCCGATTGCAATAAGCCCGTGCTCCTGCTGATACATAACGTCTTTAAACTGCTCAGGGTAGAACAGTGCAACTATTCTCTGACGCTGAAGTCCGCTTATAATACCGACTCTCCACGCAACTACGAAGCCGACTATAATTGCGCATATTCCCGCAACAAAGTAGCCCCAGTTGACTCTAGCAAAGAAGAGCATACCGATAAACATAATAAGAAAGATGAGTGCGCTTCCCGCGTCGCCCGTCATAAGAACAAGCCCGACGGGAACAGCGATATGTACAAGAAGCCCGATTATCGTTCTTATATCGTTAATCTTATCCCTTACAATATCAAGGTGGTAAGAAAACGAAATGATAAAGCCTACCTTTAAAAGCTCTGACGGTTGGAAGTAAAAAACTTTGAGGTCGAGCCACGATTTAGCGTCGGGACGGGAAGGGGGCGCAACGCCGAAGAAGAACGTAAACACCATTAGCCCCACGCAGCCTGCCGCAACAAACGGCCATAGCTTTGAAATTATTTCATAGTCTATGTTTGAAACTACAAGCGCGATTACTATGCCGAGCAAAACCGAAACGAGCATTGAGCGCACGTCAGAGGTAATATGCTTGCCCTCGGTAAGATTTTTAAATGTTGCCGAGTAAACAAGGGCAAGGCCGTAAACGGAGGCGCATACAGAGGAAATAACAACAAGAATGTCAAAGCCCTTAAAAAAATCGGTTGCAGACCTTGTTTTTAACGGACTGTTGAGTGAATTATCCATATGACCTCCTTTCGTGTTTTTGATTTATTGTAAAATTTGTACTATATATTATATATTTTTGTTGTTAATTTTTCAACATATAAATTAAATTAATTGTTGGAATTGACAGATTTATATGTTATACTCATATAAAGAATAAAAACGGAGGTAAAAAATATGCTTACTGATATTGAAATAGCTCAGGCAGCAAAAATGAAAAACATTAGTGAAATTGCGGCGGGCTTAGGCTTTACAAATGAAGAGATTGAGCCTTACGGTCATTATAAAGCAAAGATTACCGAAGAGGCAATCAGCCGCATAAAAGGCAATAAAGACGGAAAACTTATTCTTGTAACAGCCGTTAATCCGACTCCCGCAGGTGAGGGCAAAACAACTGTTTCTATCGGTCTTGGCGAGGCTATGGAAAAAATCGGCAAAAATGCAATCGTTGCGCTTCGCGAGCCTTCGCTCGGTCCGGTGTTCGGAATCAAGGGAGGAGCTGCAGGCGGCGGTTATTCTCAGGTTGTTCCTATGGAGGATATCAACCTTCATTTTACAGGCGATATGCACGCTATTACCTCCGCAAACAATCTTATGTGTGCTATGCTTGACAACTCTATTCAGCAGGGCAATGAGCTCAATATTGACCCGCGTCAGGTGCTGGTTAAAAGATGCCTTGATATGAATGACAGAGCGCTCAGAAATATTATTAATTCACTCGGCGGAAAGCTAAACGGCGTACCGCGTGAGGACCACTTTATTATCACAGTTGCAAGCGAGGTTATGGCAATTCTCTGTCTTGCAGAGGATGTGTTCGACCTCAAGAGGAGACTCGGAAACATACTTGTTGCGTACACATATGACGGCGAGCCCGTATACTGCCGCGATATCAAGGCAAACGGCGCTATGACCGTTCTTCTTAAAGACGCAATCAAGCCTAATCTTGTTCAGACTCTTGAGAACACGCCCGCAATTATGCACGGCGGTCCGTTTGCAAATATTGCTCATGGCTGTAATTCAATCAGAGCAACAAAGACTGCGCTTAAGCTTGCAGATTATACTATAACAGAGGCAGGCTTCGGCTCAGACCTCGGTGCTGAAAAGTTTCTTGATATCAAGTGCCGTTTTGCAGGACTCAAGCCCGACTGTATAGTTCTTGTTTCAACCGTCCGTTCAATGAAGTATAACGGCGGAATGGCTAAAGAGGATTTAAAATACACACAGGATTTTGACGCTCTTGCAAAGGGAAGTCAGAACCTTGTTAAGCATATTGAAAACCTCAAAAAATACGGAGTTCCCGTTGTTGTTGCAATCAACAATTTCAACGAGGACACAGACGAGGAAACTGCATTTGTTGAGAAGCTCTGTAAGGAGCATGGCGCTGAATTTGCAGTAACAAAGTGCTTCAAGGACGGCGGAGAAGGCGGCAAGGAGCTCGCTCATAAGGTTGTTGAAGCTTGCGAAAAAGAGAGCAACTTCCGTTATATTTACGACATTGACGCACCCGTTTACGAAAAGATTGAAACTATAGCAAAAGAGATTTACGGCGCAGACGGCGTTGATTATACAAAGGAAGCAAAGCAGGCAATTGACGGCTTTATCAAGCTCGGCGCGGACAAAATGCCCGTTTGTATCGCTAAAACGCAGTACAGCCTTTCAGACAATCCTAAGCTCCTCGGCAGACCTGAAAACTTCAGAATTACAATTACCTCGGCTTCACTTTCAAACGGCGCGGGCTTCCTCGTTTGCCTTGCAGGTAACGTAATGACAATGCCCGGTCTTTCAAAGTCGCCGTCCGCATACAGAATTGACATTGACGAAAACGGTAACACAGTAGGACTTTTCTGATGAAGGAATACGTTACAAACAGCTACGAAGAAACCGTTTCGCTTGCCGAAGGCCTTTCAAAAGAGCTTAAAGAGGGAAGCGTTATCGGTTTTCTCGGTGAGCTCGGCTCAGGCAAAACGGCTTTTACAACGGGCTTTGTAAAGGGGCTCGGAATAAACGCCGAGGTTTCGTCGCCAACCTTTGCTATATGTAACGAATATATAGGAAACTCAAAAAAGGTTTGCCACTATGATATGTACCGTATCAACAGCTGGGACGATTTATATTCGTGCGGGTTTTTTGACTGTCTTGATACGGGCGCGTACATAATATGCGAGTGGGGCGAAAACGTTTTCAGCGCGCTTCCCGACGACGCGGTTATAATAAAAATTGACAAGCTCTCTGAAAACAAACGAAGCTTTAAAATAATGACAAAAGAAGAAGCAGAAAACTTATGATACTTTCAATAGATTCGTCGGCGGTGACGGCTTCAGCCGCGCTGACTGACGGCGGCAGTATTATTAAAAATGAATTTATGAATACCGGTCTTACTCACAGCGAAACGCTTTTGCCTATGATTAAAAGGGTGATGAGCGGTTATGATTACAAAGACCTTGAGGCTATTGCCATAACTGCGGGACCCGGCTCCTTTACGGGAGTCAGAATAGGCGTTGCAACGGCTAAGGGGCTTGCGTTCAGGTACAATACGCCCTGCGTTTCTATCTCTACGCTTGAGGCGATTGCGTATAATTTTTCAGGCGAGAACTGTATTGTGTGCGCCGTTATGGACGCAAGAAGAATGCAGTTTTATAACGCGCTCTTTGAGGTGAACGAAAGCGGTGTGACGCGCCTTACGCCCGACAGAGCGATTTCTCTTGACGATTTGAGAGAAGAGCTTAAAGCGTTTGAAAACGTTGTAATAGCAGGCGACGGGGCAAAGCTTTGCTTTGATAACATATCGCTTGAAAACTGCCGTCTTGCCGAAGAGGACAAACGCTATCAAAACGCCGTTTCGGTTTCAGAAGCGGCTGAAAATAAAAAAAGAATTCCCGCAAAGGAGCTTATGCCGGTTTACTTAAGACCGTCGCAGGCTGAAAGGGAATTAAAGCTGAAATTAAAGGAGAAATAACTATGGTAGTAATTGCGTCTGACCACGCGGGCTTTCCGCTCAAAGAGGAAATAATTGAAACTTACTTCAAGAAGAATAATATTGAATTCATTGATGCAGGATGTTATTCTCCCGAAAGATACGACTATGCGCTTTCGGCTCAGAAGGCTTGCGATATGGTGATTGCAGGCAAGGCTGACAAGGCGATTCTTGTTTGCGGAACGGGAGTGGGAATCTCTATGGCAGCAAACAAGGTTAAGGGAATAAGAGCCGCTTGCTGCAGTGATTATTTTTCAGCTAAATATACACGCCTTCACAACGACGCAAATGCTCTGTGCATCGGCGCAAGAGTAGTCGGCGCAGGGCTTGCTATTGAGCTTGTGGATGTTTTTCTCAATACAGAGTTTGAGGGCGGCCGCCACGCAACAAGAGTAGACCAGATTATGCGTATTGAAAACGGCGAAAAGGTTTATGAATGATTAAA
>CAMNAP010000123.1 GCA_946531445.1 uncultured Clostridia bacterium
CGCCATAATAAGTGCAAATATACTTGCTAAAACCTTTTTCATAAACATACTCCTTTTCATATTTTTTATTTTTAACAAAAAAGGCTCCGCAAAAGTGCGGGGCCATATTTGTTAATTATTATCTTTCCCAGTTGCGTGAGCGTTCAACTGCACGCTTCCAGTCTGCATATTTTTTATTTCTTACGTCAGCCGGCATTGACGGAATGAAAATCTTGTCAACCTGTCTGTTCTCTTCAATTTCAGCCTGGTCCTTCCAAACGCCTGTTGCAAGACCCGCAAGGTAAGCTGCGCCGAGAGCCGTAGCCTCTCTGTTCTTCGGGCGGTTAACGTGGCAGCCTGTCATATCAGCCTGCATCTGCATCATAATGTTTGAAACAGAAGCGCCGCCGTCAACTCTGAGGTCTTTAAGTATAATGTCGCTGTCGCTCATCATAGCTTCAAGAAGGTCGGTCATCTGGTATGTAATAGATTCAAGAACAGCGCGGCAAACGTGGCGCTTGTTGATTGAACGGGTAATACCTACCATAATTCCTCTTGCATACATATCCCAGTACGGTGCGCCGAGTCCCGTAAATGCGGGAACAAGATAAAGTCCGTTAGTGTCGGGAACTTCCTCTGCAAAAATGTCACATTCCTGAGCGGTGTCAATAAGCTCAAGCTCGTCTCTGAGCCACTTGATAACTGAGCCTGCGTTAAATGCCGAGCCCTCAAGGTCGTAAATTACCTTGCCGTCAAGTCCCCATGCAATGCCTGAAAGAAGATTTGACTTGCTGTCAATTCTCTCTTCACCTGTGTTCATAAGAAGGAAGCAGCCCGTACCGTATGTGTTCTTAGCCTGACCCTTTTCAAAGCAAGCCTGACCGAAAAGCGCGCCGGGCTGGTCGCCGATAGCGCCTGCAATCGGAATACCCGCAAGCTCTTCAATGCCTGCAATTTTATCAACATAGCCGTAAACACAGCTTGAGGGCTTAGCCTCGGGAAGCATAGACATCGGGATTCCGAGCTTTTCGCAAAGGCTTTCGTCCCAGCAGAGCTTGTCAATGTCAAAGAGCATTGTACGGCAAGCGTTTGAATAGTCCGTTACGTGAGCCTTTCCGCCCGTTAAGTTCCAGATAAGCCATGTGTCAATTGTACCGAAGAGGAGGTCGCCTGCCTCAGCTCTTTCTCTTGCGCCTTCTACATTGTCAAGAATCCACTTGATTTTTGTTGCGCTGAAATATGCGTCAATAAGGAGGCCGGTAGTCTGCTTTATATATTTCTCAAGGCCGGCTTTTTTAAGCTCTTCACAGTATTCTGCAGTTCTTCTGCACTGCCATACGATAGCGTTGTAAATCGGCTTTCCTGTGTGCTTATCCCAAACAATAGTAGTTTCTCTCTGGTTGGTGATACCGATACCTGCAATTTTTTTCGGGTCAACCGTATCCTCGGTTCCGGCAGGTCTGATACAGCCAATCATTGCCTGTATAACAGAAAAAAGAATTTCATTAGGGTCGTGCTCTACCCAGCCGTTTTGCGGATAATACTGAGTAAACTCGTTCTGGCTTTTTGCAATACATTCGCCCTTTTTGTTAAAAATAATTGCACGGGAGCTTGTGGTTCCCTGGTCAAGTGCCATAACAAACTTTTCAGACATTTTAATTCCTCACTTCATTTATTTAATCATCAAATATAAGATATTATATTCTAAATTATATTTTACTATTAATAGACAAACTTTTCAATTAATCAATATTAACGAAAATTGGTGCGATAATTTGGGCAATTTGACTTAAAAAAATAAAAACAGCGCGAATTTACTGTATGTTTCGCGCCGAGTGTAATAATTTAATCAAGCTTTGCTTCAACAAAATATACAAGGTCCTCAACAAGCTTTATTTCGCTGAGCGCCTCGTCGGTAACCTCAACTGAGTATTCGTCCTCAATTGTCATTACAATATCTACCATGTCAAATTTATCAGCTCCGAGGTCATCATAAATATCAGAGGTCATCTCAATGCTGTCCTCGTCTATTTCAAGCTGAGAGGCAAGTATTTCCTTTATTTCATTAAATAACATAAAAAGCGCTCCTTAAAAATATTGTTAAAAATAAAGTTATATGTTATTATATATGCGGCGGGAGTGATAAGTTAACCTGCCATACAAATACTATGTAATATATTATAAACATTGATTCTTTTTGTCAATAGTCAATAGTATATTTAAGTTTTTGAGAGATGTGATGAAAATGACAATACCCTTAAAAGAGAAAAAGCATTTTTGTCTTATAGGAAGTCCGCTTGGGCATTCCGTAAGTCCGCTTATACACAAGGAGCTCCACAGATGCGCGGGTATAGTCGGCGATTATACGCTTGAGGAGATAAAGCCCGAAGAGCTTGAAAGTGCTGTAAAAAACAAGCTTCTCAGTTATGACGGCTTTAACGTTACAATACCGCATAAGAGCAGTATTATACCGTTTCTTGATTCACTTTCTTCAAGGGCGGAGCTCTTCGGCGCCGTTAACACCGTTGAGGTAAAGGACGGAAAGCTTTACGGCCACAACACAGACTGTACCGGTTTTTTAAGAAGTATTGAAAGCGAAAACATCTCTGTTGAGGGCGAAGTCCTTATTCTCGGCTGCGGCGGAGTTTCAAGAATGTTTGCTTATGAATGTGCAATGGCGGGTGCAGATATTACCCTTGCCGTAAGAAAGCAGAGCTTTGAAAAGGCAGGGGCGCTTCAGGATGAGATTTACAGAAAAACGTACCGTCGGGCAAAGCTTATTAAAATTGAAGAAGCTGTCGGGGAATACAGTCTTATTATAAACGGAACTCCTGTCGGTATGTTCCCTAATACAGATGCCTGCCCCGTAAGCAGAGAAACTGTTGAACGCTCGGGCGCAGTCTTTGACACCGTATACAATCCGCTTGATACTAAGCTTATTCAGTACGCAAGAGAAAGCAAAGTTAAAAACGCAAACGGTCTTGCTATGTTAGTATGGCAGGCTGCGGCTGCTGAGGAAATATGGAACGGCGTTGAGTTTAAAAAAGAGGATATAGACAAGATAATTAAAACTGCAGGGGAGAGACTCGGAAAATGAACAGTATAGTACTTTGCGGATTTATGGGCGCGGGTAAAACCGTTGTCGGAAAAGAGCTTTCAAAAATTATGGGTTGCCGTTTTCTTGATACTGACGAAATGATTGAAAGTGAGCAGGGCATTGCAATCAAGGCTATTTTTCTGACGCGCGGTGAGAATTATTTCAGAGACCTTGAGCACGAGGTGTGTAAAAAGGTTGCAGCTATGAAAAACTGCGTTGTCTCAACAGGAGGCGGCGCGCTTACATATGAGCGAAACGTTGAAGCACTCAGAAACGGCGGCGCTAAAATTGTTTTTCTTGACGCTTCGTTCGACGTAATTTGTGAAAGAGTCGGAAATGCAAATACAAGACCGCTCTTTAAAGACAGGGAGCAGGCGCTTAAGCTCTACAACGAAAGGCACGAAAAATACTCCCTCGCCGCTGATTATACTGTTGACGGAGACCTCAGCGCAAGAATGGCTGCACTGACAATTGCAGACATTTTTAAATAAAAAGTTGAAAAAATAATTCTTATGTGCTATAATGTCACATATTTGATTACAAAAGTATATATTTCAAATTACTTTTCTTAACAACAGAGGTGATTTTAAAACGTGAACGTTCAGGCAGCAGAGGCTGAAATAAACCATGGCGTTACCATGTTTAAGAAATATAAAAACCTGCTTGGTGAGCTTACAAGAAAAAGCATAAAGCTTAAATACCGTAACTCCTGGCTTGGTATTTTCTGGAGCTTTTTACAGCCGCTACTTAATATGATAGTGCTTTCGGTCGTATTTGGCGCTCTCCTCGGACGAGGCGGAAAGGGCGTTATCTGTTACCCAGTATTCCTTTTCTCGGGACGTATGATTTACGAATTTTTCGTAACCTCAACAAAGCAGGCAATGACCGCATTCAGACGAAATGCGGCAATTATGAAAAAGGTATATGTACCAAAGTATATGTATCCGTTTTCGTCAATCCTTTCAAGCTTTGTAACAACAGCTATTTCAATGCTGTGTTACATTATGGTTTGGGTGTTCTTTAAGCTTACCGGTATAAGCGGAGGTCACGGCCTTAACTTTACGTGGCACTTCTTTCTTATGTTTATCCCGATGTTTATAATGCTTATCTTCTCAACGGGCGTAGGTCTTATACTCAGCGTGCTTTGCGTATATTTCAGAGATATTGAGTATATCTGGGATGTTGTAATGCGTCTTCTTATGTATATGCTTCCTATTATTTATACTCTTGACAGATTAGATAAATTCCCGTGGCTTAAAACAGTAATTAGAGCAAATCCGCTTTATCATATCATTCAGCTTTTCAGACAGTGCGTTCTGACGGGCGAAATGCTCAATCCGAAAATGCTCTTATACTCCGTTGCTTCTGCAATTATAATGCTGATTGTCGGCGTAATAATCTTCAACTGGAAGAGCGA
>CAMNAP010000124.1 GCA_946531445.1 uncultured Clostridia bacterium
CGGCGTTACAGTGTACCACGCAGGCACGGCGCTTAAAGACTCAAAGCTTGTTACGGCAGGCGGACGCGTGCTCGGCGTTACTGCGCTCGGCGATACGCTCAGCGAGGCGCTTGAAAAGTCGTACAGCGCAGTAAAGAAAATTGAATTTGAAAACGCTCACTACCGCAGGGATATCGGAAAGAGAGCGCTTGAGGCGTAAAGAAAAGCCGCTGTGAACTGCTTCACAGCGACTTTATTATTTCGTTCATTTTTTCAAGCTTACTCTCTATGTCGCTCACTAAGGCAAACTGGTTTTTTGCACGGACTAAATTATGCGTTGGGTAGTCAACTTTAAAGTATGTATTTCCGTTTAAATAATCGGTTAAAAATCTCATACCGCACTCAAGAGTAAGGAGCTTTGCCGAAAAGGCGAGGTTTTCTTTTTCCGTTTTTGTGAGCACTTCGCCCGCCTCGCTGAGAAAGCCCTCGGCGTACGCCTTAAAATATTCAAGGGAGAGACTCACTTTTGATAAATCGCTTTCGTCCTCTGCGGCTGTGCTTGCACCGAAGCGGATTGAGTCGCCGAAATCGTACAGCGCGCTTCCGGGCATTACCGTGTCAAGGTCAATTACGGCAAGCGCTCTTTTCGTTTTCTCGTCAAAGAGAACGTTGTTGAGCTTAGTGTCGTTATGGGTTACGCGCAGAGGAATTTCACCGCCTGAAATCAGCGATGTGATTTTATCTGTATCGCTCTTTCGACTGATTACAAAATCTGTTTCCTTTTTGCAGGATGACAAAACAGCTTTATCGGCTGAGGCAATCGCTTTTTTGAATTCGTTTTCATATCTGTAAAGCGTGTCGTGAAAATGGGGGATAGTTTCGCTGAGCGTTTTAGCGGGAAACGAGCCGAGCATTCTCTGAAAACGTCCGAACGCAGCACCGCTCTTTTTAAAAAGCTCGGGCGAGTCAGCTGTATCAAAGCACACGCTGTCTTTAACGAAAACGTAAGCTCTGTAGCATTCGCCGTTATCGGCTTTAAAATACTTTTTTGAGTCTTTCGTTTTAACGAAATTCAGCGTTTCGCGCTCTGCGTCGCCGCCGCTTTTTTCAATTTCGCTGCGTAAATATTCAGTTACCGCGAATACGTTGTCCATAAGCTCGTCAGGATTTTTGAAAACAGACGTGTTTATTTTTTGAATAACATACTGCTTACTGCCGAAGTCGGCTATATAAGTGCTGTTGATATGACCTGAGCCGAAAGCCTTTATACTTATTGCTTCGCCTTCAAAATTAAAGGCGTGAGCTACATTATTAATATCCATAATAACCCTCCGCTTCAATTTTATCATATCCTTTAAAAATTATCAATTCTTATTGCATTAAGTCTTAAAATATTGTATTATTAATTTATGAAAAACAGCAAGGAGACTTAACTAATGAACGTAAAAATTACAGATACAATTAAATACATTGGCGTTAACGATTACGACATTGACCTTTTTGAAAGCCAGTATATGCTTGAAAAGGGAATGGCGTATAATTCATATATCATTCTTGACGAAAAAATTGCGGTTTGCGACGGCGTAGACAAAATTGCTGTTGACAGATGGCTTGATAATCTTGACAGGGCACTTGACGGAAAAGCTCCCGACTATCTTATTGTTCACCACCTTGAGCCTGACCACAGCGCGAGCATAGACGTTTTTGCCGAGAAATACCCCGAGGCAAAAATTGTTATTTCAAACGGCGCAATGCGTATGTTCCCGCAGTTTTCGGATTTAAGCACAGACAGAGTTATTGCAGTTAAGGAAAAGGATACGCTTTCTCTCGGCGAGCACGAGCTTACCTTCTATATGGCGCCGATGGTACACTGGCCCGAGGTTATGGTAAGCTTTGATAGCAAGGACGGCGTGCTTTTCTCGGCCGACGCATTCGGCAAGTTCGGAACGGTTGACGCCGACGAGGGCTGGTCGTGCGAGGCAAGACGTTACTATTTCAACATTGTAGGTAAATACGGCAAGCAGGTTCAGGCGCTTCTTGCAAAGGCCGCTTTGCTTGATATTAAGTTTATATGCCCGCTTCACGGTCCGATTCTTTCAGACACAATTGACGAGGTTATCTCACTTTACAAGACGTGGTCTGCTTACGAGCCCGAAAACAGAGGTGTATTTATCGCCGCTGCTTCAATTCACGGAAACACGCTTGAGGCGGCTGAGAAAATGAAGGAAATCCTTGAGAAAAAGGGCTGCCCGAGAGTTGCATTTGCCGACCTTTCAAGAGACGACATTGCAGAATGCGTTGAGGACGGCTTCCGCCACAGCGTGCTTCTCTGTATGGCATCAAGCTACGACGGCGGAGTATTTGCGCCTATGAGCGATTATCTTCATCACCTTGAGCACAAGGCGTTCCAGAACAGAACAGTTGCTCTTGTTGAAAACACATCGTGGGCTCCCAGCGCAATAAGAACTATGAAGGCTGAGTTTGAAAAGATGAAGGACATCACTGTTCTTGATAAGACCGTTTCTATTAAAACAAGACTCACAGAGCAGAACATAAAGGAGCTTGAGGAACTTGCCGACGAGATAATTAAACACGTTTAAATATATGGGCGGAGTAATTCCGCCCGTTTATAAATAGTTATGGATAATAAAACTTGTAAGGTAAATAAAAAATGCGGCGGCTGTCAGCTTGTTCATATGCCGTACAGAGAGCAGCTTGAATATAAACAGAAAAAGCTTGAGGGGCTTCTTTCCCCGTTTTGCAGGGTTGAAAAAATAATCGGTATGGCTGAGCCTTATTATTACCGAAACAAGGTGCAGACGGCGTATTTTTACGATTATAAAAGAAAGAAAAATGCCTGCGGTGTATTTCAATCGGGCTCGGGAAGAATAATACAAACTGACGCTTGCCTTATTGAAAACAAAATGGCGGGCGAGATTGCCGAAAGCGTGAGAGCGCTTTGCGATTCGTTTAAGCTCAGGGCATACGACGAAAGAAAGGGCTTCGGCTTTCTTCGTCACGTGCTGATAAGGTGCGGATATAATACGGGCGAAATTATGGTTGTTCTTGTAACGGCGACTCCCGTTTTTCCCTCAAAAAACAACTTTGTAAAAGCGCTTTTGAAAAAGCACCCCGATATTACAACTATCGTTCAGAACATTAACCCCGACTCAATTCCTCTTACCCTTTCACCCCGCAGCAAAACGCTTTACGGCAGGGGGTATATTGAGGATACGCTGTGCGAAATGAAATTCAGAATTTCGCCTGAGTCGTTTTATCAGGTTAACCCCGCCCAGTGTGAAATACTGTACAAAAAGGCGATGGAATACGCCGACCTGACAGGTAACGAGACTGTGTTTGACTCTTACTGCGGAACGGGTACAATAGGACTTATCGCTTCAAAAAACGCAAAGCAGGTGCTTGGCGTTGAGCTTAATAAAAGCGCGGTAAAGGACGCCGTTTCAAACGCTAAAATTAACGGTGTAAATAACATTTATTTTCTCTGCGGCGACGCGGGAGAAATAGGCGAGAGCATGGCAAAAGAGGGCGAGCATTTTGACGTTGTTATTATGGACCCGCCGCGCGCGGGTGCAACTGAAAAGTTTTTAAAATCGCTCATAAAAATGAAGAGTGAGAGAATAGTTTACGTATCCTGTAACCCAGAAACGCTCGCAAGGGATTTGGGCATATTAACCGAAAAGGCGTACGAGGTTAAAGCAATTCAGGGCGTAGATATGTTCCCTCACACAAAGCATATAGAAACGGTTGTTCAGCTTATTCATAAATAGCAAAACACTTATTCATAATTTAATCAGCGCAATACCCCTTTACATAAATAATAAAAAAGAAAGGATGAAAGAATTATGAAAAAAACAAAAACCGGAATTATAATGGCAATTATACTTGCTCTTGCGCTTCTTGTTACTCCGCTGCAGACGGTATTTGCCGATGAAATTCATTTTACCGTTGAAAAAGACGGCTTTGTTTATGAGGCTTGGGCAGACCCCGACACAAACAAGCTTACCAGCGTCTTTCTTAAAGAATACAAGGGCACTGCAAAAGAGGTTGAATTACCGAAACCGCAGGCACTTGTTTATAACGGAAAAACATACTCTCCGGACGGCTCTGAATTTATGGTTGGCGCACCTATGACGCCGGCTACGATATTCCCATTAAATCAAGTGACAAAAGTGGCAATTCCCAACGGATACGAAAGGATTATGGATTCCGCTTTTATTAACTGTACCGCGCTTACTGAAATTGCGATTGCAGGAAGCGTGGGTTATTTTGGCTCAGATGTATTTTCAGGCTGTGTGAATCTTGTAACCTATTATCTTGAAACTAACGCAACGCTTTCAACAGACGGCTGGGGTAACCCGAGAATTGCTCAAAGCTCGGACGGAACAATCAATCCCAAACAGGTAACGGTTTATACTAAAGACGCAAATACCAACATCATTTCCTACGTTAACAA
>CAMNAP010000125.1 GCA_946531445.1 uncultured Clostridia bacterium
TGGCTCCCCTTGCCGGGCTCGAACCAGCGACAACTCGGTTAACAGCCGAGTGCTCTACCAACTGAGCTAAAGAGGAATGTTTTTTTGTGCTTAGATATAATAACAAATTTAATGTTCGTTGTCAACAGTTTTTTTAAATAAATTAATAAAAAAGGGAGGATATTTCTCCTCCCTTTGACTGTTAATAATTCTTAATAATTTTAACGGGGCATTTTTCTGCACAAAGTCCGCACTGTGTACATTTTGAATAATCAATCTTTGCAATATTGTTTTCAAAAATTATAGCCTCGCTCGGGCAGTTTCTCTTACAAAGCGAGCAACCGATACAGCCCGAGGTGCAAGCGTCCTTAACTTCCTTACCCCTTGCCATAGACGAGCACTGAACTCTGTACTTGCTTGAAGCGGGAATAAGCTCAATAAGGTCGTGCGGGCAGACTCTCAGACATTTTCCGCAAGCAACGCAAAGGCTCTCGTCAACAACTGCCTTCTTGTCAACAATTCTTATTGCGCCGTGGTCACAGACCTTAACGCAAGAGCCGAAGCCGAGGCAACCGTACTTACACGCGTACGGACTTGAGCCGGGCATTTTAGCCGCGTAAACGCAGGAGTCAATTCCGTAATAATTATAATCCGTCTGTCTGTTATCGCAAAAGCCGTCGCACTTAACGTATGCAACCATCTTTTCCATTTCGCCGACTTCCTGACCCATTATAGCCGCAATCTTTTCGGCAACGGGCTTTCCGCCGACAGGACAACCCGTAACAGGCGCCTCCCCTTTTGCAATTGCCGCAGCAAGCGCGTCACAGCCTGCGTATCCGCAGCCGCCGCAGTTTGAGCCCGGAAGCTCTTCTCTTACTGCAATCTCTTTTTCATCAACCTCAACCTTGAATACCTTTTCGGCAACGGAAAGGATGATACCTATAACAAGCGCAACTATCGCAAGAACTATAATAGCGGTAATAATAGCTGTAGTATTCATTCCTTCCCCTCCTTATTTCGGTAATACGCCGAAGCCGTAAAACGCAATAGACATAAGACAGGCTGTAAGAAGAACAGCAGGAGTGCCTTTAAATGCTTCGGGGAAATCGTTCTTTTCGGTTTTTTCTCTTACGCCCGCCATAATTACGATAGCAATACAGAAGCCAACAGCCGTTCCGAAGCCTGAAATAATGCTTGTAAGGATGTCGTATTCCTTCTGTACATTTGTAAGCGCAACGCCTAAAACGGCGCAGTTAGTTGTAATAAGCGGAAGGTAAACGCCAAGCGCTCTGTAAAGCGGAGGAACAAATTTCTTAAGGAAAAGCTCAACCAGCTGAACAAGAAAGGCAATTACCATAATAAATACAATTGTCTTTAAATATTCAAGATGATATTTAACAAGAACAAAATTATAAAGCACAGCCGCAACAGCGGAAGCAATTGTAATAACGAAAATTACTGCGCCGCCCATACCGCCTGCTGTTTTCATACTTCTCGAAACACCGAGGAACGGACAGATTCCGAGGAACTGCGCAAGAACAACGTTGTTGATAAGCGCGGTAGAAATCAAAACAAGAAATAAAGTACTAACCATTGTTTTCTACCTCCTTTTCGTGTTCTTCCTTCATCGGACATGAAGCGCAGTCTCCGTCGCAGCCGTTACCCTTTACGTGACGGTTTGCGCCTTTAAGCTTAAGCTTGTTCTGTACAGCGCAAAGCATTGCAAGAACAAAGAACGCACCCGGCGCCATAATGAAAATTGAAACGGGCTCAAAGCTTTTGGGCATAATTCTTAAATCAAATACCGTTCCGTTACCGAGTATCTCGCGGACAATACCAATCAGAGTAAGGCCGATTGTAAAGCCGATACCGATACCGATTCCGTCAAAAATTGAAAGTACAGGGCCGTTTTTATTTGCGTAGGATTCCGCTCTTCCGAGGATAATACAGTTAACAACGATAAGGGGAATATAAATTCCGAGGCTGTCGTATAAATCCTTAACGTAAGCGTGCATTACCATTTCAATAACCGTTACAAACGAAGCAATAACCGTAATGTAAACGGGAACTCGTACCGCGTCGGGAATTATCTTTCTGAGAAGCGAAATCATAAAGTTTGAAAGGACTAAGACAACCATAGTTGCAAGTCCCATACCGATGCCGTTTTTTGCGCTCGTGGTAACCGCAAGAGTGGGACACATACCGAGCATAAGAACGAACGTCGGGTTCTCTTTAACGATACCGTTATAGAGTCTTTCCGTAATACCCTTCATATATCTCACTCTCCTTTCAACTCTGTATTATAAAGATTGATTGCTTCGTTAACCGCCTGCGTTGTAGCCTTTGTGGTTATCGTAGCGCCGCTTATTGCATCAATCTCGTTATTTTCTTTAACTCTCTCAGCGCCCTTGACCCATTTAACCTCTTCAGCCTTAAGGCCGGAGAACTGAGAAGCATACTCATCCTCAAGCGCCTTTGCTCCGAGGCCCGGAGTCTCGCTTGCCGAAATAACCTTAAACGCGGTAATCTCGCCGCTGTCGGTAATTCCTACGGCAATCTGAACGTCTCCGCCGTAGCCGTTTTTAGACGTTGCGTCAATAACGTAGCCTATCTTCTGTGAGGAACCGTCCTTCGCCTCCAGAACGGAGTTAATAACAATCGTGTCGTCAACGCACTTATAATCTTTCGCCGTGTCAAGCTCGCTGAAATCAGCAGCGTCCTGATATACAGCCTTATAAACAGCAATTCTTGCGTCAGCCTCAGCCTTAGCTATCGGCTCCATTGTAATTTCATTAAGAACAGCAAGAATAGTTACCGAAACAAGCGCTATAACGAAGAGAACAATAATATTTTTAGCGGCGTTTGATTTTGATTTAGCCATTATTCTTGCCCTCCCTTATTTTTTTAACCTTACGCTCACTGCCGAACGGAAGCGGAACAGTAACCTTTTCAATAATCGGAACGAGAATGTTGCCGATAATAATTGCGTACGAAACGCCCTCTGCCGTAGAGCCGAGCGTTCTGAACAGCGCCGTAAGAAGTCCGAGAATCAGCGCAAAAACGTACTGACCTTTAATAGTAATCGGGCTTGTAACGTAGTCAGTCGCCATAAAGAATGCTCCGACAAGAAGTCCGCCTGAAAGAGTCTGCATTAAAAGATATGTAAAATCAAAGCCCTCGCCCTGAATAAGACGGATTACGGCAATGATTACAACCGTTGAAAGAATATAAGTAAACGGAATTCTCGGCGATATAACCTTCTTGATAAGAAGATATGCCGCTCCGATAAGAATTGCAAGCGAGCTTACCTCACCTATACAGCCGTTGTGGTTGCCGACTGAAAGCGTAAGCAAATCAAGCGTTTCGCCGTTTCTTAACGCTGCAAGCGGAGTAGCCGCCGACGTTGCGTCAACCGCAAAGTTAGTCATTCTCTGCGTAAACGAAATCATAAGGAAGCAACGTCCTGCAAGCGCGGGGTTCATAAAGTTCTGACCGAGTCCGCCAAAGAACATCTTTGTAACTATAATTGCAAACGCAGAGCCGAGTATCGGCATCCACCACGCAGCCGAGGGCGGAAGGTTAACGGCTAAAATCATACCCGTTACAACCGCGCTGTAATCAAATACGGTAATCGGCTTTTTAGCGAGAAGCTCATATCCCGCCTCAAAAGCAACACAGCTTAAAATGCTTATGATGATAAGAATAAGCGGGTTTGCCTTGTAATCAGCCCAGAAGTGATAAACACCCCAGCCGAGCGTAGGAATAAGCGCAATCGCTACGTCGCGCATAACCTTTTTTGTTGAGCTCTTGTCTCTCACGTGAGGAGAGATTGATACATTATACATATTTTCCCCTCCCCTTATTTCTTTGCCTTCGCTTTTTCTTCGCGAATTCTGATTCTGCCGAGCTTGAACATCTGCGTAAGCGGAATCTTTGCGGGGCAGACGAATGCGCACGAGCCGCATTCAATACATTCCATACCGCCGAGCTTTTCAAACTCTTCAATGCTTTCCTTCTTCATTGCCTGACCCATAAGCTGAGGTACAAGTGACTGCGGACACGCGTTAACACATCTGCCGCAGTGAATACAGTTTGTTTCAACTGCCTCGGCAACCTCGTCCTTTTCAAACACAAGGATTGAAGAGGTTGTCTTTACAATTGGAACCTCTATGCTTCCCATTGCAATACCCATCATCGGGCCGCCCGAGATAAACTTTACAGCGCTTTCCTTTGCGCCACCTGCCGCCTCAAGAACGTACGCGTGGTTAACGCCGAGCGGTACGTCAAAGTTTGCGCCCTTGTTAACAGCCTCACCCGTTACGGTAACAATGTTGTGAATAAGGGGCATATTCTTATATACCGCCTCATAAATAGCAAACACCGTTCCTACGTTGTCAACAATACAGCCCTTGTCTGCAGGGAGCATTTTAGAATTAATCTTTCTTTT
>CAMNAP010000126.1 GCA_946531445.1 uncultured Clostridia bacterium
GCAAATTTTCCGTATAACGCAGTAAAACGGAAAAAGATGCGATTTTAGTGTGCGTCGTACCACGTCTTTCCTATAGCTCCGTCCGCTCTTAAAAGCACCTTCATCTTGCAGGCGTTTTCCATTTCCTCGGTTACGATTTCAAGAGCTTTTTGCGCTTCTGCTTCTGGCGCTTCAACGATAAGCTCGTCGTGCACCTGGAGGATAAGGCGTGACTTCATATTTTCGTCGGTAAGACGCTTATCTACCTTAATCATTGCAATTTTAATGATGTCGGCGGCAGTGCCCTGAATGGGCATATTGCGGGCAACACGCTCGCCGAAGGAGCGGAGCATATGATTTGAGGAGTTGAGCTCGGGGAGATAACGGCGGCGGTTAAAGAGCGTTTCGCTGTAGCCCTTTTCCCGTGCAAGGTCAATCATATGGGTCATATATCTGTCTACGCCGCTGTAGTGGGCAAGGTAGTTGTTGATATATTCCTGTGCTTCCTTACGGGTTACGCCGATGTCCTTAGCAAGAGAGAACGCGCCTATTCCGTAAACGATACCGAAGTTTACAGCCTTTGCCCTTGAGCGCATTTCCTTAGTTACAAAGTCAAGCGGCAGATTGAAAACCTGAGAGGCTGTAATTGTGTGAATATCGTCGCCGTTATTGAAGGCGTTAATCATATTTTCATCGTCGGCAAGGTCAGATAAAACGCGAAGCTCAATCTGGCTGTAGTCGGCGTCAACGAGCAGACAGCCGTCCTTTGCGGTGAAGAATTTACGCATTTCGCGGCCAAGCTCTGTTCTTATGGGAATATTCTGCAGATTCGGCTCGGTTGAGCTGAGGCGGCCCGTTCGAGCTTCAACCTGATTGAAGAAGGTGTGAATTCTTCCGTCGTCACCTATTACCTTAATAAGTCCGTCGCAGTAGGTGGATTTAAGCTTTGTAAGCGTTCTGTACTCAAGGATGTGTTCAATAACGGGGTGCTCGCTTCTGAGTCCCTCAAGCACCTCTGCGTTAGTTGAGTAGCCCGTCTTTGTTTTCTTTTTGCAGGGCAGCTTTAAATCCTCAAAAAGCGCAACGCCGAGCTGCTTTGGCGAATTTATATTAAATTCATATCCTATTTCTTCATATATAAGTTTGGTAAGCTCGTCAATTCTCACGGACAGCTTTTTGCCGAATTGCTCAATTCCCTGTTTATCAGCCGAAAAGCCCTCAATTTCCATTCTTGCAAGAACCCTTGCAAGCGGAAGCTCAATTTCATTTAAAAGCTTAGTCTGATTCGCTTCGTCAAGAGAAAGCGCCGTCTTTTCAAAAAGCGGCTTTAATACTGAGGCGAAGGAAACATTTTCGTCGCTTCCGCCGAGCGAGTTTTTAAATTCGGGAAGCGCAACGCCGTATTCCATACATAGATGTTCAACTGAATAATTCGAGTCAGACGGCTTGAGAAGATACGCGCTGAGCATTAAATCGCCGCGCACGTTTTTGCATTCAATTCCCGTTTTTGCGGCAAGGCGGTGAAGATATTTTGAATTGTAGGTGTATTTTTCAATTGTTTCATCTTCAAAAAACGCCTTAATAAAATCGCTGTAAAACGGCGTTTCCTGCGCTATTCCCATAACCTCGTCGCCAAATGAAAACAGTAAATCACAGATTTCGTTTTCAATAATTACGGGGTAAACGTATGCTTTAGCGCCTATTTTACTGATTAATTCCTCTGCGCTTACAGCCTGAGAAAAGCTAAGCTCACGCGGCTTATTTTCAACCGTTTCGCTTACAACTGCGTCGTTTATGTTAAGGTTGAATTTCGGCATAAGCGAATACAGCTCAAGGCGTGAAAACTCTGCCGCCGCAGACGGAGCGGGAGCGGCTTTAACGTATGAATTAATGTCTGTGTCAATCGGCGCGTCGGTCACTATTTCACCGAGCTTAAGCGAAAGATAGGCGTTGTCCTTATCTCTTTCAAGCTTTGCCCTTACACCCTTTGTAACCTCAAGCGTTTCAATATTATCGTAGATATTGTCAATGCTTTCGTACTTTGCAATTAAGCCCAGCGCAGTTTTGGGACCTATTCCCTGAACTCCGGGAATATTATCAGACGAGTCGCCCTGAAGCGCCTTAACCTGAATAAGCTGTTCGGGCGTAACGCCGTATTCCGCCATAATTGCTTTTTCGTCGTAAACGTCGGTCTGCTTCGTTCTTGCAAGAAGCACCTTAACGCCGCCGTGGGCAAGCTGGAGCGAGTCCCTGTCGCCCGTTGCAATAAAGCATTCGTCGCCGTTTTTTCTGCAGACTGCGGCAAGAGTACCGAGAATGTCGTCCGCTTCCCAGCCCTCACACTCAACCGTTTTATAGCCGAGCAGTTTAAGAAGATTTTTAAGCACGGGCATCTGTGAGCGAAGCTCGTCGGGCATAGCGTGGCGGCCTGCTTTATATGCGTCATACATTTTATGTCTGAACGTCGGCGCGTGTACGTCAAACGCAACGGCCACTGCCTCAGCATTGCTCATATCCTCAAGCTTGAGAAGAATATTGAGAAAGCCGTAAATTGCGTTAGTATAGTCCCCGTTTTTAGTTGTAAGAAGCTTAATCCCGTAATAAGCGCGGTTTACAATACTGTTTCCGTCTACAACAAGTAATTTCATAGCGAATACCTCAATAAAATAATTCATAATATTATAACACAATATTATATCTTTTACAATCAACGACTTGAATTTTTCAGCCAATAATATATAATGTTATTATTAAGTGCGGAGGATATACTTATGTATTTCAGAACTCACGTTGAAATAGATTTGGACAATCTTGAATATAATTACGAACAGACAAGGGCGCTTCTGCCCGAGGACGTTAAGCTGCTCGGCGTAATAAAGGCTAACGCCTACGGTCACGGCGCAGTTGAAACGGGGCGCTTTCTTGACGGGAAATGCGACTTTTTCGGCGTTGCCTGTGTTGACGAGGCGCTTGAATTAAAAAGAGCCGGGATAAAAACGCCGATTCTCGTTTTAGGCTACGTTTCGCCAAACGAATACGAGGACGTTGTAAAGCACGAAATAAGAATTCCCATTTTCAGCCTTGACGACGCGAGGGCGCTGTCCGATGAAGCAAAAAAACAGAATAAAATAACGCCGTATCATTTTTGTATTGATACGGGAATGAGCCGTATAGGCTTTCAGGTAAGCGAGGAAACAGCAGACGTCTGTAAGGAAATTACGGCGCTTGACTACATTAAGGCAGAGGGGCTTTTCTCACACTTTGCAACCGCCGACGAGCATGATTTAACAAAGGCGCTTCGCCAGCAGAAGCTGTTTTGCGACTTTGTAAAAATGCTCAAAGACAGAGAAATTGAAATCCCGATTAAGCACATAAACAACAGCGCGGGAATAATGAATTTCGGCGATAAATTTGATATGTGCAGAATGGGAATTATTACCTATGGGCTCTATCCCTCCCACGAGGTTGACAAATGCCTGCTCAGCATTAAGCCCGTTATGACGTGGAAGGCGAGCATATCGCACGTTAAAACGCTTCCCGCAGGGCGCGAAATCTCTTACGGCGGAACATACACAACTACTAAGGACACCGTTGTTGCAACAGTTCCCGCCGGTTATGCAGACGGTTATCCGCGCTGTCTTTCAAATATCGGAAGAGTTCTTGTAAACGGAAAATTTGCAAAAATTCTCGGCAGAGTGTGTATGGACCAGTTTATGATTGACGTTACCGACATACCGGACGTTCACACGGGAAGCGAGGTTGTGCTTGTAGGAAAGCAGGGCGATTTTGAGCTTTCAATGGAGGAGGTCAGCGAGGCGGCTCATTCGTTTAACTATGAGCTTCCCTGCCGCGTTGCCGAGCGCGTACCGAGAGTTTACATAAAAAATAACGAAATAGTTAAGGTTGTTAAAAGCATATAATTCGACAAATTGCGCCGCTTGTATAAAGCGGCGTATTTTTGTATTGACAATTACAATTAAATTGTATACAATAAAATTGCTTGAATAATGTGGAATGAGGGATAATATGTCAGAGGAAAAATACAACGCGCTCAAGCTTGAGAATCAGCTTTGCTTTCCGCTTTACGCCTGCTCTAAAGAGGTAGTAAAACGCTACAAGCCGTTTCTTGACAAGCTTGATTTAACGTACACTCAGTACATAACAATGATGGTTATGTGGGAGAAAAAAAGCATAAACGTAAAGGAGCTGGGCGAATGCCTTTATCTTGATTCGGGAACGCTCACTCCCCTGCTTAAAAAGCTTGAAAACAAGGGCTACATAAAGCGCGAGCGCTCAAAGGCGGACGAGAGAAACCTTATTGTTTCAATAACAAAAAAGGGCGAGGAATTAAGGGACGACGCCGTTGACGTACCCGCAAAAATGGGACAGTGCGTAAACCTCAGCAGCGAGGAAGCAAAAAC
>CAMNAP010000127.1 GCA_946531445.1 uncultured Clostridia bacterium
TTTTAGTTGCTGATAATCGGTTTGTTCAAACCCTTCCGGTATGTAGCCTATATTTATTCCGTCTACCTTTTCACCTTTTTCATTATTGACTACCTCATATGTTGCATAGCTGCCGAAATGCTTTATGACAAAATCCTTTCCCACCGTTGAGGCAAGGGCAACCGTTGCAATAAGAAGTAGTATTGCGGCAATAAGAATCGCTCTTGCCGTTTTTCTTGTAAGCTTATGGAATTTGTTTCTGCGCATTTTGTCAAAAAGCTTTTGAATTGCTTTTTCGTATTCGGGAGTATGCTTATACTTCTCTGTCTCTTTTGGTAACGTGTCTACCCAATCCTGAAGCGAAAGCGCCGCTGCCTTTTCAAAATTACTCATATTTGTTTTGACCTTTCTAAAAAATACGCAATTATTCGCTCAACTGCTTTTTCAGCTTTGCTCTTGAAAACTGAAGGTGTTTTCTTACCGAATCGGCGCTGACATTAAACATCTTTCCGATTTCTTTACTTGTATAACCGTAAACGTATGTAAGATAAATATAAACCGCGTCCTCTTCACTGAGGCGGTTGATAGCGTCACGCAGTTCATTTGTATTTACCGTTTCAAAAAAGCTGTTATCAACAAATGCAAAATCATCGTTATAAATATCTATATCAGTATGAAACTTTGGGTTGAATTCCTTTTTATACATATTTATTGCATGACCTCTTGCAATAGTACAAACATGCTTTTTGGACTCGGCAACGCTCTGACTTAAAAACTTTTTAAAGTTTAATGCTATTTGTAAAAATACCTCCTGTGTACATTCTTCAGCAAGTGCAAAGTTATTATTGAGCTTTTCAAGACAAATATACATAACAAGATTACAGTATTTACTATACAGCTCTTCAAATTTATTCTTTTCCTCTTCTGTGTCAAGCAAGTCCAAAAAAGGAATAATATTTATCATAACATATTCTCCTACTTATTACTTTTTTATTAAAGACAGTATCAGCTCTGAGGCTTTTGACGAATCGGCTTTTCCCCTTGAAGCTTTCATAACATATCCAAGAAGGGCGTTAAGCGCCTTAGCTTTGCCGCATTTAATGTCGTCAACCGCCTTTGGATTTTCATCTATTGCCGTTTTGCAAAGGCTGAGGAGCTCATCCTCGCTCAGCGTGGTTAAATCCTCCTCTTTAAGATACTCGCTTGCGGGCTTTCCGCTTTTCAGCATTTCGGGAAGGATTTCCTTAGCCTTATTAATTCTTATCTTTTTTGAATCGGCAAGCTTTACAAGCTCGGCAAAATCCGCGGCGCTTATTTTAAGCGAAAACCGCTCGCGCTCTTCTTCTGTTTTAAGAACGGCAAAAACGGTTGAAAGAATAAGATTAATTGTATTTTCAGCGCTTGCACCGAGATTTACCGCTTCGTCAAAAAAGCCGCAGACATTTTTATAGCCGTAAATGAGACTCACTTTATTTTCGGGTAAAGCAAGCTTTTTTGCATACCGCTCAAATCTTTCGTCAGGGCTTTCGGGGAGCGCATTTCGTATTTCTTCAACCACGCTTTCAGGCACTTCAAACGAAACTGTGTCAGGCTCGGGAAAATAGCGGTAATCATCTGAATTTTCCTTAATTCTTGTAACGTACACTCTGCCCTGTGCACTGTCATAGCGCATTGTTGACTGAACAACCCTTTCTCCGCTTTCAAGAAGTTTCTCCTGACGGAGCATTTCCAGCCTTACGGCTTTTACAATATCTGAAATTGAGCCGATATTTTTAATCTCAGTCCTCGTTCCCCATTCTTCATTTTCTTTGTGTACGGAAACGTTGACATCACAGCGCATTGAGCCCTCCTGCATTTTGCAGTCGGAAACGCCCGCGTTTTTCATAATAAGACGAAGCTTTTCAGCGTACTCGGCGGCCTCCTCGGGAGTTTCAAGGTCAGGCTTCGAAACAACCTCAATAAGCGGTACGCCGCAACGGTTATAATCAATGTAGGTATAGCCGTTTTCGTGAATCAGCTTTCCCGCGTCCTCCTCAATATGAATTCTTTCAATTCGTATTTTTTTACCCGAGGCGAGAGTTATATAACCGTCTCGGCAGAGCGGCTCGTCGAACTGTGAAATCTGGTAAGCCTTCGGCAAATCGGGATAAAAATAATTCTTTCTGTCAAGGTGGGTTTTTGAATTTATCTTACAGTTTACGGCAAGCCCCGCCTTAACTGCAAGAAGAACAGCCTCTCTGTTAAGAACGGGAAGCGTACCGGGCTGTCCCGTACAAACGGGGCAGGTCTGTGTGTTCGGCTCGGCAGAAAAACCGTTTTTACAAGAGCAGAATATCTTTGCTTTTGTTGAAAGCTCAATGTGTGTTTCAATTCCGCAGACTAATTTATACACTGTATTCACCCCCGCTCAGACTCAAAAGGCAGTTTTGCTCAAAGAAATATGCCGCGCTCATCAGCTCGCTTTCGCCAAAGCGTTTTCCTATAAGCTGTAAGCCTGCGGGCAAAGCGCCCTCACCTTTGACGGGAAGGCTGATTGCAGGCAGCCCCGCAATATTTACAGGTACGGTTAAAATATCTGAAAGATAGTTTTCAACGGGCGACGTAACCTCTGTACCGAGCGGTCTTGCAACAGAGGGAGAGGTTGGCGTTAAAACAAAATTGCAGGTATTAAAAATGCTGTCAAAATCCTCTTTTAGCTTTTCCCTTACGGCACACGCTTTTTTATAGTATTCATCATAGTAGCCCGATGAAAGCACATATGTACCGAGCAGAATACGTCTTTTAACTTCACTTCCGAAGCCCTCGCTTCTGCTTTTAATAATAAGCTCCTCGGCGCTTTCACAGTCTGACGCACGGTGACCGTAGCGAATTCCGTCATACCGTCCGAGATTTGAGGAAGCCTCAGCGCAGGCGATGATATAGTAAACGGCGAGAAGCTGTTCCAAATCGGGCATTTTGATTTCAATTATCTCTGCTCCGCTTTTTTCAAAGAAAGACAGCGCGGCTTTAACTGAGTCAATTACCGTTTTTTCAGCTCCGTTTATAAACTGCTCTGAAAAGCCGATTGTCATATTTTTAACATCAGCCTTGCCGAGCGCTGAAGCAGTGTTATAGTTTACGTCACAGCTTGTCATATCGCGCAAATCCCTGCCCGATATAGAATCAAACACAAGCGCCGCGTCCCTTACAGACGACGCGATTACGCCTATTGTGTCAAGCGAGGAGGCGTGGGCGATAAGCCCGTAACGCGACACCGCGCCGTATGTAGGCTTTAATCCGACTGCACCGCACATAGCTGCAGGCTGACGAACAGAGCCGCCCGTATCCGAGCCGAGCGAATACACGCTGAGCCCTGCGCTTACGGCTGCGGCACTTCCGGACGACGAGCCGCCTGCAATTCTCGTAATATCGTTTGGGTTTTTGGCGGGCGGATATATTCCCGTTTCACCCGTTGAGCCCATTGCAAACTCGTCCATATTTGTTTTACCGAGAAGCACAGCGCCCTCTCTTTCAAGCCTTTCCCAGACGGCTGCGCTATAGCAAGGTCTGTAGCTCTCAAGCGCCTTTGAAGCACAGGTTGTAAGGTCGCCCTGAGTGCAAATATTATCCTTTAAAGCGAGCGGTATACCGCAAAGCACACCTCCCTTTCCCGTCCTTAAGACACTGTCGGCAAAGGCGGCGTTTTTTCTCGCTTTTTCAAATGTATACGAGGTGTAGGCGTTTAGCTTTTTGTTTTCAGCTTCTATCTTTTTTATATAGCTCTCGCAAAGCTCTACAGCCGAAAGCTCGCGATTTTTCAGCATTTTTGAAAGAGGATATATCATTTCCATCATATACCCCCTCTGACTCTGAACATACCGTTTTCGTTTTCGGACAAAGACAGAAGCTTCTCTCTTTCAAGCGAAGGCTTAACGTCGCCGTCAGAAAGCTCGCACAGCGGCGACGGCTCACAGTGGCTTTCACCTGTTACGCTCGCTTTTTCAACAAGAGAAGCAAACTCAATTATTTTATCCATTTCACGAGTAATTGTCTGCGCCTCAGCTTCGCTGAGTTCAAGCTTTGCAAGCGCGGCAAGACGGAGAATTTCGTTTTTATCAGTCATAACAAACCTGCCTTAAGTTTATAATGCTTATTCTAACATAATACAGCCCGAACGGCAATAGCGCAGTTATTAAATAAAAAGGGCAACAGATTTC
>CAMNAP010000128.1 GCA_946531445.1 uncultured Clostridia bacterium
TTGACAACCTCGTCAAGCAGGTCGCCCGTTCCGTGGCCGTGAACTGAAGATACAGCTATCGGGTCGCCGAGTCCGAGATTGTAAAACTCATAAAAATCAGGGTCGGGAGCGCCTACTTTGTCGCACTTATTAACGCAAAGCACAATTGGCTTATTTGACTTGAGAAGCATTGCGGCAACCTCCTGGTCGCTTGCAACAACGCCGCACTTAAGGTCGCATACAAGAACGATTACGTCAGCTGTTTCAATAGCCATCTGAGCCTGGTCTCTCATCTGTGAGAGAATTACATCGTCTGAATACGGCTCAATACCGCCGGTGTCAACAAGTAAGAATTTATGTGTAAGCCACTCACAGTCGCCGTATATTCTGTCTCTCGTTACGCCCGGCGTGTCGTCAACAATAGAAAGACGAGCGCCGATGAGCTTATTAAAAAGAGTTGATTTGCCGACATTAGGTCTGCCGACAATTGCAACAACAGGCTTTGCCATTTAATCACCTCTTTACATTAAGAATAAAGACGGCTATTAAAGCCGTCCATGCGTTAAAAATTAGTCCATGCTTATAACTTCTTTTCCGTTATAAGAGCCGCAGTTCTTGCATACCTTGTGAGGTACTGTGTAACCGCCGCAGTTTGAACACTTAACAAGAGTAGGAGCGTCGAGCTTCCAAACACTTGAACGTCTCTTATTTTTTCTTGCTTTTGAAGTTCTTCTGGTAGGTACTGCCATTTTAATTTCCTCCTTATTATATATAAAAAGTAATGTTTACTAATCAAGCAACTGCAAAAGCGCTTCCATTCTCGGGTCAACATCTTTTTTGCAACTGCATTCTTCCCTGTTGAGATTTGCACCGCACTTCATACACAGCCCCTTGCAGTCGTCACTACAGAGCATTTTATGCGGTAAAAACAACTGAATTTCCTGATAGATTAAATCGTCTAAATCAAGGATATTGTTTTCTGTAATTATATATCCCTCGTCGTCGTCTTCATTCTCAAGATGAGATACAACAACTTTTGAGATATCAAAGGCGTAGCTTCTTTCAAAAGAGTCTGCACATCTGTCACACGTTCCGAAGAAATCAAACGAAACATTTAAATCAAGATGAGCAACGTCTGCTTTTGAGTAAGCGCTGCCCTTTACCGTCACACCGTTTTTGAGTGGTTTATAGGTGGAGTATTCAAAATCATCAAGTTTAAGCAGATAGTCAATGTCTATAACGTCCCCTGACGAATTGAAAATACCGGTAAAATCGAGCTGCATACATACCACCTCATTATTGTACCTATGTATTATATATATTAAATTATAATTTGTCAATAGTAATTTTTTTAAATAAAACAAAAAAGTCGGGATATTCCCGACTTAAATTTGTTATTATACCTCTTCGCAGTAATCAAAGATTTCTACAGGTAAATCCTCTTTGTCACAGCTGAGTGTGAAATAGAAGTTTACGTCTGTTGCTTCGCTGAGCTCGGAAAGCATATCAAAGAACTGAATAAGCTTATCATATTCACGTCCTACAATTTTAAAGGTTGCGTCAACAAGGATATCGGTTACGTCGTAGTTACCTGCGCAGATACCTGCAAGATAGCCGTAGAATGCCTTGTGTCCCTTAATAGCGTATGTATCAGTTTCTAAAAGGCGTGCTCTTGAGGATACATCGTAAGTGAGTTTGGGTTCTTTTTCAACACATACTACATTTCCGTCAGAAGCATCGGTACACGCATTAACAAGCTCAATAAGTCTCTTTGTTTTTCCGTGTCCTTTGTTGCCTATAATTACTTTAATCATTATAATTCCTCCAAATTGGGTTTACTCTCAGAACTTAATCTGTACAATTAGTTTATCATAAACCAAGCTGTTTTTCAAGCCTTTCTTTTTCGTCCTCATAACCGGGTTTGCCGAGAAGAGCAAACATATTCTTCTTATAGCTCTCAACACCGGGCTGATTAAACGGATTTATTCCGAGAGTATAGCCGGAAACAGCGCAGGCATATTCAAAGAAGTAAATAAGACTTCCGATTCCGTATTCATCAAGATTATCAACGCTGAGGACAAAGTTTTCTACTCCGCCGTCTGTGTGCGCGAGAAGAGTACCGAGTCTTGCCTTTTCGTTAACAACGCTCATATTTTCACCTGACAGGAAATTAAGTCCGTCAAGGTTACCCTCCTGAGTCTTGATAACGTAATCATTTTCACATTTTTCAAACTTAACGGCAGTTTCAAACATAAGCGTTGAGCCGCTTTCCTGAATAAACTGACCGAGAGAATGAAGGTCGGTTGAGAAAATGCACGATACAGGGAAAAGTCCCTTACCGTCTTTGCCCTCGCTCTCTGCGAAAAGCTGCTTTAACCATTCGTTGAACATTGCCATACAAGGCTCGTAAGAAATAAAGCACTCAAGTCTTTTACCGTTTTTATAGAAATAGTTTCTGTAAGCTGCATAACTGAGAGGAGCTTCATCACCGCTGAGGCAGGCGTTACGCTCGTCAAGAGCGCCTTTCATAAGTGCGTCAATATCAATTCCCGCAACAGCAATAGGAAGAAGTCCTACAGCTGTAAGAACAGAATATCTTCCGCCTACATCGTCGGGTACAACGAAAGTTGCATAACCCTCTTTTTCTGCGAGCTCTTTAAGAGTACCCTTGTTTTTATCAGTTGTACAGAAGATTCTTTTAGCTGCCTCTTCCTTCGAATACTTTGAATTAACAAGCTCTCTGAAAACGCGAAATGCAATAGCCGGCTCAGTTGTAGTGCCGCTTTTTGAAATAACGTTAACAGCTATATCCTTTCCCTCGCAAAGCGAAACAATCTCATTAAGCGAAGAGGGACTGATAGAGTTACCTATAAAATAAATCTGAGGAGTATCTTTTTTAAGAAGATTGTAATTCTGAGATTTAAGTGCTTCAATTACAGCCCTTGCGCCGAGATATGAACCGCCGATACCGATAACTACAAGAACATCTGCGTTATTCTTTATATACTCAGCAGCTTCCTTTATTCTTGAAAATTCATCCCTGTCATAATTTTCGGGAAGGTCTACCCAACCGAGATAGTCGCTTCCTGCGCCTGTTTTATTTTTAAGAGTGTCAACTGCCTCGCTGACCTTTTGACGCATATTTTTATATTCACCGCCGTTAATAAGCGGACGAACATAAGTGTCGTTAAATTTAACCATATAACAATACCTCGTAAGTATAATATATAAATTATTGAAAAATTATACTACATATTGTCAAAAAAATCAATATAAAATTAAATATTTTTAAGGAGCATTAAAAACACGTGTTTAAACGAGGTTTTCGATATATCAACGGGAGATACAACCTTTATGCTTTTTATAAGACCGCTCTCCCCTACTATGTCTATATGACCGAGGCTGTCCCCCTTTGAAACGGGAGCTTCAATCTGTTTGTGAATATTATAATTATACGAAAAATTCTTATCCTTTTTGCTGATTGTTATGTTCAGGTCGCCGTCAATTATCGGTTTAACAGTCTTTATATCTCCTCTTATTATTTTTACCTCTCTTATTTTTGACACATCAGGCTTTGCCTTTACACAAGTATAATTTGAAAATCCCCAGTCAAGAAGAGAGGAGGCTGTGTCAAATCTTTTCTCGCTTGTTTCAGAGCCGAGCACAATGCACACAAGACTTAAGTTATCGCGCTTTGCAGTAGCGGAAATACAAAACCCCGCATTAGATGTTGTACCCGTTTTAAGCCCTGTTATTCCTTTAAATGAATTTACAAGCTTGTTGGTATTATTAAGCTCTGTTTTGCCTGCGCGAAGAGAATCAAGCCATACCGTTGTGTATTTTTCAACAAGCGAATGCTTCATAACCTCTCTGGAAATGAGCGCCAAATCATATGCGCAGGAATAATGGTTTTTTACCGTATCATCAAGCCCGTTACAGTTTTCAAAATTAGTATTCTTACATCCGAGCTCTGCGGCTCTGTCATTCATCATAGCTACAAACGCAGAGGTTGAGCCGCCCACATACTCAGCAAGAGCTGTACAAGCGTCGTTAGCGCTTGCAATTATAACAGCCTTAAGTAAATCGTTTACGCTCATTTTCTCGCCCTTTTCAAGCCATATCTGAGAACCACTCATAGATACGGCCTCATCAGACGCTTCGACAACGTCATCAAGATTGTTTTTCTTATTTT
>CAMNAP010000129.1 GCA_946531445.1 uncultured Clostridia bacterium
CTTGAGAGCGCCGTCCGGTTTTACAAGAGTCTGATTTGTTTTCTCCTTTTTCATAAAATCACCCTTAAAAGTATTCTGCAGTTATACCGTTTTTATTATATCATACACGGTAATTCAAATCAAATTATATGTAATACAGAAGTACGAATCCTGTTAATTCAACAAAAGGCAGGACGTATGTGTTTTATGCGACAATTACCTGGGTGACTATATTGACAAAAACCATAGCGCATTATATAATATTATTAATAATTTATATGGAAACGGAGAATGGCTATGGTAGAAATGTACAAGGCTGTAACACCTCCCCATAAGGGAGATAAACAGCCGAGTGAAAAAATCTTAAAGCTCGGCAAAAAGATTACAGATGTATTTGCTCACAAGGTAAAGATTACAGTTGAGGACCCTGAGTATTGGGGACTTGCCGAAATCGTTACGGAGGAAATGGCTGATATTGCTCTTAAAATGAAGCTGCGTCATCATTATACTTACGATGAGCTCATTAAGCTTTGTAATGTTACAGACGAAGAAAAGTTCAAGAAAGTTCTTGATGAAATGTGTTATATAGGACTTCTTGAATACGATTTCGGTTATCACTATGACCACAACGGAAGAACTGCTCCGCAAAGCGAAAGAAGATATACGCTTCCTCTTTTCGTTCCGGGTTCGGCAGAGCTTTTCAATATGGAGGAAACTCCTGACGGAGCTAATCCGCGACTTGAAAATCACCCCGCGGTTGCTTCCTTCTTTGAGAGAATGACTTATATTCCGCTTGCAGGTATTACCCAGATGGTACCTGAGGGCGGTTCGGGTATCGGTATGCACGTTATACCCGTTGAAAAGGCTATTAAGTTTGAAAACGAAGCTATTGATATTGAGAAGATTTCTTACTGGCTTAAAAAGTATGAGGGTCATATAGGTGCAGGCCGCTGCTCATGCCGAGCTTCAAGAGCTGTTCTTGACGAGGGCGTAGCAGATGACGACTGGGGCTGGTGTATCGGTCTTGGCGACTTTGCCGACTACTGCCGTGAAACGGGCAAGGGCCACGACATTACATACGAAGAGGCAATGGAAATCATCAAAAAGGCTGACGAAAACGGTTATGTTCATCAGATTACAAACATAGACGGCGAAAATAAGATTTTCGGCCTTTGTAACTGTAACGTTAATATCTGTAACGCGCTTCGTACTTCTCAGTTGTTCAACACTCCTAACCTCAGCCGCTCTGCTTTCACCGCAAAGGTTGAGGAGAAGGACTGCGTTGCCTGCGGAAAGTGCGTTGAATACTGTCCTGCAGGAGCTGTTAAGCTCGGACAGAAGCTTTGCACAAAGTCAGGACCCGTTGTATATCCGCGCCATGAGCTTCCCGACGCTAAAAAATGGGGTAAGGATAAGTGGAATGTAAACTACCGCGACGACAACAGAATTAATTGCTATGACACAGGTACTGCTCCGTGTAAGACTGCGTGCCCCGCTCACATTGCTGTTCAGGGCTACCTTAAGAAAGCGGCTCAGGGCAAGTATCAGGAAGCGCTTGCGCTTATTAAAAAGGATAATCCGTTCCCCGCAATCTGCGGCCACGTTTGTAACAGAAGATGTGAGGATGCCTGCACAAGAGGCACAATTGACAGAGCTGTTTCTATTGACGCAGTTAAGAAGTTTATTGCCGAGCAGGATTTAAACGCAGAGACAAGATATATTCCTCCCGTAGTTGTGGCTTCAAACCGTTTTGACCACTGGGATGAAAAAATTGCCATAATCGGCGCAGGTCCTGCAGGTCTTTCGTGCGCATATTATCTTGCAACAATCGGTTACAAGCCTACAGTATTTGAAAAGAGTGAAAAGCCCGGCGGAATGATGAGATACGGAATTCCGTCATATAAGCTTGAAAAGGATGTTATTGACGCTGAAATTGATGTAATCAGAGAGCTTGGCGTTGAGATTAAGTGCGGCGTTGAGGTTGGCAAGGACATAACTCTTGACCAGCTCCGTGAAGAGGGCTACAAGGCGTTTTACATTGCTATCGGCTGTCAGGGCGGACGTCTTGCGGGCGTTGACGGCGAGGACGCAAAGGGAATTGATATTGCTGTTAATTTCCTTCACGAAGCTACTGAAAATCAGGAGCAGAAAATTGACGGCAAGGTTGTAGTTATCGGTGGCGGTAACGTTGCTATTGACTGCGCGAGAACGTCTCACCGCTTCGGCGCTGAAAAGGTTACTATGGTGTGTCTTGAATCAAGAGAGACAATGCCCGCTTCTGACGAAGAGGTAAGCGAAGCGCTTGAAGAGAACGTTGAAATCTGCAACGGCTGGGGTCCGCAGGAAGTCCTCAAGGACGAAAACGGAAACGTTAAGGGCGTTGTATTCAAGAAGTGCACACGCACAATTGACCCTGAAACAAACCGCTTCTCACCGCTTTATGATGAGAGCGAAACTATTACGGTTGAGGCTGACAGAGTGGTTTACGCTATCGGTCAGGCAATTGAATGGGGCAAGCTTCTTGAGGGTGAAAACGTTGAGTTCTGGCACGGAAATTATCCCGTTGCCGACAAGCTTACATATCAGACGGCTCAGGAGGATATCTTTGTAGGCGGCGACGTTTACACAGGTCCTAAGTTCGTTATTGACGCAATTGAGCAGGGCAAGTGTGCTGCTGAATCGCTTCACAGATTTGTTAAGCCGCATGCAAGCATGACAATCGGCAGAAACCGCCGCGATTTCATAGAGCTTGACAAGGATAATATTGTTGTTGAATCCTATGACAATTCCTCGCGTCAGGAAGCAGGAATGGACGAGAAAATTGACTACAAGATGTCCTTCCGCGACGCACACAAGACGCTGACAGAGGAGCAGGTTAAGATTGAAACCGCTCGCTGTCTCGGTTGCGGCGCAAGCGTTGTTGACCCGAACAAGTGTATCGGCTGCGGCGTTTGTACTACAAAGTGCGAATTTGACGCAATCCATCTTCACCGCGACCATCCGAATGCTTCTACTATGGTTACCGCAGAGCAGAAGTTCACAAAGATTCTTCCTTACACATTAAAGAGAGCAGGAAAGATTGCTATCAAGTATAAGACAAAGGAAGAAAAGGAATACGAGAAGAAGTATAAGGAATTCAGACAGTCAATCGGTAAAGACGTTTGATAAATAATACTAAGGGAGAGCGATTTGCTCTCCCTTAATTTTTATTATTTCTTTTTGAAATCTCTGTCAGACAAAGCCTCAACCTCTTCGCACACATCTTTAAGCTTACAAGAGCCGCAATCCATTTTTACGTTTTTCATAAGATGGTCAAGCGCTGTTGTAATTTTTTCCGACTTTTCCATTATCTCGCTGAGCTTATCATACGGAAAGTCGGGCGCTGTTACGAAAAGAAGCTTAACGGCTTCAACCTGCCGTTGCTTTTTGTATTCGTCTATAAACAGCCTGCCCACATCGGCAAAGCTCAGTCCGTTTTTAACGGCGTTTTTACTTACACGCGCGGCCTCGCGGTGAGTGAAAGCCGAAATTCTCATCATATAGCCCTCGGGGTTAAGATGATATCTTGTATATTCAATCTTTCTTATAGTCTGATACAGCTCGTTGCCTGTTCCCATTTTCTCCTCGTTAACGCGCAAAAGCGCTATCCTTGCAAACGGGGAGTCTTTTTTTATATCTAGAAGGTCGTTCCCGATAAGCAGTATCTCGTCGTTTCCCACAAAGCTCTCTTTGTCTGTAAGCGCAATACTGCTTACTGCGGGAAGAGTACCGCCGCCAAGCTCAAACGCAGTGTCGCTCTGGAAAATAATCTGATTTTTACCGACATCTTTCCATTGTGCCTGTGTGTTCGGAATCAGTCGTTTAGCAGGATACCGAGCAAGAAGCTCTTCAACTCCGTTAAAGCATTCATCGTAAAGCTTCATTATACTTTAGGGTCTCTCTTCCTTTTGTCGTAAACCTTGTCAATAACAGGTTCAAGAGCAGCCATAAGCTTCATATCAAGATTGAACATATATACAATAAAGGTTAATCCGAAGAGAGCGGCAAAAACAGCTACTATTATAGCTATAATTTTAAGTGCAGTCATATTATTTCTCCTTATCTGTCAGGCTTTGGCAAGTCCCTTTTGTCTTGCGTATTCAGCGGCGCCGAGCGCACCCATAAGCT
>CAMNAP010000130.1 GCA_946531445.1 uncultured Clostridia bacterium
GAGGTAGGTGTTAACCTTAAGCAGGGTTACAACGGCGACCTTACTTCTAAGCAGGCAGGCTCCGTAGGCGGTCAGATGGTTAAAAAGATGATTAAGGCTTACGAAGAGTCAATGAGATAAGCAAAGCTAAAAAAAGCGGAATGCTTAGAGTCGGTGCGATAACGAAGGACAGGTTTTGACCTTGTCCTTTTGTCCCTAAAAGCATTAAAAATCCCCTGTATACGCGAGTATGCAGGGGATTTTGTAATACCTTTATGAACTAAAACTACTTAGTCAAAACTGCTACGCATCCAAAAATCAGTAGGTTTTTTGTCATAACAAAGCATAAAAGTCCATTTGGGCTGACGCCCTAATGGACTTTTTAATGAAGTTATGGCGGAAAAGATACGATTTTTGGACTAACCTTCGTTACCGTACCGACTCTTTTGCATTCCGCTTCTGTCTTATTACATAAGCTCGCAGATTGTGTCTGAAAATTCAGTTGGGTTATCAATCGGGAGTCCCGCGATAAGGCGAGCCTGTGAGTAGAGAATTTTTGTGTATTTTTCAAGCTTTTCGTCATCAGATGAGGCGAGCTTTTCAGCAATCGGGTGAGCGCTGTTGATTTCAAGCACAAGATTTGCTTTCATATTGTCCCCTGCACCCGGCATCTGAGAGAACACCTTTGCCATTTCCATACTGAGATAGCCCTCTGCGGCAAGGCTTACGGCGTGAGAGCCGAGCTTGTTTGTAAACTTGACGTCTGTTACCTCGCCTGTAAGGAAGGACTTCATTTTTTCAAGAAGCTCCTTAGAGTCCTCGTTTTTCTTTTTGGTCGCCTCTTTTTCAGCGTCTGTTGAAAGGTCAAATTCCTCTTTCTGAACGTTTACGAAATGCTTGCCGTCGTACTCCATAAGCATCTGAACGGCAAATTCGTCTACATCGTCTGTAAAGTACAGCACCTCAAGTCCCTTTTCCTTAACGGTTTCACACTGAGGAAGAAGGGCGATTTTTTCTTCACTGTCGCCGCAGGCGTAGTAAATATCGTTTTGGGAATCAGCCATACGGTCTCTGTATTCCTTAAGCGTTACATAGCCGCCGTTTGAGGATTTGAAGAGAAGTAAATCCTTGAGTCCGTCTTTATTCATACCGTAGTCTGAATACACGCCCCACTTAAGCTGAACGCCGAAGGTTGAGAAAAACTTTTCGTATTTTTCCCTGTCGTTTTTAAGAAGTTTTGTAAGCTCGCTTTTAAGCTTTTTGTCAATTGCCTTTGCAATTATTTTAAGCTGGCGGTCATGCTGAAGCACCTCGCGCGAGATGTTGAGAGTTAAATCGGCACTGTCTACAAGTCCCTTTACGAAGCTGAAATAATCGGGAAGCAGGTCTGAGCACTTATCCATAATAAGAACGCCGTTTGAATAGAGCTGAAGTCCTTTTTCATAATCCTTTGAATAGAAATCCATCGGCGCATTCTGAGGAATGAACATTAGCGCGTCAAAGGTTGCCTGTCCCTCAGTTTTTGAATGGATTACCGTCATCGGGTCGGTGTAATCGTAAAATTTCTGCTTATAGAAATTGTTATACTCCTCCTCGGTAATCTCATTTTTATTCTTGCGCCAGAGCGGTACCTGTGAGTTGAGGATTTCATCGTTGATTTCGGTTATGTATTCGCCCTCCTTTTCGGGGTCTGGCACCTGAGAGGTCATTTCCATAACAATCGGGTAACGGATATAGTCGCTGTACTTTTTAACAAGTGACTGAATTGTTCCCTGCTCAAGATACTTATCGTAATCCTCGTTTTCATTGCTTTCCTTAATATAAAGCGTTACAGCAGTTCCGCGCTCCTCCTTTTCGCAGGGCTCAACAGTATAGCCGTCAACGCCCTCACTGAGCCATTTAAACGCGCCCTCCTCACCAAGCGCCTTTGAAACGACCTCAACCTTATCGGCAACCATAAACGATGAGTAGAAGCCTACGCCGAACTGACCTATAACCTCAATATTTTCAATGTTTTCGTCGCCCTCGTTTTCCTTTTTAAAGTTGAGAGAATCAGACTTTGCTATAGTGCCGAGATTTGATTCAAGCTCTTTTTCGGTCATACCGACGCCCCTGTCGCTGATAGTGAGCGTTCTGTTTTCCTTATCAATATCAATTCTGATTTTAAGCTCATCGCGGGAAGCACTGATATCAGTATTCGTAAGCGATTTGAAATAGAGCTTATCGGTAGCGTCGCTTGCGTTTGAAATGAGCTCTCTGAGGAAAATTTCCTTGTGAGTGTAGATTGAATTAATCATCATATCAAGCAGCTTTTTAGACTCTGCCTTAAACTGTTTTTTTCTCATATTTATCACCTCAAAATAATAAAATTCAGTAAAATTAGCACTCTTCTTTGTCGAGTGCTAACTATATTATATTCCATTATTTTCATTTGTCAAGGGGAAAAGTTATTATTTGAAAGAAAAAGCGGCAGTCAGGCTGCCGCTTAATACCGGTTATTCTTTTGCTTCAATAAGCTTACAGGTAACCTCAAAGGTTTTAATGTTGTTTCCTTCAATTCTTGCAATTGTAAGCTTGATTGTATCGCCGGGCTTGCTCTTTGCAAGAATGGATGTGAGAACGTCAACAGACGTCATTGTTTCGCCGTTTGCAGCAACAATCATATCATTCTTCTCAACCTTACCGTTAAGGTCCGAATCCTCGCTTATCTCGCTGATAATCATTGTTCCCTGAGCGTCCTTAAAGCCCTTTTCCTCAAGAGCGGCAAGAATCTGAGTGCCGCCGTTCTGGAGCATTGAGAAGGTTGCGTAAGAGATACCGAGCTTAGCTCTTCCCTTTACATATCCGTTTTTGATAAGAGAGTTAGCTGTTGAAACCGCCGTATTACTCGGTACGGCAAAGCCCATTCCCTCATATTCGGTTGAAGCAATTTTTGAAGAGTTGATACCAATTACCTGGCCCTGCATATTAAAGAGCGCACCGCCTGAGTTGCCTGGATTAATAGCGGCGTCAACCTGTATACATTCATTGTTATAGCCGATTGTTGATTCAATAGGAACATCAAGCGCTGAAACAATTCCCTTTGTTACGCTGTTTTTGAATTCAAGTCCGCCGGGGCAGCCGATTACTACGCAGTCCTCACCGATATTGATATCCTTACTGTCGCCGAACTTGGCAACACTGAGTCCTGTTGCGTCAATTACGAGAACGCCTATATCTGTCTGGGCGTCGCTTCCTACAAAGCGCGCTTCGTATTCCTTGTCATTATCAAGCGTTACGGTATATTTTGTTCCGCCCTCAATAACGTGAGCGCAGGTCATAATATATGTTTTTCCTCCGGCCTCGCTCATAATTACGCCCGAGCCCTCGCCTGACTTAACTTCGCCGTCAGAGGATTGATTTTCATTTCCGAAATTGTAGAAATAGCTGAAATCATCCTGCTTTGCGTAAACGGTAATACCTACGCAGGAATCCTTTGTTTTTTCAACTACGCCTGTTACTGTGAGGTCGCCGTTTGAATTTGTTTTTGCAGCCTCGTCGCTGCTTTCAACCTCAGCTTCGGCGTCGTCTGAATTGTCGTTTGAATCATCCTTATCCTCGTCGTCATTTCTGAATTCGTCAAATATACTGCTGCTGTCAGACGAGTTGCTGCTGCCCTTATCGTGATTAACTGCATATAAAACGCCGGCAAACGAAACAATTACAGCAAATGCGGCAATAACAGCTATAACTATTGCCGCTATATTTTTCTTTTTCTTTGGCTGACTGTAAAATTCGGGTGAGCCGGGCTGTGTTTGTACAGGCGGCTGAACAGGGGCCTGTTTATAAGACTGTTGCCTTTGGTTAAAAGCTGCGGGAATATCAAAATTATTTCCGTTTGCTTCGGGAGCGCCGTTATTAATAGGCGGCTGATAGAATACCGTTCTGTCTGAATACGGTGTGTTATAAGCGCTGCCTCTAAGGAGCGGATTTTCCTGAGCGGGCTGCGGCGCAGGTGCAGGCTCAACCGCAGGCGTCGGCCGGGGTGCCGGTGCAGGCTCAACTGCAGGCGTCGGTTCGGTTGTCTGAATGTCATCTTTAATTATCGGTGCGTCTGTTCCTTCGAA
>CAMNAP010000131.1 GCA_946531445.1 uncultured Clostridia bacterium
GTTTCCTCTTTAATCGGAGCGGCTGTATCCTTAACCTGAATTCTGTTTATATTACTGCTGTCAATAATATTGACAGAGGCTTTTTTCTCTTTTGAATTATTTTCCGTCTGAGCGCGGTAAAGATTATCGCGGCTGTCAGACGCGGCAACCTGCCAGAATTTATCGGGGTTGCTCTTTTGTTTAAACTCCATCTGAACCGGCTTGTCCTCTTCCTTAACGAAGAAATCAAGCCTGCCCGAAGCGGTAGTCTGAACAGGACGGCGGCTTGCGCCGTCAAGCGTTGCCTCTTTCGGAGAATCGCCTGTATGAATTGCGTTTTTTACGCCGTAGTAAATAAGCTCAAAAATCGGTCTTTCGTTTGCAAAGCGCACCTCAATTTTAGCGGGGTGAACGTTTACGTCTACAAAGGATTTATCACACTCGATATTGAGCACACAGCCCGGAAACTTGCCAACCATAACCGAATTTTTATACGCCTGCTCAAGCGCCGCCATTGCAGTCTGACTCTTTACAAGTCTTGAATTGATAAAGAAATACTGCATTGCCCTGCTTTTTCTTGAAGCCGAGGGCTTTGTTACAACACCGCTGACTCTCATATTGTTTATGCTGTAATCAACGTCAATAAGCGAGGCGGCAAACTCTCTTCCCAAAACGGAGTAAATTGCATCTTTTAAATCGCCGTTGCCCGAGGTAATAAGAGTCTGTTTTCCGTCGCGTATAAAACGGAATGAAATGTCAGGGTGGCTGATTGCCATTCTGTCCACAATTCCTGCAACGGAGTTTCCTTCGGTTACGTCTTTTTTCAGGAACTTCATTCTTGCCGGGGTATTAAAGAAAATATCCTTAACCGCAATTGTTGTGCCTTTCGGACAACCCGCGTCTGAAAAAGCCTTTTCCTCGCCGCCCTCAATTACGTATTTAGTTCCCGTTCCCTCGTTTTCGGTTCTGGTGAGAAGCTCTACCCTGCTGACAGCGGCAACCGACGCCATAGCCTCTCCTCTGAAACCGAGAGTGCCTATTGCGTTTAAATCCTCGCTGCTGCTGATTTTACTTGTTGCGTGCGGGATAAAAACCTTTTTGACCTGGTCTTTTTCAATTCCGCAACCGTCGTCGGTAATTCTTATATAGGTTGTTCCGCCGTTTTGTATTTCAACGGTTATATTCTTTGCCCCTGCGTCAACAGAGTTTTCAATCATCTCTTTTACTATTGACGACGGGCGTTCAACAACCTCGCCCGCGGCGATAAGCTGATAAACCTCTTTTGGAAGAATATTAATTTCAGGCAAGGCTGTCACCTCTTTTCGTTAAATTTCCTCAGCTTTTTTCTTAAGGTCATACAGAGTCTGCATAGCCTCAATAGGTGTAAGCGTATTTACATCCGTAGCCTTGAGGAGCTCAATTATATCTGCAGCTGAATTGGTTGAGAAGTTATACTGAATATCGCTTTCATCCTCTTCAACGGCTTCCTCCGCCTTGAATTCAATTTCAATTTTATTCGCTTCAAGCTCTTTTAAAATCGCCTTTGCGCGCCTTATTACACTTTGGGGAATTCCCGCAAGCTTGGCAACCTCAATACCGAAGCTCTGGTCTGCGCCGCCGCGGACGATTCTTCTAAGGAAGGTTATATCGTCGCCGCGCTTTTTAACGGCAATAGAGTAGTTGTTAACTCCGTCAAGCATACCCTCCATAGCTGTAAGCTCGTGGTAGTGAGTTGCAAAAAGTGTTTTAGCACCGAGCGTCTTTTTCTTGACTGTGTATTCAAGAACGGCTCTTGCGATACTCATTCCGTCAAAGGTTGAAGTACCTCTTCCGATTTCGTCAAGAATAATAAGCGAATTTACTGTTGCGTTTTTAAGTATTGTTGATACCTCGTTCATCTCCACCATAAAGGTTGACTGTCCGGTTGCGAGGTCGTCGCTTGCGCCGACTCTTGTAAATATTGCGTCACAAACTGAAATCCTCGCGCTTCTCGCAGGAACGAACGAGCCTATCTGGGCAAGCAGAACAATAAGCGCTGTCTGGCGCATATATGTTGACTTACCCGCCATATTCGGACCTGTGATAATTGAACAGCGATTTTTGTCGGTATCAAGAAGCGTGTCGTTTGGAACGAACATTCCGTAATTCATCATTGTTTCAACAACGGGATGACGTCCCTCTTTAATATCAATTACGCCGTCTGTTGTAATCTGGGGACAGCAGTAATTGTTTTCGTATGCCGTCTGGGCGAGCGAAGCAAGACAGTCAAGCGCTGCGAGCGCCTTAGCCGTTTTCTGAATTCGTTCCACCTCTGCGGCAACGGCTGTTCTGACAGAGCAGAACACCTCGTATTCAAGAGCTATGAGCCTGTCCTTAGCGCCGAGCACCTTGCCCTCAAGCTCCTTTAGCTCCTGAGTTATAAATCTCTCGCAGTTTGTGAGAGTCTGTTTTCTTATGTATTCCTCGGGCACCATATCCTTGTAGGAATTTGTGACCTCAATAAAGTAGCCGAAAACCTTGTTGTATGAAACGCGAAGCTTCGGTATTCCCGTTCTCTCCTTTTCGCGCGCCTCAATTTCGGCAAGTATATTTGCGCCGCCGTCCACTATTTCGGCAAGCTCGTCAATTTCGCTGTTAAAGCCCTTTTTAATCAGACCGCCCTCGCGCACTGAAAACGGTGGCTCGTCAACTACGGCGTTGTCAATAAGGTCGTGAACGTCTTCGAGAACATCAATGTCGCTGTACACAGCTCTGAGCATTGCGGACTTTGCACTTTCAAGCTTGCTCTTAATTGACGGGAGCGCCTCGGCAGTTGAGCAGAGCGCCCTGAGTTCTCTTGCGTTTGCGGTTGAGTAGGCAATACGGCTCATAAGACGTTCCATATCCTTTACGCCCTGTAGCGAGCTTCTCACATCGTCGCGAAGAATGTTTGCGTCTGTAAGCTCGGCTACGGCGTTTTGCCTTTTGATAATCCTTGACGGGGACACAAGCGGTCTTTCAAGCCACGCCTTGAGCATACGCTTACCCATTGCGGTTTTTGTTTTGTCAATTACCCAGAGAAGCGAGTGCTTCTTGTCGCCCGTCATCATTGAGGAAACAAGCTCAAGATTTCTTCTTGCGCTTATATCAAGCGCCATAAAGTCGCTTCCCTCGTAGTATTCAACCTCGCTCGGTACTTCAAGCGAATCGGTTTTCTGAGTTTCCCTGAGATAAGAGATTACAGCACCTAGTGCAGACACAGCCGCCTTGCTGTGACCTATTCCGAGAGAGGAGATATCCTCTTTCTTCATTGTGCTGATAATCAAATCAGTTGCGCTGTTGAAGTCAAAGCGCTCCTCTTCAAGCTTTTCAAGTGATACGCTAAGCCTTACGTCGGCAAACCTTGCAACCTCGTCAAGCTGAGACGCCGCCTCGTTTACAATAATCTCTTTAGGCGCGTAGGTTGAAAGCTGGTTGATTATTTTTTCCTGCTCGCCCTCGCGGTTTACAACGGTGATGTGAAATTCGCCCGTTGAAACGTCGGCAAAGCAGAGCCCTGTTTCGTTGGCGCCCTTACAGATTGAACAGAGATAGTTGTTTACTCCGTCCTCAAGTATACTTCCCTCAATTGCGGTACCGGGTGTAACGACTCTTATAACGTCGCGCTTAACTATTCCCTTCGCCGCCTTCGGGTCCTCAGTCTGTTCACAGATTGCAACCTTGTAGCCGCGGGACACAAGCTTTGCAATATAACTGTCTGCACTGTGGAACGGAACGCCGCACATTGGAGCGCGCTCCTCCTGGCCGCAGTCTCTGCCCGTAAGAACAAGGTCAAGCTCCTTTGACGCAGTTTTTGCGTCATCGAAAAACATTTCGTAAAAATCGCCGAGACGGAAGAACAAAATGACTCCGGGATATTCTTTTTTCACTTGAAAATACTGCTGCATCATCGGCGACAGCTCGCCCTTTTTAGCCATTTTCTTCTCCTCTCAGTTGTTGTATGCTTTAATTAATTCCGCACTCCGAATTCCGAATT
>CAMNAP010000132.1 GCA_946531445.1 uncultured Clostridia bacterium
TCTTCTCTTGCTTCTTTGATTCTTTGAACAAAGATTTTAGCTGTTTGTGTAATGTTTTCATAGTCGCCCGTTTTAGCTCCTGCTGTAAGCGAAGAGCCTGCGCCTACTGCATATGCGCCCGCTTTTATCCATTCTTTAACGTTGACAACGTCAACTCCGCCCGTCGGCATCATTATTGCCTGCGGAATAGGACCGTGGAGCGCCTTGATAAACTTCGGGCCTGCAACGTCTCCGGGGAATACCTTGAGAACGTCAGCACCGCATTCCATAGCTTTTACAGCTTCGGTAGGGGTGTAGATTCCTGCCATTGAGGGAATTCCGTAGCGGTTGCAGGTTTTTATAATTTCTTCGTCAAAATGGGGTGAAACAATATACTGTGCGCCTGCAAGTATAGCTATTCTTGCCGTAGCGGCGTCCATAACAGTTCCTGCGCCGATAATTATTTCGCCTGATTTATACTTTTCTGACATAGCCTCAATCAGCTTATCTGCGTGCGGTACAGTAAAGGTAAGCTCAATTGCCGCAACTCCGCCTTTAATACAGGCCTCTGTAATTTTTTGTGCCTGCTCAACGGATTCTGCGCGGACAACTGCAACAATGCCCGCCTCATGAATTCTTTGAAGGGTTTCAATTTTGTTAGCCATATTTTTCTCCTTATCTCTGAACTCGTGCTGAAGCGCCGTTTACCTTTGCTTCAACCTCTTTAAGGCTTGCCATAGAGGTGTCGCCGGGTGTTGTCATAGCAAGCGCGCCGTGTGCAACGCCGTAGTTTACCGCCTTTTGTGCGTCCTCATACGTCATAAGTCCGTAGATGAGTCCGCTTGCAAAGCTGTCGCCTCCGCCGACTCTGTCCATAATCTCAAGAGCGGGGAATTCAATCGAATTGTATATTCTGCCGTCTGCCCAGCAGATAGCTCTCCAGTCATTGACGGTTGCGGTTTTAACTGTTCTGAGCGTTGTAGCAATGACCTTAAGGTTAGGATATACCTCAGTAACATTTTCAATCATTTTACGGTAGCCGTCAATATTAAGCTCCTTAAGGCTTTCGTCGTTGCCCTCAATTTCAAAGCCGAGGCAGGCGGTGAAGTCCTCCTCGTTACCTATCATAACGTCAACGTATCTTGCAATTTCTTTGTTGACCTCCTGTGCCTTTGCCTGACCCCCGATAGCTTTCCAAAGTGACGGACGGTAATTAAGGTCGTATGAAACTACAGTGCCGTACTGCTTAGCCTTTTTAACAGCGGTGATAACGGTTTTGGCAGAAGTTTCTGAAAGCGCAGCATATATTCCGCCTGTGTGAAGCCAGCGAACGCCGAGTGTACCGAAGATATAGTCCCAGTCAATATCGTCTTTTTTGAGCTGTGAAATTGCGGTGTTGCCTCTGTCAGACGTGCCGACAGCGCCTCTTATACCAAAGCCGCGCTCTGTAAAGTTAAGTCCGTTTCTGACTTCTCTTCCTGTTCCGTCATAGGGTACCCATTTAATAAGGCTTGTGTCAACGCCGCCCTGGAGGATTAAGTCCTCTAAAAGATAGCCTACCTCGTTTTCGGCAAAGGCTGTAATTACTCCCGTTTTCATACCGAAACAGCGGCGAAGCCCTCTTGCAACGTTATATTCTCCGCCGCCCTCCCATACTTTTAAGGAGCGCGCCGTTCTGATTCGTCCCTCGCCCGGGTCGAGTCTTAGCATAATTTCACCGAGCGAAACCTCGTCAAAGGTGCATTTTTCTTTCGGTTTTAAGTTGAGGTTCATTTTACTACCCCCGTTATTCAAAGTTGAAATACTTTATCGCGTTGTTATAACAGATTCCTTCAATTATTTCTTTTACAATTTCTTCGTCGTATGCGTACCAGCCGTCCTCAATCCAGCGTCCGATAAGACGGCACATAATTCTTCTGAAATACTCGTGTCTTGCGTAAGATGTAAACGAGCGTGAGTCAGTTTCCATTCCTATAAATTTTCCAAGCACACCGAGGTTAGCAAGCGCCTTCATCTGAGCCGTCATACCGTCCATTGTGTCAAGGAACCACCAAGCAGGTCCAAACTGTATTTTGCTTTCAGCCTCGGCGCTCTGGAAGTTTCCGAGCATAGTTGCAAGAACGGTGTTGTCCTTGTCGTTAAGGTTAAAAAGTATTGTTTTCGGAAGGTGTCCGCCAAAGCAAAGTCGGTCAAGAAAGCGTGAAAGCGGCTGTGCGATTTCGCAGTCGCCTACTGAGTCAAAGCCTGTATCTGCACCAAGTGAGCTGAACGCCTGCGCGTTATTGTTTCTCATTGCGCCAATGTGAATTTCCATTGCCCAGCCAAGCTCGCTGTATTTTTTGCCGAGCGCAAGCATAACTCTGCAGCGGTATTTATCAATTTCAAGCTGCTCAAGAGTCTCGCCTTTAAGCGCCTTGTTAAATATTGCGTCAAGCTCTTCTTCGTCTGCGGTCTCAAACGGAACATAGTCAAAAGCCTGGTCTGAAATTCTGCAGCCGACTGAGTTGAAATAATCCGCACGCTTACACAGCGCAGTAACTATATCGTTTACGCTTTTGATTTTTATATCAGCCGCCTTTTCAAGCGCTTTGATGTATTCGGGAAAGCCCTCAAGGTTAAGGTTAAGCGCCTTGTCTGGACGGAAGGAGGGGAGCACCTTAAACGGTAAATTCTCCTTTGCAAGAAGCTTGTGGTACTCAAGCGTATCAATCGGGTCGTCGGTTGTGCAGACATATTTTACGTTTGATTTTTCAATGAGCGTGCGCGGTCTGAAGTCGCCGTTTTTTATCGCCTCGTTTGCCTTTTTAAAAATGTCTTCTGCTGTCTTTTCATTGAGCGGTGTATCTATGTTAAAATAGCGCTGAAGCTCAAGGTGAGCCCAGTGATAAAGCGGATTGCCGACGCAGTATTGCAACGCCCTTGCAAAGGCGCAGAATTTCTCTTTTGCGGTTGCGTCGCCCGTGCAGTATTTCTCTTCAATTCCCGCGCTTCTCATTGCGCGCCATTTGTAGTGGTCGCCTGAAAGCCAGAGCTGAGAAATATCTGACGGCTCATTGTTTTCGTATATTTCTTTTGGACTTAAATGACAGTGATAATCGCAAATAGGCATTTTTTTTGCAAAGTCAAAATAGAGCTTTTTGCTGCATTCGCTGTCAAGTAAAAAATCCTTATCCATAAAGCTTTTCATAGAAATTCACACTCCGATTATAATTATAATCATTATATACTGTTAAAATTTTTATTTCAATAGCTTCTTAAATATATTAAGGAATTTCAAACTTTTTATAATGATTTATAAAAAAGTGTTGACTTTAAAAAGATAATAAAACTATAATGAAATTGAAATAAAAAACGGAGGTAAAATTTATGGAATGTCCAAATTGCGGAAGACCGCTTGAAGAAGGAGAGGTTTGCAACTGCATTAACGATACTCCTTTAACCCAACCTGAAGCTCCTCAGCCGGCAGCAGAAATTCCCGTATCGGAGCCTGCTCAGGAGGCTCAGCCTATTAATTCTGAGGCTCAATATGCTCAGACAGCTAACGCTGTGCCGCCATATGCACAGCCGCCGTATTATGCTCCGACTGCAGCACCTCAGGGAGAGCCGTATTCAAATCAGTATTATATTCCATCGGGAGCGCCGCAGTTCACTCCAAAGCCGAGAACTGATTATCCCGAAGACTATAAGCCGAAAAGAAAATATGCCGCAGTCCTTTTAGCCGCGTCTCTCGGCGGGTTCGGCATACATAATTTCTATCTCGGATATAAGAATAAGGCGCTCACTCAGCTTCTTATCTGCATTATCGGCTCGCTGTTCTTCGGAATTGGCATAATTGCAGCATGGGTATGGGCAATTGTTGACGCAGTTGAGCTTCTTTGCGATAAGCAGGATAGAGA
>CAMNAP010000133.1 GCA_946531445.1 uncultured Clostridia bacterium
GTATTAAGTCCCATATAGCCGTCGTGGTTCACAACAAGCTTTATAGCATTAATTCTTCCGTAGGAATGAAGCCTTATATATTTAGTTTTTTCAAACGAGGGGTGAAGCCTTATTGTGCCGCAATTATAAAAACCAGAGTTTCCCTCGTCCTTGATAAAAACGTCAAAGCACGCCTCATTCGGCGCGCCCTCGTATGACGGGTATATATCAAGGTAAAGGTATTTCACGCTTTTATTGATATTATCAATTAAGAAATACGGCATTTCCCCGTTTTCATAAATGTCAAATTCGGGAGAGGTAAACATTTCACCGTCCGGGCTGTAAATATCGTCTGAAATTGTAAAACTAACGCTTTCACTTTTGTCAGGAAGAGAGATATAGCACTCATAGTTAAAGCACAAAAGCTCGGCTATAACCGCAATACAAAGGCAGGCAACAAGCGCCCTCAATATTTTCTTATACTGTTTTCTCATAAATCAGCCTCAAGCTCAATCGGACAGTGGTCGCTGCCGAAAATGTCTGTATGTATCCCTGCGCCTTTAAGCTTTGAGTCAAGACGCTTTGACGTTATGAAATAGTCTATACGCCAGCCTGCGTTTTTCTCTCTTGCTTTGAAGCGGTATGACCACCAGGAGTAAATCCCCTCTTTATCAGGATAGAAAAATCTGAACGTATCAGTAAATCCGCTGTCAAGCACAGCGCTGAGCTTTGCGCGCTCCTCATCAGTAAAGCCTGCATTGTTTCTATTTGTCTTTGGATTTTTCAGGTCTATTTCGCTGTGAGCAACATTGAGGTCGCCGCAGTAAACAACCGGCTTTTTCTCATCAAGTGCTTTGATATATGAAAGAAAATCATCCTCCCATTTCATACGGTAATCAAGACGTTTCAGCTCATTTTGAGAATTAGGGACATAAACGGTAATAAAGTAGAAATCCTCAAACTCAAGAGTTATGAGTCTCCCCTCTTTATCGTGCTCGTCAATTCCCATTCCGTATTTAACGGAAACGGGCTCTTTTTTTGTAAAGATTGCCGTACCGGAATAGCCCTTCTTTTCGGCGTAATTCCAAAAGGAATAATAGCCATCGGGGGCAAAGTCAATCTGTCCCTCCTGAAGCTTTGTTTCCTGAACGCAGAAAATATCGGCGTCAATTTCGTTGAAGAAATCCTCAAAGCCTTTGTTAACACAGGCTCTAAGCCCGTTAACGTTCCACGAAATAAATTTCATATTATCACCCATTTCAATAATAACACAACATTGATATAAATTCAAATATATGTTAAAATACATTTAAGGGGGCGGTGAAATGAAACTTCACGATAAGCTTGACAGGCTTGAAAGATATCCTTTTCATATGCCCGGTCACAAGCGGAATGAAAAATTCGGTATTATCGGCTCAGAGATTGACATAACCGAGATTGACGGCTTTGACAATCTTCATTCACCCGACGGCGTTATTGCCGAAACTGAAAACAGACTTGCAAAAATCTACAAAAGTGAAAAGTCATTTATGCTTGTCAACGGCTCAACGGTGGGAATTCTTGCGGCGGTCTTTACGGTGTGTAACGAGGGCGACAAGGTTATTATTGCAAGAAACTGCCACAAAAGTGTATATAACGCGTGTATGCTCAGAAAGCTCAGAGTCGTTTACGCCGAGCCCGAATTTGACAGTATAAACGGCTACTATACAAAGCTGAATCAGGACTCGCTTGATAGCGTAATAAGCAGACATAGCGACGCTAAAGCGGTAATTATAACCTCGCCCACATACGAGGGACGGATAAGCGATATAAAATGTGACATACCGCTTATTGTTGACGCGGCGCACGGCGCGCATTTAGGGCTTCACTACTTTCCCGCATATCCTAAGGGCAGTATAGTTGTATCCTCGCTTCATAAAACTCTTCCTGCGCTTACTCAGTGCGCAGTTATGAATGTATATGACAGAAGCTATATTCCAAAGGCAAAGCTTTATCTTGATATATTTGAGACGAGCTCGCCAAGCTATGTTCTTATGAACAGCATATCAATCTGCTGTGACATTATTGAAAAAGATAAATCACTTTTCAGAGAATACTACGACAGCCTTTGCGAATTCAGAGTTACGGAATTTGAACACCTTACGCTTAAATACTGTGAGGATATTTCAAAGATTATTATTTCCACGGAAAACACCGACATAAGCGCCGCAAGTCTTGCGGATATACTGAGAAACAAATACCTTATTGAGCCCGAAATGGTAAGCGTTAATTACATCGTTCTTATGACATCTGTCGGCGACACCAAGGAAGCTTTCCTGCGCCTTAAAACAGCGCTTTGCGAAATAGATGAAGAGCTGAGCTTAGCTGCTTCAAAACCGTTTTCAAGGCCGTGTGTAAGCAATACAGAGAACATTATAAGCATATCGGACAGCGCGGAGGAAACGCCGCTTTTAAAAGCAGCAGGAAAACGCTCAAACGAGTTTATTTACGCATATCCTCCCGACATTCCAATAGTTGTACCGAATGAAATAATCAAAGCTGAAACGGTAGCTTATATTAAAGCACTTATTGACAGCGGCGTTTGCGTTATATCAGACAGCGCACTTCTTCCTGATAAGATATTGACAAAAGCGAAGTAATATTCTATAATACTTTAGAAATAAAAATAATGAGGTGCTATTATGAAAAAGATTAACACATTAAGCTCAAGAAATCTTTGCGAATCAGCTAAGAAGGGCGGCTGCGGCGAATGTCAGACATCCTGCCAGTCAGCAAGCAAGACCTCTTGCTCAGTAGCAAATCAGAAATGTGAGCAGATTAAAAAATAATTGATTAAACGTAGGGGCGACCTGTGGTCGCCCGTTTAATTTAAAGGGACAAAAATGATTCACGCATATAAAATGAACGGTTATAATATTATAATAGACCAGAACAGCGGCTGTGTTCACAGCGTTGACGGTGCGACATACGATATTATAACTATGTATGAAAACACGCCGAAAAGCGAAATAAAAAAATACATACTTGAAAAATATAAGGACAGCGGAGAGGTAACACCTGAGGAAATTGACGAATGCTTTAATGACATTGAAGCGCTCAAAGCCGAGGGCAGACTTTTCGCAAAGGATACCTTTGAAGCTGACGCGGCGGACTTTAAAAACCGTCAGGGCGTAGTTAAGGCAATATGCCTTCACGTTGCTCACGGCTGTAACCTCAACTGTGAATACTGTTTTGCGGGCAAGGGCGAATACGGCGGCGAGGACAAGGGACTTATGAGCCTTGAAACGGGAAAAAAGGCGCTTGACTTTCTTGTTGAAAACAGCGGAACAAGGCGAAATCTTGAGGTTGACTTTTTCGGCGGCGAGCCTCTTCTTAACTGGGAGGTTTGCAAAGAGCTTGTAAAGTACGGACGTTCGCTTGAAAAGAAGCACAACAAGAATTTCCGTTTTACGCTTACAACAAACGGCGTTCTTGTTGACGACGAGGTAATAGACTTCTGTAACAGTGAAATGGGGAACGTTGTTCTCTCTCTTGACGGACGTAAAAGCGTTCACGACAATCTGAGAAAAACACCAAACGGCAAGGGCTCTTATGATTTAATAGTTGACAAGTTCAGAAAATTTGCCGATTCAAGAGGGCAGAAGAATTATTATATGAGGGGTACGTACACCCATTTCAATACGGATTTTTCAAAGGATTTAATCCATATGGCTGACCTCGGCTTCAAGGAGCTTTCGGTTGAGCCCGTTGTGTGCTCCCCAAACGAGCCGTGGGCGCTCAGGAAAAGCGATTTACCCGTACTTAAGGAGCAGTATGAAATTCTTGCAAACGAAATGCTCAGGCGCTACAGAAACGG
>CAMNAP010000134.1 GCA_946531445.1 uncultured Clostridia bacterium
CAGGTAACAAGGTTTATTACCGGATTAAAGAACGACAACGACCCGAAAGGCGCTTCGTTTGCAAGATTCCCTGCGAAACAGGCTAAGGTTACGAAGAATTCCGTCAAGCTTACGTGGAACAAGTTTAACGGTGCAAAATACTATCTTATATACGGCAACAAATGCGGAAGTGCTAACAGGTATCAGTATATAGGAAAATCCTACTCAACCTCCTTCACCCAGAAGAAGCTTAAGAAGGGTACCTACTACAAGTATCTTGTATCCGCTTTTGACGCAAACGGAAAACACCTCGCAACCTCGCTTACGATGCACATTGTTACAAAGGGAGGAAAATACTGTAACTACAAGAGCGTAAATACAAAAGCAAAGAAAAACAAGGTTACGCTTGCAAAGAGTGGCAAATCCTTTAAGCTCCGCGCAAAGGCTGTTAAGGAGACAAAAAAGCTTAAGACAAGAGACCACAGAAAAATCAGATACGAAAGCACGGACAAGAATATTGCAACCGTAGATTCAAAAGGCAAAATTACCGCAAAGAAAAAGGGCACCTGCTATGTTTACGCGTATGCCCAGAACGGTATTAACAAAAAGATTAAGGTTACGGTTAAGAATTAACCGCAGAAACGGTTTACGAATCACACGAAAAAAAGGAGTTGTTTCAGACAACTCCTTTTTTCTTGAGAAGATGAGGCTTAAGCTCTTTTATTATATGCATAGGCAGGTACTGCGAGCTTTTCTTTTTCAGTTTTACCGCTCCGCTTTTTGTAAGTACCTCGGCAACAAAACGCGAACAGAAGTATTCCTTCTTAAAACTATGAGGGATACGCGCCATACCTAAAAGCGTTCCGAAAACAGAATACTTGATTTCGCCCTTTCTTTTTTCAAACCGCTCAATTTCGCCCCTGAGCTTTTCAAACGTTTCATCGTCAGGGTAAATATAAAATCTGAGGCGGTTGGGAAGAAGGTATTTTGACTTTTTGTTTTCCCAGTTCTCTTTGATAAAGCCCTTTAAATTAAATGAGTAAAACTCCTTTTCCTCAGGGTCGAGAGAGATTGAGATATGCGTATACTCCCCGCTGCTCAGTGCAATAAGCTTACTGAACGGGTCGTTATACTTTGAAAGTAAAATAGTTACCTTATTCATAATAATCATTCCAATCCTGTTGTGTATATAATATCACAAAATTACATAGTAATCAACACAATAGTTTGTTAAAAATTTAACTTGATATATTATTTAATTATGGTATAATGAATTTGTCAAAAATTATTAAATATTTTTTATTTGAAAAGGAGATTATTGCTATGCCAAAAGTAGTATGTCCATGGAACTTAATTACTGATTTTGTAACCGACGCTTTTGTCGGATACGGAATCCCGAGAGACGAAGCAGAAATGTGTGCAGACGTTCTTCTTGAATCAGACAAGAGAGGTATTGAAAGCCACGGCTGTAACAGATTCAAGCCCATCTATCTTGACAGAATTAAGGCAGGAATCCAGTCACCGACTACAAACTTTGATATTATTAAGGAAACCGAAACAACTGCTGTTGTTGACGGCCACAACGGAATGGGTCAGGTTATCGGTACAAAGGCTATGCAGATGGCTATTGACAAGGCTAAGAAATACGGTATGGGTATGGTTGTTGTTCGCAATTCGTGCCACTACGGTATTGCAGGCTATTACACCTCAATGGCAACCGAGCAGGGCTGTATCGGTATGACAGGTACAAACGCACGTCCTTCAGTTGCACCGACCTTCGGTACTGAGGGTATGTTCGGTACTAACCCGTTCACACTTGGTGTTCCGTCTGACGAAGCATTTGACTTTAACTTTGACTGCGCTACTTCAATTACCCAGAACGGTAAAATTGAATACTACGCAAGAATAGACGAGCCCGTTCACCCGGGTACAATAATCAACATCGACGGTACTCCCGTTGAAGGCGACGCAGGCGTTGCTCTTAAGAAGATTCGCCAGGGCACTGCTGCTCTTACAACACTCGGCGGAATCGGCGAAGCACTCGGCGGATACAAGGGCTACGGCTTTGCTATGTTTGTTGAATTCCTTTCATCTGTTCTTCAGGACGGCGCTTACGGTAAGGACCTTGACGGTAAGGACGAAGAGGGCAACATCAGACCTTACCACCTCGGTCACTTCTTCATCGCTATTGACACAAACCACTTCCTCGGCGAAGAGCTTTGCAGAAAGAAGACAGGCGACATCATCCGCAAGGTACGCGAATCAAGAAAAGCTCCTGACGCTGAAAGAATTTATATTGCAGGCGAAAAGGAATACGAAATCTGGAAAGAAAGAGAGCCTCACGGCGTTCCGATTAACGAGTCTGTTCAGGGCGAAATCAACGCTGTAAGAGACGAGCTCGGACTTGATTATACTTTCCCGTGGGAAGAGAATTATAAGCCTTATCCCGAAACTAAAAAGATTAAGTCTCATATCGAAAGATAATTATAATCAAGGAGATATAATATGGATTACAGAAAAGAATCATTAAAACTTCACGGCGAATGGAAGGGCAAGGTTGAGGTTGTTGCCCGCGCAAAGGTTGACAACAAGGATGCGCTTTCACTCGCATATACTCCCGGTGTTGCAGAGCCCTGCCTTGCAATTCAGGAAGATTACAAGAAGAGCTGGGAGCTCACAAGACGCTGGAATATGGTTGCCGTTGTTACCGACGGTACTGCTGTTCTCGGTCTCGGCGACATCGGCCCCGAGGCAGGTATGCCCGTTATGGAGGGTAAATGCGTACTCTTCAAGGAATTCGGCGACGTTGACGCTTTCCCGCTTTGCGTAAGAAGTAAGGACGTAGACACAATCGCTGACACAGTATACCTCATTTCAGGTTCATTCGGCGGAATCAACCTTGAGGACATCGCTGCTCCGCGTTGCTTTGAAATCGAAAAGAAGCTCAAGGAACGTTGCGACATTCCGATTTTCCACGATGACCAGCACGGTACTGCTGTTGTAGTTTCCGCAGCTCTCATCAACGCAATGAAGCTCACTAACAGAGAGCTTGGCGACTGTAAGGCTGTTATTAACGGCTCCGGCGCTGCAGGCGTTGCTATTGCAAAGCTTCTTATGTCGCTCGGTCTTAAGGACGTTATCCTTTGCGACAGAACAGGCGCTATCTATGAGGGAAGAGATAACCTCAATCCGTTCAAAGAGGAAATCGCTAAGGTTACTAACCGCGGTATGGTTAAGGGCGGACTTGCTGAGGCAATGAAGGGCACTGACATCTTCATCGGCGTTTCTGCTCCCGGTATCGTTTCTCAGGATATGGTAAGGTCAATGAATCCGAACCCGATTGTTCTTCCTATGGCTAATCCGACTCCCGAGATTATGCCCGACCTCGCTAAAGAGGCAGGCGCTGCTATCGTTGGTACAGGACGTTCAGACTTCCCGAACCAGATTAACAACGTTCTTGCATTCCCCGGTATCTTCAGAGGTACACTTGACGTTCGCGCAAGCGACATCAACGAGGAAATGAAAATCGCGGCTGCTTACGCTATCGCTTCACTCGTAAGCGACGAAGAGCTTAACCCCGATTACATTATTCCACACGCTTTTGACCCGAGAATTAAAGACACTGTTGCAGCAGCAGTTGCTGAGGCAGCACGCAAGTCAGGCGTAGCAAGAATATAACA
>CAMNAP010000135.1 GCA_946531445.1 uncultured Clostridia bacterium
TAATTCCGCACTCCGCACTCCGCATTCCGCACTATTTAATGATTGTTCCCATTGTGTTGGGAGCCATGCCTGCGGCGTTAGCCTCGTCTGTGTCAATGTGCATAGCAAGAGCGTACTTTTCCGAAACTCTTACAACAACGTCGCCGAAGGTGAGGTTTCTTTTATTAGCTGTTGGAATTTCAACGGATACGATTTCGCCGTTTTCAAGTCCTAATTCCTCTGCGTCCTTAGGTGTTGCGTGGATATGTCTCTGAGCGGCGATTACGCCGTGGTCAATTTCAACCTCGCCGCAGGGACCTACAAGCTTGCAGGCGCCTGTTCCCTCAAGGTCGCCCGACTCTCTTACGGGAGCTGTTACGCCGATTGAGCGCGCGTCTGTAAGCGAAAGCTCAACCTGTGTTTCGGGGCGAACGGGACCGAGAATTGAAACTGCGGGGAATTCGCTCTTTGTTCCGATAACCTTAACTCTTTCCTCACACGCAAACTGTCCCGGCTGTGAGAGCCACTTTTTATTTGTAAGCTCATATCCCTTGCCGAAAAGAATCTCAAGGTGCTCCTGAGAAACGTGTACGTGACGTGCTGAAATTTCTACTAATACCTGATTTGCCATTTTTATTTCCTCCAAAAATTACTCAATAATTAATTGCCGCAAATATTTTAATACAAATTGAATTGTATTTCAACCATAAATTTGATATAATTGAAATATATTTTTTAAGGAGTAAGAGTTATGACGCTTGACGAGCTTGAAATTCAGTGTAAGGGCTGTACTAACTGCGCGCTGTGCGAGGGAAGAACAAACCTTGTTTTCGGCGTAGGAAAAAAGGACGCGGACATTATGCTTATCGGCGAGGGACCGGGCGAGCAGGAGGATTTACAGGGCGAGCCGTTCGTCGGAAGAAGCGGAAAGCTGCTTGACAAATTTCTTGAGTCGATTGACCTTTCAAGAGAAAAGAACGTATATATTGCAAATATGGTAAAATGCCGTCCGCCGCAAAACCGCGACCCGAAGCCCGAAGAACAGGATATGTGTATTAAATGGCTCAGAGAGCAGTTTAAAATTATAAGGCCGAAAATTATTATCTGCGTTGGAAGAATAGCGGCGCAAAGGCTTATATCCCCCGATTTCAGAGTTACAAGGGAGCACGGGCAGTTTATTGAAAAGGGCGGCGTTCTTATGATGGGAACGTACCACCCCGCCGCAATACTCAGAAACCCCAACAACAAGGAGCTCGCTTATCAGGACTGGCTTAAGGTAAGAGATAAAATTGAGGAGTTAAAGTTAGAAATATGACTATTCAGCAGTTAAGATACATAATTGAGGTTGCCGAAACGGGCTCAATTACCGAGGCGGCAAGAAAGCTTTTCATATCTCAGCCCACGCTTTCAGCTTCCATTATGGAGGTTGAGGAGGAAATAGGAAAACAGATTTTCAAGCGCAGCCGCTCCGGTATTTCGCTCACGTCTGACGGCGTTGAGTTCCTCGGCCACGCAAGGCAGGCTGTTTCTCAGATGGACATAATTGAGGATAAATATATAAACAAGGCGCCCGACAAGCTCCATTTTGCCGTTGCAACCCAGCACTATATGTTTTCAACAAACGCTATGGTGGATTTAATAAACGAGCTTGATTGCGAAAGATACGAAATTCTTTTCCACGAAACGCAGACGCACAAGGTAATTGAAAACGTTAAAAGCCGTTTTGCAGACCTCGGAATTCTTTACAAATGCAAGGGCAACAAGCGCGTTCTTGAAAAGGAGCTTAAGCACAATAAGCTCAAATTCACCGAGCTTTTTACAACTAACCCGTGCGTGTTTGTACGCTTTGACCACCCGCTTGCAGAAAAGAAGAGCGTAACGTTTAAGGATTTGGAAAAATACCCGAGAATAAACTATAACCAGGGCGTTTACGAATCGGCGTACTACAGCGAGGAGCCGTACTATCAGCTCAAAAGCGACAAGGTTATCAAGGTTGGCGACAGGGCGGCGGCGATTAATATGATGCTCGGAATTGACGCTTACACGATTTCAACGGGCATTATGCCCCGCTGGCTTCACAACGGAAATATAGTTACCGTACCGCTTGAGTGCGACGAGTATATGCAGATAGGCTATATAATAAGAAGCGACGAGCAGCTCTCTGACCTCGGCAAAAAGTTCATAGAAAAAATTATGCTTTACACAAAGGAAAGCGAGTGCTATTAACACTCGCTTTTTTAATTCTCAATTCTTAATTCTCGGTCATAGGTTTTACCTATATTTAAATATAAGATTTAAGTGTTACCACCTTTTCTCAGTTTGTGTTATTATATAGCGCGAGGTGAGAAAAATGATTCCAACATCAGTAATATTCAGTTTAGTTTTCTACGCATTTGTAAGCTCAATTACACCGGGCCCGGGCAACGTGCTCGCGCTTAACACAGTAAGCAATTACGGCATTGAAAAGGGCAAAAAGCTCTTCCTCGGCATTTTCGCAGGTAACTTTCTCGTTCAGTGCTCATGCGCATTCATCGTATCGGCTCTTGCCGCTCTTCTTCCCAAGGCTATGGGAATTATGAAATACATCGGCGCAGCTTACGTTGTATTCCTTGCAATTCAGATGCTTTTTAAAAAGAAGCCCGATATGGAAAACACAAAGCCCGCTTCATTCTGGAAAGGCCTTACGCTTCAGCTTGTAAACGCAAAAATCTACATCTTCGGCGTAACTGCTCTTACGGGTTATATCACGGAATACACAAAGAACATTATTGAGCTTTTAATCGCTGAGATTCTCATTGCGGCAATCGGTTCACTTTGCACAACAGCCTGGATTTTCCTCGGCAACATCCTTAAATCTTTCTATCAGAAGCACTTCAGAGCAGTAAACGTTGTTATGTCGCTTACTCTCGGTGAATGTGTTTACAGCATGCTTGTTGGATAAATTTTTCTTGACAAAAGGTTATTGTATATGTATAATACATATACACACCTGCGGATTTAGCTCATCCGGTAGAGCGTCACCTTGCCAAGGTGAAGGTAGCGAGTTCGAGTCTCGTAATCCGCTCCATAACAAAAAACGATACCCTCGCGGTATCGTTTTTTTGTTATTCTGCTTACGAGACTCGAACAGGGCAATCGCGAAGCGATAGAAACAGTCCGGGGGACTGTTTCGGTGCCCGCGTGCGTGTCGGCGAGCGCAGAAGCGAGCCGAGCGAGTCTCGTTACATAAGTTATAAATCCCCTGCTCTGAGTTTTTTGTTATTCTGCTTACGAGACTCGAACAGGGCAATCGCGAAGCGATAGAAACAGTCCGGGGGACTGTTTCGGTGCCCGCGTGCGTGTCGGCGAGCGCAGAAGCGAGCCGAGCGAGTCTTGTAATCCGCTCCACAAAAAAAGACCACATTGGGGCGTCCGTCATAAAGAAATTTTGCAACACTAAGGCTCCCCTGTGTAAGGGGAGC
>CAMNAP010000136.1 GCA_946531445.1 uncultured Clostridia bacterium
TCTGGGACGCTGCTGAAAACAAGTATATGGTATACTTCGGTCTTGCTGCTAACGGATATTCAGCAGGCGGAACGAAGATGCATTATATGTATACTGACGACCTTCTTGACCAGAGCAAGTATTCCGTTCCTCAGCCAATGATGAAAAACAACAGCACGGCAAGCAAGGATTCCATCGACGGCGATATTACTGAATATAATGGAACGTTCTATATGTACTATAAGGACGAGAGCCAGGGCGGAATCTGTGTTGTAACGTCAAGTACTGTTAACGGCCTTTATGATACAGACAATATTGTTAAGCTTGAAGCAGGCAGTTCTATAGGCGCGCTCGAGGGCTGCCAGGTATGGTGGAACGAGGACAGCAGCCAGTATGTTCTTATGGCAGACAGATACAGCGCAAACGGCGTATTTGCATGCTACAATATCGGCGCTAACCTTGATACTTTCTATTCGGCAGTATCAGCAAATCACAATATCAGCGGTTATTACAACTCCGATATGAGCTCAAAAATCAGCGTTCTCGGTCCGCGTCACGGCTCGATAATTAATATCACAGAGAGCCAGTATAATGCTATTGTAGCTCAGTACGGTATCGCAACCAACGAGGATATCCGATATAACTTCAATACGTCTAATTACGTAGCTGAAAACAGCTGGCATTATGATACTGTTACCGATACCTCGGGATATACCTATGACGTTATGACAAATAGTGGTCAGTATACTTACACATATACTGACGAACATTTTATCTGTCTTAACGGAAGCACAATATTTATTAACGACCCCGCTGTTAAATCAATGCTTCACGAGAATAAGTGGACCGTTTCGTTTGACGTTTCATTAGTTGAGCAGAGAGGCGCTCCGATTTTTGCGCTTACCTCGGGCGATGCTCCTGCTTCAAGTATTGACTGGATTCGCTTTAAAGATAACGGCGAATTCCAGCTTTACAAGAATGGAGCATATACAACGATAGACTCAACAACGATTTCAACAACCGTTGAATATACGTTTACTATCGTTTATACAGGCGGTACGATTTACGCTTACAAGGATGGCGTTCTTTTTGCAGAGGACGCTATAGGAACTCTCGGTTACGATAACTCCAAGCCAACCAACTATGCATCCTTTGGCTGGACAGATACCTGCGGCGTAAGCGGTGTACACGGCGCATATGCAAACGTCCGTTTCAGAAACAGCCCTATATCTGCAAATCAGGTAGCAAGCGAAACCGCTATCGGTAATGAGCTCCTTTACAGATATAACGAAGGAACGGCTGAAATAGGCAACAGAATCAATGCAACCGACGGTGGAGCTTCGGGCGTTACAACCTCAATGAACGGCGCGCGCGGTGCTTCATATACTGTAGCAGGCTGGCTCAACGTTGGCTCAAGCAGAGAGGGCTCGCTCTTCTCACTTGGCTGGGGCGGAACTGATGACAGCAAGCAGTATCTCAATCTCCGCGAAGACGGCGTAATCAACTACTGCTGGGGCGATGGCTCAACCAATCACTACTTTGATTCAAACAGCATTTACACATTTGCTGCAAATACCTGGTATTACGTTCAGATTAACATTGTACCCGACGGAAATATGTGCCATTTCCAGGCCTGGGTAGACGGCGTATCCGTAATGAATCAGGCTTATAACGATGGTTATTATAATATGACCGACCATTCTTACGGACCACATGCATTCTTCCTTCAGAATTCAATTGACGTAAGACTCGGAACGAGTAACGTCAGCTGGTGGAACGCTGCTTCAAATACTAAGTTTGACGATTTCAGAGTTTACACCAAGGCTATAGACCCGACAGTTCTCAGAAACAAGCAGCTCGCTCAGGACAGAGCTGAAAAGGCAGGACAGAGCGGCGCAAGCCAGGGCTCTACTCTTGCAGAGGCTATGGGTATTTTTGAATCCCGAGTTGCAGGAATGGCAAACAACGGCTATTCAGCTCTCTGGACTAACCTCAAGCCCGCTTACGAGGCATACAAGGTTGCCGTAAGAGACGAGGGAACAATCGGCGAGTCTGACGCTCTTACAAACTTAAACGCAGCGCTTGCAGATATGGAAATGTTCGTTCCTCATACGGGAACTTCAACCTGCGTAGGAACTAACTTCAACGTTTCAAATACGGCTAATCAGACCTATTACAGAAACGTAGTTTATTCCGAGGGTGCAACAAACGGTGCGCACGCTTGGGACGAAAGCGTTCACTATGAGATTTATGACTCATACGGCTCATTTTGGAAATACGGCGTTCACGCATATATCTATTATCCGCAGTGCGTACTTCTTTATGACGGAGTTAATACTCCTGTGCTTCCCGTTATGGCGGGCTTCATAAATAAGGACCACAGATATTCGGTTAATATGCTCTACGTTGCAGAGGATATGGCGGAGTTTGACCTGAAGCAGAGCAGATGGTACGGCTATGACGATTATCAGGGCTTCAGATGGCCTACGGGTACGGCTACAGGCGGCGATATTGAGACTATACCGACCAGCACGTCAAATACAACTGAGCACGGTGCTGCCGAAACAATTAACCACGACGCAGATAACGATACAACGACCTACCGTATCCACAAGAACGGTCTTGAATATACGGGAACTCCCGCGACCTCTTATACCTGCGTTTCTTCAACAAGCTGGCAGTTAATGGGTCAGTATACATATCTTTCATCTGACAGACAGAACGGCGGTATCATTACAAACGCTACTCCTGATATCGTTATCATTAACTACAAGAGACTTACCGACGCACTCTCTGCGGCTGCAAATAACGCAACGAATAAGGGTTATCTCGGCGACCTTGAAGAAAAGTATAAGAGCGGCGGACTTGAGGGATTATTTGCTGCGTTTGACTCGGCAACTACTCTTGACCCGAATACGGGATGTACTCATTTCAACCATACATATGCTTATAATGCAAGCGGCGTTGACGAGGCTATGGATAAGGCTGCGCTCCAGTGCGCAAACGATATTGACGCTTCGGTTAAGCTCCTCAGCAATATCAGCATTACAACCGACGCGGCAACATTTGAAGAGCTTAAGGACGCTATAGATGATTACGAAAAAACGATGGCAACAATGACGGGTGTTCACGTTCATCTTTCAGAAGCGTATAAGGCATATCTTGTTGCACTTGAATACGTTGACGCTTACGAATACGGCAACCGCCGCGTATTTGAAAATCCGTCGCTTGCAAAGGCTGCTCAAAACCTCAGAGAAGCTACTGCAAATATGACAGCTTATACCGTTCCTACGGCAGATACAAGCGTTGCGGCGCACGATTCAAGAGGCGGCGTAATTAAATATGCAAACGATACTACAGAAATCAGTAGCAACTATTATCAAAATATCGTTTACTGGGGAACGGAACC
>CAMNAP010000137.1 GCA_946531445.1 uncultured Clostridia bacterium
ATGTCACGGTGGACTATACCGAGCGCGTGAATCTGAGTAAGCGCTTCGCAAAGAGCAAGCGAAATCTTGCTTGTAAGCTCCTCGTCAAGCGCGCCGTTTTGCCTGATGTATTCCGTAAGCGTTACGCCCTGAATGTACTCCTCAACGGCGTAAAAGACGCCCTCAATTTCACACATACCTAAAAAGCGCACAACATACTGACATTCAAGCTTCATAAGCTTTTTAATAATTTCAACGTCTCCAAGCGCAATTCTTTTAAGGACGTAAACGGTATTGTCCTTTTGGGCGAGTTTAGTATTTTCGTTAATATCGCTTATAATTCTGTACAAGTTTTCACCACCGAAGCTTTATTGCTTTTATTCTATCACAAACTTTTTAAATTGTATAGCCTTTTCAGCACATCGTACAAAAAGGAGGACTTATGGAAAAATCCACAAACGAGCTTCTTGAAATTTTAAAGCAAAAAAAATCATATGAGGAATTCTTCAAGGAGGAAATAGGTGAATTCTATTTCACATCGGTTGCGGAATATCTTGAGCTTCTCCTCGGCGAAAAGAACCTTACAAAAAGCGAGGTAATACTAAAAGGAAACCTCGATAAAAACTATGCTTACCAGATTTTTAACGGCAATAAAACCCACCCCTCGCGAAACAAAATTCTTATGCTTGCCTTCGGGCTCGGGCTTAGTTTAAACGAAACGCGAAAGCTCTTAAAGGTTGCGGGACTCACCGATTTATATATACGCTCCCCGCGCGACAGCATAATTATGTTTTGCATAAACAAGGGCGAAAGCCTTATTTCAACAAACGAGTATTTAAACGATTTCGGACTTGAAATACTTGAATAGCTAAATATCATAATCGTCGTTGAGCTTAGCCTTGACGGCGATTTCATTTATGTCAAAAGACGGCTTGCGGGAGAGCTTCTTTTTCTTCTTATTCTTCTTATATTCTTGTTTGTTGTTATTCGTTTGTTTTTTGTTTGTTAACGGCGTGTTATCCGTTTGTTGCCCGTCAAGCTCACGCGACTGATAAACACAGTAATTACAACAGTTTACGAAGGTAAAAGAGTTTGTTGTATTTGTGGTTATTTCACCTGTTTTCGCAAGCTTTTTTAAAGCGTTTCTGACCTGCATAACGCTCAGCCCCGTTTCTGCGGCAAGGCGGGAGAGCGAGGTTACCGTTTCTCCCCTTTCTATCTCCCGCCCCCTGAAGCGCGCTCTCTCGTGGTTGGCTTTCATTAAAAGATGGATGTAAAGCACCTTAACGGGAATGTCGGTGTACCACTCCCAATCGGTCATTTTTCTGTGCAGCTTTATCCAGCCGTTACTTTGTGACATAAAATAACACCTCCCACTAATAGGGAAAAAAGGGGCGTTTTATTCACGTTTTATGCATAATTGGACAGTAAAAAACGCAAAAAAATTTATTTTTGACAAAATATGCATAAAACCTGAATAAACCTGCACTTTAGTAGGAATTGAAAAAGCGTTTACAAAATACCAAGGTTATGTTATAATAATTAGTTGATGTCAAAAACAGGAGGACGTTATGAAAAAGCTGATTTCAATTTTACTTGCTATTATGACGGCTGTATCCTTTGCCTTAGGCTCAATGAACGCTTTTGCGGCAAGCGTTGACAAGGATTGCACCAAGATTCTTTTAATCGGTAACAGCTACACCTACTACAACGGCCTTGACCAGATGCTCTCAAAGCTCGGCGACGCTTCGGGACGCGACCTGCTTGTTGTCAGCGCAGTCAAGGGAAGCAGCGACGCAAACGCGCTTCTCAGCTCTGATTTACAGTACTACGCCTGGTACAACGGCTCAAGAATTGAAAACGGAAGCGGAAAGCTTAAAAACATTGCGGCTAAGGACTTTGGCTCAATCAACCGCGCAAGCAAGTGGGACTATGTTTATCTCCAGAACAACGCCGAAGCCGCTGACACGGGTATGGGCGACGTTCGTACGGTAAGCCTTTTTACCGATATGTTAGAAGCAAACCGCAACTTCATAATCAACTCTAACTACTGGGTAGAATCGCTTGAAAAGGACAGACTCAACGAGCACTACACCGTTGCAAAAGCTACGGGCTCGTCGCTAATTGACACGCGCGGCATTTTCGCTCAGTACCACAATGTTGCAAAAAACAGAGTCTGGTTTAAGGACCTTACAACCCGCGATTCGCGTAATCATCCGTCGGCTCTGGGCACATACGTTTTTGCGCTTTCTGTTTACGCAAAAATTTTCGGCTGTGAGGATTTACCCGACAGCGAAAACAGCGACAGGATGATTCCCCTTTACAACTCAGACAACGGCACTATAGCCGAGATTTTCGACATTTCAAAATTTAAAAACAACTACACTCTAAATGAGTCAATCAACAAAAGTACGGCTCACACGCTCCAGCTTCTTGTAAGCAGATATGCCGACGAGTACCTTGGAGATAAAATTGAGGGAGCAGAAAGCACAAGGCCTTCCCTCCCCTCAAGCTCGGCAACAGAGTCAATAAGATATTTTGACGAAAACGGCGACGCAGTTACGGGCTGGGCAACGCTCAGCGGCTACAATTACCGCCTTGATAACGGTTATATTTTAACGGGCGGCTTTAAAGACATTGACGATAAGACGTATTTCTTCAGTGATTACGGCGAAACCGAAAACGGCTGGTTTACCGTTTCAGACAAAACCTACTATGCTTTCAGCGACGGCAGTATTGCAAAGGGCTGGCAGCAGCTCACAAACAAAAAGGGTGCTTTAAAGACCTTCTACTTCAGCAAGGGCGGCGTTCTTGCAACGGGCAAAACGACCATTGACTCAAAGACCTATTACTTCAGCAAGGGCTCAACTAATTACTCAAAGGGCGAAATGTTTACGGGTCTTCACACAATAAGTAAGAAAACATATTTCTTCAGCGAGTCGGGCGTTATGCAGAAAAAGAAGCTTGTCACCGACGGCACAAAGACGTATTACGTTGACAAAAACGGCTACATACAGAAAAGCAAGTTTATTACAATCGGCAAAAAGCGTTACTACTTCAACAGCAAGGGCGTTATGCTTAAGGGCAAGCTTTTCACTTCGGGCGGCAGAAAATACTACGCCACCAAAAAGGGCTACCTTAAAACAGGCTGGGTGAAAATAGACTCAAAGAGCTATTACTTTGCAAAAAAGAAATCCTCTACAAACCCTAAATATTCAATGTTTACAGGCAAACATAAAATAGGCAAAAAGACCTACAAATTCAC
>CAMNAP010000138.1 GCA_946531445.1 uncultured Clostridia bacterium
ATATGTCTTTTCAGCTTTATGGGCGGAGTTGCGTGGAACGTTGAAAATATGTACTTCAACACCTTCCTTTACAACTCTGTTTACGCTAACACATCCGCTGCCGCTCAGGCGGGCTCAATGGCGCCTACAACGGCTATCAGCCGTATGGTTGCACTTTCGGCTATTGCAGCGGTTTTAACAACCTTTATTATGGGTACGCTCAGCGACAAGCTGAAAAACAGAAAACTCTTCATATCGGTAGGCTATATTTTCTGGGGTATTATCACGGGTATGTTTGGTCTTATTACTAAAGAAAATGTTGCGGGGCTTCTTCACCTTACAGACGAAGCGAGAATACTTACTTCAACCGTTTGGGTAGTAATAATTATGGATGTTATTATGACCTTTATGGGCTCAACAAGTAATGACGCTGCGTTCAATGCGTGGGTAACAGACATCACAACGCCAAAAATAAGACCGATACTTGAAACAGTTCTCCAGGTTGTTGTATTTGTTTCTGCCGGTGCTGTTATGGGCGTTGGCAGTTTTGCTCAGGCAGGTAAGGTTTCTTATCAGAATTTCTTTATTATTCTCGGAATAGTTGTTTCGCTGTGCGGCATTGCAGGTCTGTTCCTTATTAAAGAGCCTGAAAACAGAATTGTTAAAGAGGATAACTCAAGCTATTGGTCTGACCTTTTCTACGGCTTCAGACCGTCTGCAATAAAAGAAAACAGCAGGCTTTATCTTACGCTTTTTGCAATTGGCTTTGCAACGGTTGCATATCAGGTTTTCTTCCCGTATCTTCTTGTATATCTTCAGTATGTTGTTATTCCCGACAACGGCGGCGAGAACTTCCTGACACCGAGCGTAATTGTTACAGCTGTAATAGTTGTTGTGCTTCTTGTAGCGGGTATAGTTATACTTATGAAGCTTGGCGCTAAAAACAAGGCGTACTGTCTTGTACCGTGCGCTATATTAATGCCTGTCGGACTTTTCCTTCTTTCAACATCAACAAGCATTACAGTTGTTCTTATCGGTATTTTACCTGCGGCGCTTGGCTTTGTTCTTCTGACAATTCAGCTAAACGCGGCAATAAAGGACTTTATCCCCGTTGGTAAGGCGGGACTTTTCCAGGGTATAAGAATGATATTTGTTGTTCTTATTCCTATGGTTGTAGGCCCCGTTCTCGGCGATTTGGCTTGCCGCAATTCAGCAGCTACATACACAAATGAATACGGAGTAAAAACACCTGTACCTTCAAGCAATATGTTCCTCTACGCGGCAATAGTAGCGGCGTTTGTAATTGTTCCGCTCCTGTTCCTTATTAAAAAAGGCTTTGAGGTTGAAGAGGTACAGACGGAAGCTGAAAATGAGTAAGTGGAATTTTTATACAGCAAAAGAGCTTAAGCCACGCGGCTGGATGTTAAGACAGCTTGAAATTCAGGCAAAGGGGCTTAGCGGAAATCTTCATAAGGTGTGGCCCGATGTCAGAGACAGCGCCTGGATAGGCGGCAACTGCGAGGGCTGGGAAAGAGTCCCTTACTGGCTTGACGGGTTTATTCCGCTTGCGTATCTCCTTGAAGATGAAGAGATGATTCAGGCGGCAAAAAAGTATATTGACGCAATTATTGACAAGCAGGCAAGCGATGGCTGGATTTGTCCGTGCGCTGAAAATAAGCGCGCAAGGTATGATACATGGGCGCTTCAGCTTATCACAAAAACGCTTGTTGTCTACTATGAATGCTCGGGTGACGAGAGAGTACCCGACGTTATTTACAGAGCGCTTAAAAATTACTTTGAGCTGTTAAGAGACGGAAAGATTTCGCTTTTCAACTGGGGAAAATTCAGGTGGTTTGAAACCTTTATTGCGCTGAATTTTTTAAAGGAAAGATACAGCGACGGCTGGATAGGCGAGCTTGCAAGGCTTCTTAAGGAGCAGGGATACGACTACGATGAAGCGATTGAGCTCTGGAAAACACCAAGAAAAATCTGGCGCTTTAAAACGCATATTGTTAACCTTACAATGATGCTTAAAGCCGAAGCGGTGTCTTATGAGCTTCTCGGCGAGGAGTATACTGATAAAGCCGAAAAATACCGCAGAATTCTTGATGAATACAACGGAACGGTTTTTGAAGGCTTTACGGGTGATGAATGCCTTTCGGGTATAAGTCCCGTTCAGGGAACGGAGCTTTGCTCAATTGTTGAACAGATGTATTCCTACGAACAGCTTTTCGCTTTTACGGGAGATAATAAGTGGGCTGAACGTCTTGAAGTGCTTGCGTTTAACGCCCTGCCCGCAACGATTAGCGAGGATATGTGGAGCCATCAGTATGACCAGATGGTGAATCAGATTGCCTGCATAAAGCTTTTCCCGTTTTCGCATTTCGGAACTAACGGACCGAGGGCGCACCTTTTCGGGCTTGAGCCGAATTTCGGCTGCTGTACGGCGAATTTCAATCAGGGTTTCCCGAAGCTTGCGCTTAGCGCTTTTATGCACAGTCAAGGCAGGATTATCAACAGCGTTATGCTTCCGAGCGTGCTTAAAGCAGAGGGCGTTTCAATTGAACTTAAAACCGATTATCCCTTTGAAAACAAAGCGCGGTATACAATAAACGCTCAGAGAGAATTTGACTTTGTGATACGAATTCCGTCTTTTGCAAAAAACGTAAGAGTTAACAAAAAAGCGAATAAAACCGAGGATGTTGAAATCAGAGTCAAAGAGGGCAAAACGGATATTGAGCTTGAATTTGACGTTGATGTAAGGCTTACGGACAGACCGAATAAGCTTAAGGCTGTACGGGCGGGCTCTCTGATTTTCTCGCTTGCTGTTCCGTTTGAGGAAAAGCGAATTGAGTATACGGCAAGAGGCGTTGAGAGAAAATATCCGTATTGCGACTATGAGTTGCTCCCGAAGGGTGACTGGAATTACGCTTTTTGCAGTGACGATTTTTCACTTAAGTTTAATGGGGTGGGTGAATATCCGTTTTCAAAGGATAAGCCGCCCGTAACTGTTGTTGCAGATATGCAGAAAATCAACTGGGGAACGAGAATTAAACTGAAATCGGTATGCAGAAAAACGCCGAAATCGTTAAAGCCGATTTCGGACATTGAAAAAGCAGAACTGTTTCCGTACGGCTGCGCTAAGCTCAGAATGACGGAAATGCCGCTTATAAAGTAAAGATAAAGGCAACTCAAAGGGGCGCCCTAAATAAATATAGTTAGCTCTAAAATCGCCTCTTTTTCGCTATA
>CAMNAP010000139.1 GCA_946531445.1 uncultured Clostridia bacterium
GCCTGTTGAAATTTCAACAAAAGTTCTGCTGTAAGTCTGAGCATATGTCTGAGCGGCGGAATCCTTTAAGCCGTAAATTGTTGCAGAAGCGGGTAAAGTGTATTCGCTTTCCTCAAAACTACTGTTTGAAAAGAAATACAGCTTTGTTAATTCTGTACATCCGCCGAAAGCATTCATTCTGATTTCACTGACATCTTTACAAAACTTTACAGTCTTGAGATTTGTGCAGTTCTGAAAAGCATTCATATCAAGCTGTGAACAGAAAAGCTCAATATCAGTTAAAGAGGAACAACCATTGAACGCATAATTATAAATTGTTCCCGTTATATTTTCAAACGGAATATCGCTGAGCTTAGAGCAGCCGCTGAACGCAAAAGCATTAATATTCATCACTGAATCAGGCAAAGTCACGGTAGTTAGCTCAGAGCATCCATAGAATGCCCAGTTACCTACGCTTGTTACTCCGTTTTCAATTATAACACTTTTGATTGAGCTGTTATTCTGAAACGGTGAATCCGAATTATAATCCGTCATAGTTCCGGTTCCGCTGATTGTGAGAACGCCTGTATCAAGATTGAGTTCATAGGTCGCGTTTTCGCCGCAGGTGCCGCTTACTATACTGTTATAATCGGGATTGACAGCGCCGCAGCCATTAAGACAGTACTTTTCATTTTCTGTAAAACTATGGTTTGTTGTTCCGTCAGTGCAGATGGCAACAAAGGTTCTGTTGTAGTTTTCAGCATAAGCCTGCGCAGTTGAATTTGCATAACCGTAAATAGTTGCTGTGTCGGGAATTACGTACTGCGAATCTACAATAAAACAATCCTTATTAAGAAATTTTATGCTTGTTAAGCTTGTACAACCATAAAAGGCACTATCCGAAATAGATTCAACGCTGTCAGGTATTGTTACACTTGTTAAGCTTGTACAATCATAAAATGCACTATTTGAAATAGATTCAACGCTGCCAGGGATTGTTACACTTTTTAAAGCAGTACAACCGTGAAAAGCGTCGTCACGTATGTCGGGTAGGTTGTTAGAAAGCGTTACATTTTCTAACTTTGTGCAACCCATGAAAGCGCCTTCACCCAAAAAGCTTACGCTGTTTGGAATTATTATACTATCTATATTAGTGCATCCATAGAATGCGGCAGAATGAATTTCGGTTAAGCTTTCAGGAAGATTTACGTTATATAAACTTGTACAGTCTTTGAACGCATATCCCCCGATTGTTTTTATGCCGCCCCAATTATAAACGCTTGCAATTTTACATCCGTTAAACGTATAAGATCCGATTGATGTTATTCCATCGTCAAAGGATACTGACACGAATTCATCATTTGAGTCAAACGGACTTTCGCCCTCATTATAATCTGTCATATCGCCTGTTCCTCTGAAAGCAATGTGTCCGTTTGAATGATTAAATTCATAAGTTACATTCTCACCGCAAGAGCCCGTTGTTATTTCGTCAGCATAGGCGGTTAATGACATTGACGGCATTGTGCCTAAAAGCATACAAGCTGCTAAAAATATTGATAATACTTTTTTCATTTAGTTGTCCTCCAGAATAAATTGCAATGGGCATTCAACGTTTTCGTATTTGACTACCACGTTGATTACGGGCTTACCGTCTGCTTCTGCTTTCTCTTTTATTATTTTGCAGTCAGACAGCGGTACTTCCTTTTCATTTCCTTCATAGTCTGAAACAAAGAAGCTGTAGCCCGAAAGGTCTATGTCGTTCTCATTTTTAACCGATGTGATTTCCCCGCTTTCGGGAGGCTCATACCACATAGACGCGTATTTATGCTCAATGTCGGGGTTAGTGTCGTCCTCTTTGTCAATATCCCTTAGCATTTCAACAATACTGCTGAAGAATTCATCAACTGCATTTGCGTAGGCGTTAACGGTATTATAAGCGGTGGTGTGTGCTATAAGCAGAACTGCAATTGCTGCTGCAATCTGTCTTCTTGTTCTCTTTGCGGCAAAATTCTTTCTGTGTACAAAACGAATTACATTTTTCGAGCTTCTTAGCTTATCAACTGCTTCGTCGGCAGTACCTTCGCTGAGCGCCATTAACGCTTCAACACAATCGTGTACAAGCTCGTCGTCCATATCGTCGCCTTTTGCGATTTCGTCGTCGATTACCTCGTTGAGATACTCTCTGAGCTCTTCTTTAAAATCATCGTCGTTCATAACCTGAGATATGATGTTATCGTTTATTTTAATACTCACAGCACAACACCTCCTTCCGTATATTTTTCTATTATCGGGCCGATTAAATCTTTTATCTTTGTCCTCAGCCTTGACGTTCGGTTTGCTACCGCATTTGGCGGTATATTAAGTATTTCGCCGATTTCTTTTAGTGATTTTTTCTGTTCATATTTCAGCCTGTAAAGCTGTTGCTCCGCATCGGTAAGCTCAACTATCAACAGCTCTTTTAGCTCGTCGTAATCATAGCTTGAGGCTTTTTCGTCAACCTGAGTCGCCGCAATCTCTTCCGCCGACTCTATCTCAACCGACTTTTGAGCCTCCCTCAAAAACTTTGTATCTGCTCCCTTGCAGATATTGTCTGCCGTTCTGTAAAGAAACGCTCGGACCTTCTCTATTTCCTCGCCTTTAAGCAGCTTGTTGTAATAAACTAAAAATATTTCCTGTGTACAATCGTCAACCGCGGATTTGTTTTCCCGCAATCGCACAGTGCAGTATTTAACAATGTCTAAATAATACTTCTGATACGCTTCGTTCAACAGCGCGTCAGCCTCACTTTTTTTGATTGCCAAAGCGTTTCCTCCTTTCTCAAAACATTTCTTCTCATATAGTAGTAGCACCAAAATGAAAATATGTCAAAAAAATATTCAAAAATATTTTACCGGATATATTATATAATATTTTAGGCATAAATACAAACTGAAATAATTCGCATTGCTTGTCGTAGGTTCGAGTCCCAAATACGAAAAAAAAGACACCTGTCGGTGTCTTTTCCATTCGTGGTTGCGGGGGTAGGAACAGTAAAATTTGCGCGACGCACAACGAAACAGTCCACCGGACTGTTTCTCCCGACTTTCCCAAATGTCTGTTTTATTCTTAATTGTGATTTGTGAAAGTCGGTGTGCTTGTCGTAGGTTCGAGTCCCAAATACGAATAAAAAAAGACACCTATCGGTGTCTTTTCCATTCGTGGTTGCGGGGGTAGGAACAGTAAAATTTGCGCGAC
>CAMNAP010000140.1 GCA_946531445.1 uncultured Clostridia bacterium
GCCATCTTCATAACCGCGCTGAAAAGCTTTGAGCCGTATACGGGCATAAGGCGGTTGAAGGTTGACATTGCGTGAGCGTCAAAGCCGCGTACCTGCATGGGATATTTAAATTCAATGCCGCGCATAATCATACGAACCATACGGTCGCAGTCGGTTGAAACCATATCAATAACCTTCTGTCCCTTGTCGGCTGAGCTTGCTTCGCCCTGGTTGCGGAAAATGTCGGTTTTTGTAAAGCCGGGGCAAACAAGAGAAACATACATCTTGCCCGCAAATTCAACTCTGAGCGCCTCGGTGAAGCCCTTGAGCGCCGCCTTTGAGGCAGAGTACATAGAGGTTCCTGCAAGAGTCATAAGCGCCGCAGAGGAGTCAATATTTATAACTGCGGGAGTGTCTGATTCAAGAAGGGTGGGAAGAAGAGTTTTTGTTGAATAGATACAGGAATAGAAGTTTATGTCCATTGCTCTGTTAATCTCTTCGTATGAATAGCGGTCAAATCTTTTAAACTTGGGAAGAATGCCCGCGTTGTTAATAAGAATGTCGGGCTTTACGCCTGCCTCTTTAAGCTCAGCGGCAAATGTCTCCCAGTTCTCCTTAACGGAAACGTCAAAGAGCTTATATGAAAAGTGGTCTTTATATTCGTCGCCCAGCTCTTCAATAAACTTAAGCATTTTAGGCTCGGACCTTGCAACGCCGATTACGGTACAGCCGTGCTTTTTAATAAGTGTTGCGGCAATACCTGCGCCCATACCGCCAGAAGCTCCTGTTACAATGGCGGTTTTTCCTTCAAGCCAGCATTTACTCATAAGTATACCTCCAAAAAAATATTACTTTATCTTAATAATTATACTATAAATATTTTTCTTTTACAATATATTTTTAATGAATATAAATGAATTTCGTCTTTTTATATACGATGATTTATAAATATACAAAGATTTTAATAAAATTACACAATTAGTTATAAAAAACTTGACAAACTGTAATATTTGTGGTATGAATTACTTATTAAAATAAAAAGGAGGTAGCATATGGACAAGCGAATTGTCAGAACAAGACTTGCGGTATTCAATGCTGTTTTTGACCTCGCAACAGAAAAACCGCTCGACAAAATTACTGTTGTTGAGCTTTGCGACAAGGCAGGTATTAATAAAAGCACCTTCTATCTTCACTATAAAAGCATTAATGACTGCCTTCAAAAATGCTTTGATTTGTTTACTGACAAAATCCTTGAATTCGGTAAGGACATAGATTATAACACTATGTCTGTATCACCGGAGGATACCGTTTCAAAAATTCTTGACGCAACGGAAACTAATATTGCTTATGTAAGACGCTTCAAGGATACCGTAATTTATGACTCGGCGATTAAATCGCTTAAAGACAAATTTGTTGACGTTATCTGTAAAAACAATAATATCAACATCCGCGACAATTATCACGAGGTTGCAAAGGTAGCGTTCCTTGTTGGCGGCTGCGCTGATTTAATTATGATGCTCACCCCCGATTTCAACCGCGAAGAAATTGAAAAAATAATGATTAACACAATTAAGAGAAAATAAGACAAGCACAGTTCGTTTGAACTGTGCTTTTATTTTTGCTTTTATTTACGCTGTCTGTACGGCGTTATCTTTTTTCTTTTTTGTAGCTGTCATACCGAGCGCAGTTGCCCCCGCGCCGATTAAGAGTCCGCCGCCTGCCGAAAGAATTAATCTTTCAGCCTTTCTTGTCATTATTTATTTTACTTCAAATGTGAGCTTATCGCTTGTCCAGAAATCCGTATCGCATTCAAGCTCAATGCTCTTTGCGTTCTTAGGTACCTCGTAATAAACTACAGACTTGAACTTTCTTCCTGCTGAAATAGTTTCAAGCGCAGGGCTTGAGTAATCGTCCACGCTGTAGAATTCTTCACACTTGTCGTTATCGGCATAGCATTCAAAGCTTTCAAGCATTACATCATTGCTTGAATTGTTCTCAAAAAGGAATTCTGCGCGGATTACCTTATTTCCGTCCTTAACCTCGGCATATTCGCTATAGTTTTTAAAATCAGCGTCGCACGAAACGTAGGTAATTTTTACATCCTTTAACGTTACGCTGCTGCCGGCCTTGATAAGCTCGGGCACTGCCGCTTCGTTAGCCTCTTCCTTAGCCGCTTCGGTGCTGTCGCCTGCGGAAGCGCTGCTCTGTGCGGGCTCAACCTTTGGAGTATCGTCGCTTGAGCCTGAGCCTGCCGCCGCAATTATTCCGATAATTACAACCGCAACTACTGCAAGGATAATGAGTTTCTTTTTTCTCTTTTTCTTTTTCTGCTCATTGAGCGCCGCGTTTACGGCGTTTTGCACCTCGGCTGAATTACCGTTGGGATTAGGTATCTGATTAAAATTGTCTGCCATAAAACAAACCTCCTTATAATTGATAATTCAATTATATATCGCAAAAGGTCTGCTTTGGTGTGCTGTCAGCACACCATTATTTTTCAGGAGACAGTAAAATAAGTACTAAAGCAATAATGATTGAAACAGCTATAAAAAAGGCTTTAAAGCCCCGGCCGCTTCCCTTCCTGTGTCTGAAAAACGGAATTCGCTCCCGATAGTTCAGAAAGTCAAACGCAATTAAAACGGGAATTATGACTGAGAAAAAGAACGCCCCGAGGAAACACGCTTTATACTTTAAGGTGTTATCAATACCGGCTATAGCAATACAAAACAGCGCAATTAAAGAGTAATATACGCCTGCAACCCACTTGTGCCAGCCTACACCGTGTCTGAAGCCGATAAAAAACTGATTAAGCCTTATGCGCTTCTTCTTTTTCTGAATATCCTCGGCAACCTCGGCTGCGCTTGAATAACGGTTGTTTTCGTCAATTTCGCAACACTTTAAAATTATCGGCGCAAAGTAGCTTTTGGTAAGCCCCTCGTTTGGAAGCTTAAGCGTGAGCATATAATTAATTACAACGCCGAGCGAATAAATGTCCGATTTTGCACTCGTCTGGGAAAAGCCGAACTGCTCGGGCGCGGCATAGCCCTTTGTCCCGAGAATCTGGGTATCGCTCGTTTTATAGGGAACGTTGAAGCGGCTTATGCCGAAGTCAATTACCTTGACAACGCCGTAATTATCAATCATAATATTATTGGGATTAATGTCACGGTGGACTATACCGAGCGCGTGAATCTGAGTAAGCGCTTCGCAAAGAG
>CAMNAP010000141.1 GCA_946531445.1 uncultured Clostridia bacterium
CAACAAACAAGAATAATAAGAATAAAAAGAAATAAAGAATTAATATATCAGGAATTTGTTGAAATAGTTTTTGTGTGCTGTTATAATATCTTAAGAAAAGGCGGGATAGTATGATTAATCAATTTTCAAGAACTGAATTACTGCTCGGTGAAGAGGGCGTTAAAAGACTCAACGGTGCTCACGTTGCCGTTTTCGGTATAGGCGGAGTCGGCGGTCACGTTGCCGAGGCGCTTGTCCGTTCGGGAGTAGGAACGCTTACGCTTGTTGATTCGGACAGCGTAGAAATAACAAACCTTAACCGCCAGATTATCGCCACCCATAAGACTCTCGGTATGCCGAAGGTTGACGCCGCCGAGGAGCGCTTTAAAGACATTAACCCAGACGTTAATATTATAAAAAAACAGCTCTTCTTTCTTCCCGAAACAGAGGGCGAATTTGACTTTTGCGACTACGATTATGTAGTTGACGCGGTTGACACTGTTGCCGCAAAGCTTGCGCTTGCCGAAAAGGCTCAGGCGGCGGGAGTGCCGATTATCTCCGCTATGGGCGCCGGAAACAAGCTTGACGCTTCAGCGTTTAAGGTTGCGGATATAAATAAAACCTCTGTCTGTCCGCTTGCAAAGGTTATGAGGCGCGAGCTGAGAAAGAGGGGAATTAAAAAGCTGAAATGCGTATATTCCGAGGAAGCGCCGATTACACCGCAAATAAGCGAGGAGGAAACCAATAAGCGTCAGGTTGCGGGAAGTACAGCGTTTGCGCCCGCCGTTATGGGGCTTATAATCGCAGGCGAGGTAGTTAAGGATTTAGCGTTAAACAAATAAAAAAAGCAACAGCGTAGCTGTTGCTTTTCTTTTTGTTTTTGTAATTACATACAGGTGTAGCCGCCGTCTACTGCAAGGTTAACGCCTGTAACGTAGCTTGACTCTTTAGCAGCAAGGAAGAGAGCCGCTGTGTCAAGCTCACCCTCGTTACCGTATCTTTCCATAGGAATCATTGTTTTGGCATTCTGCTGGAAGAAATCGGAATTAAGAGTGTCTCTTGTTAAATCTGTGTAGAAATAACCGGGGCAGATTGAATTAACTGTGATGTTGTATTTGCCCCATTCAGCTGCGAGAGCTCTTGTAAGGTTAACTACGCCGCCCTTTGCTGCGTGGTAAGGAGCAGAGCCTGCGATTTTATTACCTACGAGACCGTACATTGAAGCAATGTTGATAACTCTGCCGTATTTAGCAGGAATCATTGCCTGCTTAGCAACTGCTCTTGCAACCTTGAAGGAGCCTGCAAGGTCAATTCTCATCTCGTTATCAAACTGCTCGTCTGTGATATCCTCAGCCGGAGCAACAGCGCCTGTTCCTGCGTTGTTGATAAGGATATCAATTCTTCCGAAGTGTTCAAGCGCTTTTGCTACAGTTGCGTTAACAACCTCTGTATCGGTAATGTCGCACTTGAGAGCGAGAGCGTCTACGCCGTACTCCTCTTTGATTTCCTTTGCAACAGCGTCAAGCATTTCCTGACGTCTTGCAACGGCAACGATGTTACAGCCCTTAGAAGCGAGAGCCTTTGCCATCTGTACGCCGAGGCCTGTTGAACAGCCTGTTATTAATGCTACCTGACCCTTTAAATCAAAATAAGATTTCATTGCTATTACCTCTTTCTGTTTAATTTTTTCTTTATTATAAACAAAAGCTGAATAAATGTCAAATTTTTATCAAACAGCTTTTTTTCTTTGAATAATCTTCTTTACAACGAGCACAATTAAGACCAAAAACGTTAAGTACATAAGCACCGTTTTAACAGACGTAATGCATGAAGCGAAAAGTACAGGGGGCTGTGTGAGTGAAGCGCTTTTGAGCATAATTATACTGAGAATATTCTCCGTATAATCGCAAAGAGCGAGAACGCAGGGAAGCGCGAAAATCGCCTTTTTCCCGGTGAGATACGAGAGAAGAAGAATAAAGAAAGCGCAGTACATAAGCGGATAGATAAAATCAAGCGGGAGCTGTAAATTAAGATATACGCGCTGTCCCTCATCTGAAAGAAGCGAAAGGAATTTTTGCGCCGTTTCATAGGAGTACGCAAAATTCATATCAAAACAGCGGATTCCCTCGGTTGTGCTTTCAATTTTCGGTATAAGAATAAAGTTCATAACTATACAGATTACAGCCGTAGCTGTACCGCTTAAAATAGTTAGTATTTTTTTAGTTTTCTTATTCATAGTATCACCCTACTTCATTATATAAAACGCCCCGCAATTAGTCAAACAGATTATTCTGTTGTAAAAAAATGTAATATATGATATATTTTAATCAGGAAATAAAATGAACGAGGTGTGTTTTATGTTTAAAAAATTAACAGCAGCATTTATCTCGGCAATTTTAATTATATCTCCTTTTTCTGCGTTTGCAAAAACGGGAGTTTACCTTCAGGATAACCGTGCCGTTATAGTAAGCGAAAAGGAATTAAACGGCTACGCGGCGGCGGTTGGCTACAACTCTGACGGCGCTGTAATCAGCACTGAGGTAACGCCCCTGTCAGTTAACGGACATTCGGCTGAAACTATTAAAGCAGGCAGACTCGGCTACGGCGACAGAGTGTTTTTCCTTGATAAAAACCTTGCGCCTGCAGAAAAGGCGTATACTGCGCCTTACCAGGGCGAGAGCAATTATACAACGGGAAAAATATTACTCAACACCTTCCCGCACGGCTCTGATATATTTATTGACGGCGCAAGATACGAGGACGATACAACGCCCGCAATAGTTTCGCTTGTTGACGGATGGCACTCGGTGTCGTTTGAGTCGGCTAATTATGAAAGCTTTGATTTTATGTGCGCGCTAGGCAACAGCGAGCAGTCGGTAGTTTCTATCGGCGTAAACGTAATATTGCCCAAAACCGATAAAACAATTACGGTGAACGATTCGTCGCCTGTGAGCGACAGCGAGGTGGATTTTACCGACTCTTATGTAACCTTCAGAGAAGCGGTTGCAATTGCTAATAA
>CAMNAP010000142.1 GCA_946531445.1 uncultured Clostridia bacterium
ATGCGATTTTTGGACTAACCTTCGTTATCGCACCTCGCCTTTTGCAACAGCTTTTTGTTTTTCGCTTTATTGACAATTATAATTGCTGATGATAAAATACAAACAGAACGTAAATGAGGTGAAAATATGAAAAGGACAATCTCGGCTTTTTTGTCGCTGATTATGGCTGTTTGCATAATCATTCCGGCAAAAAGCGCTATGGCGGCAACAAACTGTTTTTCAATAAGCGTAAGCGGAACGCTTCTTGATTCTGTTGCAGGACAGGCGCTTGACAAGGTAAACGATGAACGCAGCAAAAACGGACTTGAAGCTATTATTGCAGATTCAGCTCTTGAGGAATTTGCGCAGAAAAGAGCCGTACAGATTACGCTTGCAAAAGACAAAAAGTTAAACAATGACGGCACAGTTTACGAGCGTTGTTCAGACGGTACGCCTATGGATTTTATCTTTCCCGACTATGAGCAAAAGGTTTTCACGCTTTACGGAAACGATAATGCGCTTACAGCCGAGAAGCTCTGCGCAAGCCTTTCAAAGCTCTGTTCAGGCGAAGTCGCCGAGAAAACAAAAAGTGCAGGTGTCGGCGTATTCAAATGCGGCGGCCTTACTGTCTATTATGTGATTTACTCGTTTGACGAGGCTCAAATGCCGTTTACAACATTTATTGACCACGCTTACAGCGGCAATATCAACGTCCATTATAAATATGTTGATTATTATAATTACTACGCAAATATGGTAAGCAACAAATATTTCAGCCTCAGCGTTACCGGACATTTTACGGGATACATCAACAAATATCTCCCAATACCGACCTCCCAGATAATATTCAAAAGCAACAATCCAAAGGTTTTTAAGGTTATTGGAACAAAGGGATATATTAAAAAGACGGGTAAGTACACCCTTTCTGTGCTTGATAAACGCTCGCAGGTGCTTGTTGATTTCAAAGACCTGTCAGTAACCATCAACAGAACTGCGCCGACAATTGCAGTAAAATCTGCTAAGAAGAGAACGCTTACTGTAAAATGGGGCAGAATCAAGGACGGCTCGGGCTACGAAATTCAGTATTCACGCAAAAAGAATATGAAGGGCGCCAAAACAATACGTGTAAAAAGCGCCAAAAAATCAAAACGTATCATTAAAAAACTGAAATCAAAAAAGAAATACTATGTAAGAGTCCGCGCTTATATTGACCAGGGCGACGGCGAATTTGTTTACTCAGTCTGGAGCAAAAAGAAAGCGGCAAAAATAAAATAATATTACTTTTCCACAGCCGGTAGAATAATTCTACCGGCTGTATCTTGTTTTATCGGGTAAAATTATGTAAAATAGTCTTATAAAAAACAAGGGGAAAGAGTATGGACACACAAAAGACAGGCGCTTTTATTGCAAGGCTGCGTAAGGATAAGGGGCTGACTCAAAGCGCTCTTGCAGAAAAGCTCGGACTCAGCAATAAAGCTGTTTCAAAATGGGAAAACGGCGACAGTATGCCCGACATTGCCACCCTTCCCGAGCTTGCAAAATGTCTCGGCGTTACGGTTGACGAGCTTTTAAACGGTGAAAAAAGCGAGCAGGCAAAAATCAAGGTTGAGGAAGTTGCAAACGAAAAGAACCTTATTAATATATTCAACATATGCTTTGCCGTTTCAGCTTTTTGCTGTTCTTTCGGCGCGCTTCTCGGCGGCTTTACGGAAATATACTCAACGCTTAATTTCAGAATTCTGTTTTATAATCACTGGGAGATTATATTTGCCGCCGTTTCGTTTTTTGCAATAGTTATCGGAAATCTCATTTTCTGTATCGCCGCAATTCGCCTTAATGTTATATATGATAAAATAAACATACTGAGGCTTTCTTATAAAAAGGGTATTATTCTCGCTTTTCTGAGCTACGTATTTGTTGCGCTTTTCCTTGTAAGAATAATTGACCGCTATCTGTGGCTTCCGATTAGCGAATTTATAGGGTTTTTCATACTTACTGCAATTGCCGTTGCGATTAGCGTTATTGCGGTAAAGAAGATTGACAAAAGGCTTGATAATTATGACAAAAAGCAATAAAATATCAATGGTGATATTTATGATAATAAGAATCCTTCTTATTCTTGCGGGGCTGTATGTCCTTAATCTATATATTGGACCGCTGATTTCACTTGGCGTAATAAACGCTGGCAACCTTTTCGGATTTGCGCTTTCTGGCGTTATGATTTGTTGCGGCGCGTTCTGGAATCCGCTTGCTGACTTCATTAAAAAGCTGTGGCAAAGCGGCGGCGGTAAAGCTTTAATTTCCGCTTTTTGCGTTTTGACAGTCATCTTTTTCAGCGTGTTTTTCGTAACGCTTAATCAGGTTGTAAAGCATTCAAAATATACGGCTGATAACCAAAGCACCGTTATAGTTCTCGGATGTCAGATAAGAGGAAGCGAGCCGAGTATTACGCTTCGCGCAAGATGCAGGGTAGCGTCTGAATATATGAAGGAGCACCCAGACGCCGTTACGATTGCAACGGGCGGTCAGGGAGCTGATGAAAATCTGTCCGAGGGGCAGTGCATATATAATTTAATGACGGAAAACGGAATTGACGGCAGCAGGATTTTTATTGAGGATAAATCCACCAATACCGACCAGAATATTGCAAACGCAAAAAAGATACTTGACGAAAACGGCTTTTCATATAATGTCGCCGTTGCAACAAGCGAGTACCACCAGTACAGAGCTTCAATGATTTGTAAAAAGAACGGACTTGAAGCTTCGTCAATCCCCTCACCCTCGTCAAAAAGAGCAAAGCCTACATTCTTCACCCGAGAGGTTTTCGGAGTCTGGGCACAGTGGATAAAGCTTGCAAAAAAATAAAAACTCGTTTGGGACACCCCAAACGGGCTTTTATTTTTTATAGTCCTATGCTTCTGAATTTTGTTACAACAAACATAAA
>CAMNAP010000143.1 GCA_946531445.1 uncultured Clostridia bacterium
CCATTTTGCCGTTTTCATCAAGAATAACGCATTTTGTGTAGGTTGAGCCTACGTCACATCCACCAAAATATTTCATTGTTTTTTCTCCTTATATTACCAAGATTTTTCGTCGTCAAGAATTTCAAGCGAGGGGTCAAGAGGCTCCTCCTGTAAAACAGAGCGCATATAACGGTTAACGTCATCGCGGATATTCTGTCTCGGAACAACTCTCGGGTCCATAAGGTCGTGGTTAACCCATACAAGCTTGATACCGTGTTCTCTTGCGCGCTCTTCAAACATACCGTGCATACCGTCAAGCGCCTTACAGCTGATATGTTCCCAGAGGATAACCATATCCGCATTGTAATACTCGCAAAAACGCCACAAATCGTCAAGAAGAACCTCATAGCCGCCGTGAGTACGGTTTCTCATAATCATTTCCTGATAGAGCTTTGCAATATCGTAGATAGCCTGCTCCTTGTCATCCTCGGAAACCTTGTCAAAGTAAACAAGGCTGAGCATATCAACAAGGGGAAGAATTCCCCAGCAGTTCTGAAGCCAGGGCAAAAAGTCGGTGTAATACTGAGCCTGAACGCCCCAGATAATTGCGCGGTGTCTGTATTCGGGAACAAGCATTTCCTGCTTTTTGAACGATTCCTGAGCAAGCTTTGTAATTTTTCTGTCTGCGTCAAGGAACGCCTGAACACGGCCTGCAATAGCCATATATGTAGTCTCTGAATAAAGGGCGAGGTTTGCGCCGATAACCTGAGGATGGTCTGTTCTTGACATCTCCATCCAACCGACTCTGTGCTGAGTTTCCTCGTTGAAGCGCTTCATATTTCTGAAATAAGCGTCCCAGTCCCACTTTTCACCGGTGTTATCCTCAATAAACTTGATGGCGTTTCTGATTTCCTGTGCCGCGTATTCCTGAACGCCGTCCTCTGTGTGACGGAGCGGAGCGGCAATCTGGAAGGTAGGAATACCCTCTGCTTCATAGCGGCGGGCGAGGATACCGTTACCCATAAGCGAGCCGTCGCAGGTTGTGTTACACTGAACTACGCAAGCGCCGAAAATCGGAATATCGTCGTCAATTACAACGCCTGCCTCTGCCGCGGGCATAGGGCATACATCGCCGGGCATACCCATTTCCTGAATTACATCAAGATAGTGAGTTACGCCGTCGCCCTGAAGAAGAACAGAAACGTAAACTGCCGCAGTCTCCCAGCTTATGCTCTTTAAGTTCGGGAAACCGCACATAATTGTGAACATCTCGTTTTCGTCAAGAACAACGATTTTCTTTGAAAGCTTCTTGTCGTTGCCGCAGTATTTATCTGCCTTAAAGCAGGTGTTGAGAAGCTGAGCAACGTCCTTTGCAACTAAATCGTATTCCTCGTGGGCAATGCGAAGGTGATTACCTCTTAAGCCGACTGTGTGTTTATCTATCATCATCGGAACCGAAAGATAATTGAGCATCCAGCGGTAACGTAAAAAGCCCTTGACATTGTGGGGATGCATAAGAAAACCGCCGAGCATTCCCATTATTTTGAGCCATCTTCCGTAATCGTAAAGCGTATCCTTAACGCCTCTCCATTCGCGGCGCTTGCGCACCTTGCCGCCGGAGTAAAGTTTACCTAATTTTTCACTGCCTATAGCTTTTCCCATTACTTTTTACCTCCATGCAGCTTCTTGATTTCCATACTTTCAACAAACGCCTGAACTCTCGTTCTGAGCTGTCCTGAATTACCTACGGCATAAGGCCTGTCTATTGTAAGAACGGGGTAGCCGTATTTTTCGCGCATATCAAAAGAGCCTGTTACGCGCTCATACGCCCATGGGTCGCAGAACTTCATCTGCTCATAAATAATACCCTCGGCGCCGTATTCCTTAGCTATTTTGTTAACAAACTCTTTTCTTCCGTTTACCTTTGCAAGATTCATATGACGCGGGCACTGACTTGCTTCCATATAATGACGGCAAATCTGCGTAAGGGCGTCTTCTTCATCGTTAAGGATTATTTCCTCTCTTCCCGGGAGGGAGCCGAAGCAGAAACGGTCGGCAACCACAAGAGCGCCGCTGTCCTCAATAAGCTTAATCATATCAACGTCGTCTATTTCAGAGCCGACAACGGCAACTCTTGCGCGGTAAGGCGACTTTTCGTCAGGCTCACGCGTTTTGAGCTCCTCAAGAGTTTCTTCAAGTTTTTCAATAAGCATATCCTTGGGGCATACGTATGTAACCATACAGATGATATGGAATTCGTAGCCTGTTATTCTCGGATTTGCTTCTTTTCTGAAATTACCTATTTCGGTAATAAGACGACAGATTTTATTGTGCTTTTCAACTGCTTTTCTGAGCGCCTCATCGGAGGTATCAACGCCGAAGTTATCGTGTAAAGCGTCAAGAATTTTTGTTTTACACTCTGAAATATAGAGGTTTAATGCGTTTTCGTCGGACTTCATTGGAACCTCTAAATAGCGATAGAAGAAGCCCTCTTTATCATTTGTGTTAAGAAGCTCCATATTCTCAACGCAACGGTTAATCATTGTACAGCCGTCGGGAACGAGCATACAGGCAAGAAAACGGTAGCCGCCCTCAATTGCGCGTTCAAGAAGCGCCCTTGAATACTCACAAAGAAAGCTTGTAAGATAATACGTGCTGATATCGAGCGAGCCTGACCTCGGAGCTCTGAGACGTACGGTAAACGTACCGTCCAAATCCATAAGCACCTCGGGCGTCTGATAACACACGTTACCGATACACTTAAGACCGTCTGCCTGAGCCTGACGGATTAATTCGTTATCGGCATCGTCAAGAAGTCGCTCGAAATAGTAGAGATGTTTCAAATCTTTCATTTTTTCTCCTCACTTTACTCCTATTTCTTCAAGGGCTTTATTTGCGCCTT
>CAMNAP010000144.1 GCA_946531445.1 uncultured Clostridia bacterium
ATAACCCGTAGTACACATCTGTGTACTACGGGTTATTATTTCTTTATTAATTAATTAATGTAATTTGTCACCTTTTTGTTACAGGAATGTGCTATAATTTTGATGAATCCCATTGCACAAAACATTTGATTATGAGGTGCAAAGCAGTCTAAGTTGTTTGATTTTATTCAGATTGGTGTTTACAAAATTGTCTGCATACTCGCGTATTCAGGCGATTTTTAATCACCAAAATGGGTGAAAGCGGACACCTTAAACCGTGACCTCCTTATGACAAGTGGGGCAATCAGCGGTTGTTTTTTATAACTATTTATTTGTTTTATCTTATACCGTATTTCTCAATTATAAAGTCAAGGTCCTTATCGCCTCTGCCTGAGAGGTTAATAAGAATTGAGCCGTGCTCCATCTGATTTGCAAGCTTCATAGCGTATGCAACGGCATGAGAGCTTTCAATTGCGGGGATTATACCCTCAAGGCGTGAAAGCTTATAAAATGCGTCAATTGTTTCCTCGTCGTCAATTGTGTCGTACTTAACTCTGCCGATATCCATAAGAAATGCGTGCTCAGGGCCTGAAGACGGATAGTCAAGACCGCTTGCAATTGAATAAACGGGTGCTGGCTCTCCGTTTTCATCTTTAAGCATAATGCTGTTAAAGCCGTGCATAATGCCCTCTGTTCCGTACTTGAGGCTTGCTGCGTGGTCGCCGAGCTTTGCACCTCTGCCGAGAGGCTCAATGCCGTAAATATCAACCGGGTCGTTTAGGAAGCCTGCAAAAAGACCTGCCGCGTTACTTCCGCCGCCTACACAGGCAACAATTGAATCGGGAAGATGTCCTGTCATATCGGTAAACTGCTCTCTTGCTTCAATTCCTACAACGCTCTGAAAATCGCGTACCATCATAGGAAAAGGGTGAGGGCCGAGAACAGAGCCTATGCAGTAAATAGCGTCGTTATACTCCTTGCTGTATGCGTCAAAAGCGGCGTCAACGGCTTCCTTAAGAGTCTGAAGTCCATGAGTAACCTCAACAACGTTTGCGCCAAGCACCTTCATTCTTGATACGTTCGGAGCCTGCTTTTTGATGTCAACAGCGCCCATATAGATGTCGCACTCAAGACCGAAATATGCTGCCGCTGTTGCAAGGGCAACGCCGTGCTGACCTGCGCCCGTTTCAGCGATAACCTTCTTTTTGCCCATATATTTTGCAAGAAGAGCCTCGCCCATACAGTGATTGAGCTTGTGAGCGCCTGAGTGGTTTAAGTCCTCGCGCTTTGCATAAAGCTGAACTCTTCCGCCGAGCGAATCGGAAAGTCTTTCAAGGTGAGAGATAGGAGTAGGTCTGCCCTGAAATTCAGTTCTTATACGTCTGAGCTCTGCAATGAATTTTCTTGACTGACAGATTGAAAAATAAGCCTGTGTGATTTCAGCCATTGCCGCTTTAAGCTTATCGTCAACATATACGCCGCCGTATTTGCCGAAATATCCGTCCTTGTCAGGATAGTTTTTAAAGTATGTTTCAAAGTCAACGCCGTTTAGATTCATAATAGTATCTCCACTAATTTCATAATAATTGTTTATCATTATATCACAATGCTGAAATTTTATCAATATAAAAATAAAAGGAAGGGAATACCTTCCTTTTAAAATAAATAACGTTTTACCGATTAATTCAGTTTTCCGTATCCTGTTTCGTGTATTATATACTGTCCGTCATCTGATAAGATAAATTCCTTCATTTTTTGTACATTTGGATTCTTATCATTCTTTCTTGTAACAAGACAAAGCGGTACCGTTAACGGATAAGAGCCGTCCTCAATGCTTTCAATTGTAGGATAAACACCGTCAACACTAAGCATTTTAACCCCCTTTTCCTGATGCAGTCCTTCAAGGAAATAGCGGAAGGTGTAACCGATTGCGCCGTCCTCGTTGCTGTACTGAGCAACAATATTTATAACGCCCTCCATAGCGTCAACTGTTTCGTATTGTTTCGGCTCCTTAAGCGAAACGTCTTTCATAAAATACTGCATCATCGTCTGCGAGCCTGAGTTTTCAGGTCGCTGAAACGCAACGATACTCTCGTCTTTACCGCCAAGCTCTTTCCAGTTCACTATATCGCCGTGATATATTTTTCTGAGCTCGTCGCTTGTTAAATTATCCACAGGATTATCCTCTTCAACAAAGAAAACAAATGCTTCGCGCCCGATAGGCGTTATCTCAACCTCAACTTCGTTTTCCTTGGCAAGACTTAGCTGGTCTTCTGACGGTCTTGCGCCGAAGAACATATCGCATTTGCTGTCTAAATTTTCTTTGTTTACAAGGCGGTCAAAGCCGTAAATTGTGTTTGTAAAGGATACGATTTTTCCGTTTGTTTCTGTATATTTTTCTTCTTTGAGGCTGCTTTTCTCAATCTTGTCAATATCCTTGTAAACCGCCTTTGCAAATGATGAATACAGGGGATAGCACGCTTCTGCTCCGTCAAGAACGGGCATATCCTTCTCGTTTTCAATAACAAAGGGCGGCTCGTGCTTCAAGGTTACAAGCTTTGAATTTTTTGCATAAACGGTGTAGTCGGTAAAATCGGTGCTTGAATAGCCGTTCATATAGTCAAAGCCGTGCCCCGAATACTTGACCTGCGGTCTGTTTTCATAAAGCTCAATGCAAGTGTTGGCACAAAGACTTATGCAAAGCGCGGGAATAATAAAGTATAATACTTTCTTTGACCTTGAAAGAATCGCGCAGAAAATAAAGCCAACAACGTACGCCGCAAAAACGG
>CAMNAP010000145.1 GCA_946531445.1 uncultured Clostridia bacterium
TCGGTTCGGTTGTCTGAATGTCATCTTTAATTATCGGTGCGTCTGTTCCTTCGAATATCGGAGTCTCAGCGTCAGGGACATTCTGTTCGCCGTTATTTTCAAAAATGTCTTTAATAAAATCGTCCATATCTGTCATCCTTTCCGATTTCGTTTTTCAGCTTTTATGATAAACGTGAAAATTAAACGAAAATTAAATGATTATTTTGCTTTCGGAAGTGTAAACACAAATTCCGCTTCATTACTGTTTTCAGAGCGTGCAAAAATCCTTCCGCCGTGCATTTCAACAATCATTTTAACTATATAAAGTCCGAGTCCCGTTCCTTTTGCGTCAAGGCTTCGTGACTTGTCAACCTTATAGAATCTTTCAAAAATACGTGAGAGCTCTTTTTTGTCAATTCCCGTTCCGCTGTTTTTGATTCTTATTTCAAGCATATTGCCCAAATCGTCTATACCAATATTAATATATCCGTTTTCATTAGTAAACTTAACGGCGTTGTCAAAAAGATTGTAGACAACCTGATAAATCATATCAGTATCGGCATTTACGAACATCGGCTCAAGCGAATCAAGCCCTCTTATTTCGATATTCTTCTTTTCTATCTTCTGTTCAAAGGTAAGAAGAATATGAATAATCTGGTCTGAAATATTATAATTTTTAGGCTTAATTTCAAAGTCGCCCGATTCCATCTTGCTCATATTGAGCATTGCAACAACAAGGCGGGAGAGACGTCTTACCTCGTCTGAAACGATTTTGAGGTAATACTCATGCTTTTCTTTAGGAATAGTTCCGTCAAGAATTCCGTCAATAAAGCCCGCGATTGAAGTCATAGGCGTTTTGAGCTCATGAGACACATTTGCAACAAACGAACGCCTTGAGCCCTCAAGCTTATCAAGCGCCTCTGCCATATCGTTGAAAGCGTAGCCGAGGTCGGCAAGCTCGTCATTACTCTCAATTTTTACGCGATAAGAGAAGTCGCCAACTGCAAAGCGCTTTGCGGCGGCGCTCATCTGCTGGAGCGGAGTCACCATTCGTTTTGTAAGCAGCCATATTACAACAGAGGCTACCGCAAGCACTACAAGAAGAATTATCACAAAGGTTCTTATAATACGGAGCACAAGCTCGGTAGTTCCCTCTTTTACCGTTGCAAAAACAAGCCCGATTATGCCTGAATTATCACTGTCGTAAACCGAATACTCGTTAGCTACAATTGCAGTTCCCACAACGTAACAGCTTACGCCGTTTATGTCTGTTCTCATAACGGCAGTACCGTTTTCAAACACGTTTTGCATAAGCCCGTCGTCGACGCGGAAATCCCTGTGAGAATCGCATACCATCGTTCCCGAATGGTAAGACGAGGTTCCGACCTGCTCCTTGCAGAGAATTACGTTTCCTTCAACGTCGCAAACAAAAACATCGCTGTCAATACACTTTGAAACTGTTTCAAGCGATTCGCAGATACTCTGCTTGTCGGTAGAATAAGACGAATTCATATCATTTACAATAAGCGTATCTGAAATACTGCTTGCAATTGACGAGGAGTTTTCTTTGAGAAGTTCCGTTTTTTCGTCTATTGAAAAGGCGTTTACAAGAAGAATAAGCGTTGTGCCGAGAGCTATGAAGCCGACAAGAAATATTGAAACAAACAGCAGAAAATATTTGGCAAATATATTTGAGCGTTTTTTCTTTTTCTCTTTTTTAGCAGTCATTACTATTAGTCTTTCGTTTCAAATTTGTAGCCTACGCCCCAAACTGTCTTAAGAGTCCATTTGTCTGAAACGCCCTCAAGCTTTTCGCGCAGTCTCTTAACGTGTACGTCAACAGTTCTTGAATCGCCGTAGTAATCGAAGCCCCAGACCTCGTCAAGAAGCTGGTCTCTTGTATAAACCCTGTTAGGATTTGAAGCGAAGTGGTAAATGAGCTCAAGTTCTTTGGGAGGCGTATCAACCGGAACGCCCCTTACCTTCATTTCATAGTTTGCGATATTGATTTCAAGATTATCGTAAATTACGGTTTTGCTGTCTGTTTCGGCAGGCTCGCTTTCGCCCTTTGTACGGCGGAGCACAGCCTTAACGCGCGCCATAACCTCTTTTGCGTCAAACGGCTTTACAACATAGTCATCGGCGCCGAGCTCAAGACCGAGCACCTTGTCAAAGGTTTCACCTTTTGCTGTAAGCATAATAATCGGTGCAGAGGAGGTCTTTCTGATTTCGCGGCATACCTGCCAGCCGTCCATCTTAGGAAGCATAATGTCGAGAAGAATTAAATCGGGAGTTTTATTCTTGAAGGTGTCAACAGCCGCCTGTCCGTCATTTGCCGTAAAAACAGTATAACCGTCGTTTTCAAGATAAAGCTTCAGAAGTTCGCAGATGTTTAAATCGTCGTCTACTACAAGAATCTTTGCCATAGTTTTTTACTCCTTTTATTTATTTCACCCATATTTTTTCAAGGTATGAAAAAAGGCGAGTGTAACATATATTGTTATTCAGTATTGATTTTATAACATTTTATCACAATTTACAATAGGTTTGTCCATATTTTTTATCTGAAAAAAATAATTATCCGCTTTAGTTAATAACTGCAACAGATAATAACGCTTTGTTGACTCTTTCTCACTTTAATGATATAATTCAATAACATACTAAATAATAATAGTTTGACGTTATGAGGTGTATTATGTCGGACAAATTAAAAATCAATAAGCTACATATAAGCATAATAATTACCACAATTCTTTTTGCAATACTGTACGCGTTTATACCGCTTAC
>CAMNAP010000146.1 GCA_946531445.1 uncultured Clostridia bacterium
TTAAGCTACGCTAAAACAAGCGGCAATAAGAAAATCACAATCAATAAAAAGTCAGGCAAAATTACCGTTAAAAAGGGTCTAAAAAAAGGCACTTATAAAATTAAGATTAAGGTTACCGCCGCAGGCAACAGCGCCTACAACGCAGCGTCAAAAACCGTAACGGTAAAAATTAAAGTTAAATAATAATCAGTTAAAGGTACGAAAGGGGCATATATCATATGACGCTCAATTCGTACCTTTTGTTTTTGTCTTGAGTATGATATAATATCCCCGATAAATCGCAATACCCGGGAGGAAAAAATGATAAATAATGCGGATATAAGGCGCTACAAGCACGTTATAATCGTTGGCATAGACGGTATGGGAATATTCTGTAAAAACACGCCTACGCCCCGTATGGACGATATTTTCAAAGACGGCGCTTACTCAACAAAAGCATTGAGCCTCTTTCCCACAATCAGCGCGCAGAACTGGGGCGCTATGCTTCTCGGAACAGAGCCTGAGGTCCACGGCCTTACGAACGGAAAGGTAAGCCAGTTTGAATACAAAAACGAGGAGCTCCCCTCAATTTTTACAAGCGTACGAAAAGCATATCCTGACAGCGTACTTTGCAGCATAAGTAACTGGGAGCCAATAAATACGGGTATAATTGAACATAATATCGGCGTAAACTTTGATACAGCCGATAACGGCGCTTCAACTACTGATAAGGTAGTTGACTGTATCCTTACCGAAAAGCCGGATTTACTCTTTATACATATTGACGACCCTGACGAGGCGGGCCACCATTTCGGCTACGGAACTCAGGGACATCTCGACTGTATTTCAAACGTTGATTCAATGGTAGGAAGGATATACGGTGCCTGTGAGGATTCGGGTATTATTGACGATACGCTTTTCATAGTTATTACCGACCACGGCGGATTCAAGCACGGACACGGCGGCTATACAGATACTGAAAAATATATCTTCTTTGCCCTTAAGGGTAAAACCGTAGAAAAGACCGACGGCTTCTTTGCAACAACAAAGGACCTTAACGCAATTGTGCGCTACGCCTTCGGTCTTGAAATTCCGAGCCCAGATATTAACGGATACTCCTCACAGATTCCCGACGGACTGTTTAAAGACTACAGCGTTCCCTACATCCTTCCCCCTAAGGGTAAACGAAATGATATAGCTTCAAAGCCGCAGCCTGATATTCACGGCGAAAAAGGACTCCTTAAATACTTTGACGAAAAGGATATAAAGCTCGCAATGTTCTTTGAATTCAACGCAGAGGACGAAATGAACAAAGCGAAATTTACCGAAATCGGAAACGTTAAGTATTACTCAAGCGGTGTTCGCGGCGCAAACGCAGAGCTCGGCGCGACGGGCTGTCTTGTTTCTGACGGCGTTAAATTCGGTAAAGATGATTTTACGGTCAGCGCATGGCTTAATATTGACAACGCCCCCGCTTCAGAGGCATATTACTGCGCTACAAAAACTATGACCGATTCGGGCGCAGGCTTTGCGCTCGGCTTTACAAACGTTGCTGTATGGCTCGGCGTTGAAACCCCCGACCCCGCTTCATATGAGGAATTTCAGCTCCCGTATCTCAGAGAGCTTTCGGGCGGCTGGCTGCACTTGACGGTTGTATTCAGACGAAAGGACTGCGCAATTGATTTGTACTGGAATTTCAAGCTGAAAAAGACGTTCAACCTTCCCGAAACCTTTGCAGAAACCTCAATGGACGCGCTCCCGTTCACCGTTGGCGACGACGCATCTCATAAAATCAACAGCGGAAACGACGCGCTGATTCATATGGACGACCTGCTCATATTCAATAAGGCTTTCACAAATTCAGACATTGAAAAGCTTGAGGAATACTACAAAAAGTCAGAGTGAAAAATAATTCAGTAGTATTAAATAAAAGAAAAAGAAAAGCACAGCCGCCGATTGTTCGGAGGCTGTGCTTTTCTTTTGCATTGTGGTATAATGAACACGGCAACTCGGTTGGAAATTTGGTGATTTGAGATTGATGTGGTCAAGTTGTGGTCAAAAGCGGTTTCCCTTGCCGGGCTCGAGCGTCAAAACACCTTCCGTGATTAAAGCATTTTGCAAGCAAAATACTGACAATCACTCCATTTGTTTTTCCTTTCAGCGGCAGTACAAGTATCTGCCGCTGTTATTTCAGTTTCTATGCAATCAGACAAAAGAAATAAATGAAAAAGGTACGCATATGCGTACCTTTTTCATTTGGCTCCCCTTGCCGGGCTCGAACCAGCGACAACTCGGTTAACAGTGGGCAAACGGCTCTTTCACCCGTTGCTTTTTAGCGCAATTCAGCCATTTTGTCTATATAAATTCTATCTATAATTTGCGTTTAGACCACTTGTATACAGTGGTCTTTCTTTCCATTGTGGTCAGAATTGTGGTCAATTGAATCCTCCAATATTGAAATAATTGTACAAGGGGTGGTTCAATTATTGTAGAATAACAATATTAAACCCCTTCGCATAATTAATTTGTAACAGCTATTGACATAAAAAAAGTAATATGATAATATATCAGTGGTTAGCGGCGGCTAACTAATGTATTTGCCATATCGGTTAGCGTAAACTAACCAACGCTGACCGAACACTTCCTTTCCTTATTCCTATTCCTTTTCCTTTTCTCTGTCATTATCCGTTAGCCGCCGCTGAATTATAAGAGCTTACAAATAAACTTACAGCAGGCTCTGCCTGCTTTTTTTGCGGAGGTAGTAAGAATGA
>CAMNAP010000147.1 GCA_946531445.1 uncultured Clostridia bacterium
GTTTTAATTCTCATATACGAGGTTGTTGTTGAGTCGGTACAGCCGTAGTATTCGCTGTTTAAAACCGCCTTGTCAATTACAAGCTGAATCTGTTTTTCTTTATCCGTATGAAGAGTAAGAACGGTTGTTGAGCCGACCTCACAGCCGAGCATTTCACCGAGCATTTCGGCAGGGGCGAACGACACTCGCGAGATTTCAAGCTTTCTTCCGAAATCCTTTGTTACAAACGGCTTGTCGCCCTCGGTTACAAAGAGATAAAACTTTGTTTTCTGTCTGTTGCAAAGAAGAAGCGTTTTAACCGTTTTAACGTTGAGCGCTTGGTCAATTGCAACGCAGTCGTCCATAGTTACGGCGGGCTCGTTGTCCACCCTGAGAAAATCTATACCGAGCTTTTCAAGTACGCTGTAAACCTCTCTCTGATAATCGCTCAAAAAGATTTCGGGAGGTGTGCTTTTAACTTCGCTGACATTAATCATCTCCGTTCTCCTCTCTGCGCTTTCTTATAGCTGACGATACAGCCTTTACCGCGATAATACAAAGGGTTACAACGCCCGTTGTTCCTATGATTGAAAGCGGGATTATGTAATAATTTGAATGTGATTTGAGCTTGTTTACGTTTATACCTAAATCGTTGAGTTTTCCCTCAAAGGTTTTGGGGGCGTCTGAGCCGATGTATGGAATTGTATTTACAACTTTCGGGCTGTGGGTAGTTACTTCAGAGCTGACGGCTGTAACGGTGAAATCACACTGTCTGTAAATCTCATCGTTAGCGCATACAACAACCGTTGCGGTACCTTCACCCGTACCTGTAATCATACCGGTGTCAGATATTTCAATTATATTCTCTTCGTCACAAAAATAACCTACTACGGCAACGGAGTTTTTCGGCTTTATTTCGTAGTCAAGCTTAACGCTGTCGCCGATTTGCAGAGTATTTGTTGCGGCGCGGATAGTCATATCCTTTGCCTTTGTTGCCTTCGTTGTAGTTGTTGTAGTTGTGGTCGGTTTTGTTGTAGTGGTTGTAGTCGGGGCGGTAGTTGTTGGGGCTGTCTGCTTCTTTGTAGTTGTAGTCGGCTTTGTTGTTGTGGGCTTAGTTGTAGCTGCGGCTTTCGGCGCTGTAGGCTGTCCGCCGCTTCCGACAGACGACCATGCCGGATTGCCGTAGCCCATAATTGAGCTGAGGCTCGCATAAGGTTTTGAACCCGAGGTTGTGTAGCTTTTTTCTTTTACCTTGCCTGAGCAGTTACCCTCAATTGTGTAAACCGTACTTCCCGAGGTTCCCTTGACTATTCCCACGTGCTGAGATGAGCCGTTGCCGCTCCAGTCAAAAAATACAATATCGCCTCTGTGGGGAGTGTAGCCCGACGAGCGTGTGTGGTATCTTCCTTTGTTTTTAAACCAGCTCATCATTGAGTTACAGTTACCGCCGCTCGGTACAATGTTGGCGTAAAGCTTAACGCCGAGCGATTCACCCGCTTTATTGAAGCACCAGATTGCGAAGGTTGTACACCAGCCGCCCTGGTAGCCGTACCACTCGCCGTATTTTGAGTAGCTTGAGCTTCCCGTATAGCCGACCTCGTTTTCGGCAACGGATATTACCTTTGCAACCATTGTGTCGGTTGAAACGGCAAGTGCGGTAACCGAGCAGGGAAGCAAAGAGATAATCATTATCATAATTGTAATCAATGCTTTTTTCAGAATTTTCATAGTGATTCCTTTGAATATTACAAAATAATTATAAAAGTTACAATAATATTACAAATTACATTATACACAAAATATAAAAAAAATCAAGTGCAAAAGCACTTGATTACCATTTTAAGTTATGAAGCTGTCCTTTGAGCGAAAGCTCGGGGTAGTCCCACTGGCGCAAAACCTCGTAAATTCCGACGGCTACGGCGTTTGAAAGGTTGAGCGAACGGATAATGCCTCTCATCGGTAGCCGCACGCACGAATCGTGGTTTGCCTTTAGGAGCTCTTCGGGAAGCCCTTTAGTTTCCTTACCGAAAACGAGATAACAGTTATTAGGATAGCTGACGTCTGTGTGCGCCTGCTCTGCCTTTGTTGTAAAGTAGAAAAAAGTACCGCCCTTGTTTTTCTCAAAGAAATCCTCGGTTGAATCGTAGAAGGTTATATTGAGCTTGTCCCAGTAATCAAGCCCTGCACGCTTGAGCTTTTTGTCGTCTATACGAAAGCCCATCGGCTCAACAAGGTGAAGCCTTGCGCCCGTTGCGGCGCAGGAGCGGGCAATGTTGCCGGTATTCTGCGGAATTTCGGGCTCAATGAGAACTATATTCAAAACGTGTTCCATTAATGTATACCTCTTTGATATTGATATTTTCGTCAGTGACGGTTAAATCGGCGGCTTTGCCTACGGCGATTGAGCCTATGCTCTCCTCTTCGCCGATTACGGTTGCGGGATTAATTGTACAGCTTTTAAGCGCAGTTTTAAAGTCAATACCGAAAGTGAGAAGTTTTTTAAACTCCTCAAAAAGATTTGTTACTGAGGCGGCGATAGTTCCGTCCTCCAGTCTTGCAACACCGTCGCTCTCTTTAACGTAAACAGAGTGACCGCCAAAACTGAATTCACCCAAGCCGAGCCCTGCGGCACGCATTGAGTCGGAAACAACAACGCCTCTCGTATCGCCGAGAATTTTAAAGGTGTT
>CAMNAP010000148.1 GCA_946531445.1 uncultured Clostridia bacterium
GTTGTATTAACGTTTGTGTTGTCAACATACCAGCCGCTGTCAATTTTAACAACGTAAACCTTCTGTGTTGCAACTACGTTGTCCTTCTGGTCCTTAACCTCAACCTCGGCAAGCGCAACCTCGCTTATTTCCTCGGAGCAGTCAAGCTTGCTGAATGCCTCAGCCATATCCTTGGGATATTCGTGAACCTTTTCCTGCTTAATGAAAAGTATCTTTTTAACGTAGGGAACGTCCTTTACGCCTAACAGTTCTGCCTTAGCCGCGCCGCTTTCGGCAAGCGGAGTTATTCTCTCTTTATACTGAGCGATGTACTCCTTTGTTTCCTCAGCGCTTAAGGTTTTGCAGGATTTAACTGTGGTTGTGAGCTTGTAATCCTTGCCGAACATATTCTGATATTCGCCGATTTGCTCCTTAACCTCAGCCTTGCCCTCCTCAGCCTTCTGCGCCTTAACGCCCGTAAGCGATTTTCCGTAGGTTTCAACGTTAGCCTCAAAAGCGCCGAACATATACTCGGTGTTCATAAAATCGTCGTGGTAAACCTCTTTTCTCACCTCGGAAAGCTTTTTGAAATAGTTGTTGAAAACAGAATCGTAATCGTCCATTCCGTAGGTGTTGAGAAGCTGAAGATAATAGCTGTACATCGTTGCGTAAACGGTGTCAATGGCCTTCTGCTCCTCCTCAGAGCCTGTTCCTACAAACGCCGCCTGTTCAGCCTCCTCGTTAATATAAGGGAGCATATAGGCGTTTATTACAAAGTTGCCGTATTTCTGATTTTTAGATACGAGCGTGTTTTTGTATGCGTTGTAGCCGTCGCCCGTCTGAACGATAGTGTCAACATACTGCTGAGCCACCTTGTCAGCCTTGAAGCCCGTATATCTTGTTGTAAACGCAAATACCGTCAGAGCGGTGAGAACAACTGCAAGAACTAATCCTACAATAACTGCGTATAAGCCTGCTCTGAAGCCTTTTTTCTTTTCAGCCATTTCTACCCCTCCTTACTCTGCAATATTATCGTCGGTCATCTCTTTTTCAGTTTCTTCAACTGAGTCGATAACCTCATCTGCTACGTCTTTTTCAGCCGCCGCAAGCTCGCCTCTGCGCTCGGCAAGAGCCGCCGTAATTCTCTCCTTCTTCTCGCCTACCATATCGTAGAAGAGGATAGGTACAAACTGAAGAATTACGAAGATTGCGGGAATGATTGTGTAAATCGCAAGGAACTTATTGAGCGTTGCGTCAGACTGTGTTGCGTAGGCGATATTTGTACTCTTTGAGAACTCGTAGCCCGACCAGGTGTAAACGAGGAACGGAGCGAAGCCCTTTGTGCAGGCGGACGCGATTTTTGAAATAAGTCCGTAGCCCGCGTAAGCAAGTCCCTCCTGGCGCTTGCCCGTTTTGTACTCCATTTCGTCAACGCAGTCGGCAATCATAATATTAGGCGTAACGTTTGTGTTACCGTGCTGAATACCGCAGAAGAAGTTGAGAACGAGGAACGGAACTATAAGCGATGAGTTAAAGCCGATTCCCCTTGAAATGAAGTAAAGAATTGCAAGCGCGGAAGCGCCGTAGCAACAGAAAATAATATAGGTTTTCTTGGTTGAGAATTTCTTAAGTACAAAGTTTACAAGAAGCGTACCTACAGCCGTACCGATACCCATAGGAAGCATAAGCGCAAGCTTTAAGCCCTTTGAGCCGAGAAGGTAAACGGCGATGTAAAGCGAAACAGTTCCGTAAACGCCTCTGCCGAAGCCCGTAAACTTTGTAAGGGATACCATAAGTAAGTTTTTGTTTGTAAATACAACCTTGATTGATTCAAGAAGCGAAACCTTTTCGGTTGTATAGGGAACGCGCTCTTCGTTGTTTGCAAAGAATATCATTACAAAAATAATCATACCGAGCGCGCACACAGCCGTTGAAATAATAAGGTCAATGCCCTGTCCCTCAGCGTTTTTGTACTGCTGCTGTCCCATAAGCGCCTTCATAATTACGGGTACTACAATAATTACAACCTGACCGCCCGACTGACCTACGCTGCGCAGGAAGGAGGCGATTGAAATTGCGCTTGAACGCTCGCTCGGGTTTGGCGAGCACAGAGCGCCGAAGCAGTTTGCAGGCGACTCAACAGCGCACGAAACGGCGGTGTAAAGCGCATAGATTACAAACATCCAGATTGTTGCAACCGTAAACGAATTTGTGTTCGGAGCAATAAATACAAGCATTGCAACTATTGCAAGCGGAATTGCGCCGAAGCCTACCCACGGCTTAACCTTGCCGAGAGAGGTTCTTGTTCTGTCTACAAGAATACCGATAATAAGCTCACACACAGCGCCTACAACGCCTGCAACTCCGAATACAGATGTAATAATTGCCGAGAGCTTGGCAGGGTCAAAGCCCTGTCCCTTAAAGGCGAAGTCAGCAAAGAAGGTCATAGTATAGTCCGGCATCCAGCCCGTTAAAAGAGCTACGCCGAAAAGGCCTATACCGAAGGTGACAATCTCAGATGGCTTCATATACTTCTTTTCCGCAGGGGCAACGCTTGCCGCCGCGGCACTTTTCTTTGCCATAAAGAAAACCCCTTTTCATAATTTATTAAGTTTATTATAACAAAAATTTTTAATTTGTACAATAGTAAAAAA
>CAMNAP010000149.1 GCA_946531445.1 uncultured Clostridia bacterium
GCGGTATGAGATTTTTAACCGATTATTTAAACGGCAATACATACTTTAAAATTGACTACCCAACGCACAATTTAGTACGCGCAAAAAATCAGTTCGCTTTAGTAAGCGACATAGAATCAAAGCTTGAAAAAATGAACAAAATAATAAAGTCGCTGTGAGAAAATCACAGCGGCTTTTCTTTACGCCTCAAGCGCTCTCTTGCCGATATCCTTTCGGTAGTGAGCGTTTTCAAATTCAATTTTCTTTACGGCTTCGTAAGACTTTTCAAGCGCCTCTTTAAGCGTATCGCCGAGCGCCGTAACGCCGAGCACTCGTCCGCCTGCCGTAACAAGCTTTCCCTCTTTAAGCGCCGTACCTGCGTGGTAAACTGTAACGCCGTCAAGCTGACCGTCGCTGAGCCCCTTAATTTCAAGCCCCTTCGGGTACGATTTCGGGTATCCGCCTGACGCCATAATTACGCAGGCGCTCGCTCTCTCGTCCCATTCAATACTGAGTTCTGAAAGCGTTTCATTGTTAATCGCCTCAAAGATGTCCATAATATCCGTCTTGAGTCGCGGAAGAACAACCTGCGTTTCAGGGTCACCAAAACGGCAGTTGTACTCAATTACTTTCGGTCCCTTCGGCGTAATCATAAGTCCGAAATAAAGGCAGCCCTTAAACGTTCTTCCCTCTTTGTTCATAGCCTCAATAGTCGGGAGGAAGATTTTTTCCATACATTCCTTCGCTACTTCGCCGGTGTAATAGGGGTTTGGCGAAACTGTTCCCATTCCGCCTGTATTAAGTCCCCTGTCGCCGTCAAGCGCTCTTTTGTGGTCCATTGATGACACCATCGGCTTAACGCATTTTCCGTCTGTGAAAGCAAGAACGGAAACCTCGGGCCCCGTAAGGAATTCTTCAACAACAACGTTATTTCCGCTTGCACCGAAGATTTTATCCTCCATAATTTCCTTAACGCCCGCAATTGCCTCTTCAAGCGTTTCGGGAATTATAACGCCCTTGCCGAGCGCAAGTCCGTCCGCCTTTATAACTGTAGGAAATTCGTTCTTTTCCTTAATATATTCAATTACGTCCTCCGGCTTATCAAAAACCTTGTATTCAGCCGTCGGTATGCCGTATTTGAGCATAAGATTTTTTGAAAAAACCTTTGAGCCCTCTATTATTGCCGCAGCCTTGTTCGGTCCGAAGGTCTTAAAGCCCTCGGCGTTGAGCGCGTCAACCATACCGTCAACAAGCGGGTCGTCAGGCGCAACAACAACAAAGTCAGCCGCAATATCCTTTGCAAGCTTAACAACTCCGTTAATGTCTGTAGCGCCGACATTGAAGCACTCAGCGTCATATGAAATACCGCCGTTACCCGGGCAGCACGCAATATAATCTACTCTTTCCGATTTCTTAATCGCCTTAATCAGCGCGTGCTCGCGTCCGCCTGAGCCAACTACTAAAACTCTCATATAAAACTCCTATACGTTTTTATTGATTATTCTTGTCTCCTCTTCACCTGTTTCAAGGTCAATAAAGCGTGTGAAAAGTGAAACCTTGTTGTCCTCGTTAAGATTGCTCCAGAGCATATCTGTAAATTCATCTATGTCGTTTGTGTCAATCTCAACGGGAGTCGGCTCTCCCTCAAATGACGGAATCGGGTTGCCGTCGCATTTATAGGTGTGGAGAAAATGGCCGAGTCCTGCGCTTGCAGGATATTCAAAGAAAAATCTCAAACACTCGGGCTTGCCCATATTTGATTTAAGAATAGACATATTATAGTCGCCGTTCGGCTTTACAACAGCCGAAATTCTCGGTGTGTAGTTAGGCGCGTCATCCTCAAATTCTCTTGTAAGAAGCGCGTGGCGGTAGCAGTGACCGTCCTTCATAAAGTCATATATTGTGTCGGTCTGGTCGCCGTTTGTAACTATAGTTTTGCCCTCAAGCTTAAGCACGGGGTTATAGATAATAAGGTGCGGGTCCTCCATCTTGCTCTCGTCAAAAGCCTTTGTTCTGATTCCGCCTCTGTCGTTATCCTCAAAAATTCTGTTTCTTGAATTTACGCTTCTTCCCATAATGAAATAGCCGATAACCGCCTTTTTACCGTCGGGGCTTTTGCCCGTAACTATTCCTCTTCCGGGATAGGTGTTTGTGCTGAGCTCTTTTGCAAGTGATTTAATCTCCATAATTTTTCTCCTACAGTATTTCAGTTTTATTTCCAACTATCTTTATTCTTCCTTCACAGAAAAGCGAAACCGCCTTTGGAAGAATTTCCCATTCAGCCTGCCTCATAACGCGGTACTGAAGAATATCCTCATCATCGTCCTTTTCAATCGGTACAGCCTTCTGAAGAATTATTGCGCCGCCGTCGGTAATCTCGTTTACAAAATGCGCCGTTGCGCCCGTAACCTTCATTCCCGAATTGAGAACGGCGGTATGCACCTTTTTTCCGTAAAAGCCGTCGCCGCAGAAAAGCGGAATTAAGCTCGGGTGAATGTTTATAATTCTGTTTTCGTACTCCTTAATCAAGTCCTCGCCGAGAATTGAAAGGAATCCCGCAAGAACAATCAAATCAATGTTTCTTCCCTCAAGCGCCCTGAGTATAGCCGCGTCGTATTCAGCCTTTGTGCCGT
>CAMNAP010000150.1 GCA_946531445.1 uncultured Clostridia bacterium
GACGGCGTATATACAGCCGACAGCTTCTCCGCTTTCAAGGCTGCGTACGAAGCTTCTGAAACTGAAGCAGCAAAGGTTAAGACTGACGGCTTCACAACTGCAACAACAGCAGACGCGCTTGTTGCAGCGTACAATTCACTTAACGTTATCACTCCCGCAAGCGGAGATTCCGGCGACACGACCTTTACTTTTGACGAGGAAACCGGCAAGGTTACAGTTGACGGCGAAGGCGCAATGGCTGATTACGAAAGCGGCGCTGACAGCCCGTTCGGCAACAACGATAAAGTTAAGGACGTTACAATCGGCGACGGTGTAAACTACGTTGGCGCACACGCATTCGACGGCGCAAGCGGTCTTGAAACAATTACCGTTCCCGCGTCTGCAACCTACGGCGAAGGCGCGTTTGACAACTGCCCCAACCTTAAAACCGTTATTATTACGGGCGGCGCAGTTGAGAATAAATCAGCTGATAACGCACCGTGGAAAGCTCCTAAGGTAAGAACAGTCAAGCTCGGCGAAAACGAGGGCGACCTTTCAATTATCTCAATCGGCGACGACTTGTTTGAGGACAATAAAAATACAGTTTACTACTTCTATAATAAGGATACCGTAATCCCAAGTGAAAGCGGAGCAATCTTAGGCACTAACCCGACTATCCACGGATATATTCCGTCAACAGCGTATGACTACGCTAAAAAGTTCAATCTCACCTTCGTTGAGATTTCTCACGAGCACGTATGGGACAGCGGCACAGTTACCGCTCCGACCTGTACAAAGGGCGGCTACACAACTTATAAGTGTCAGTTCTGCGACGAAACAAAAATCGGTAATAACACAAACCCGCTCGGTCACGACTGGGACGACGGCGAAATAATCCCGCCAACCTGTACAGAAAGAGGCTACACTCTTTACACCTGTCAGCGTGAAGGCTGCGGCGAAACAAAGAAAGCTAATTATACAAAAGCCGCAGGTCATAAGTATGACGGCGAGGTTACAGCAGAATATGCAACCGGCGAATTCAAAGCAGACATACCGTATAAGCACAGCATTGAATGCTCAGTATGTCACGAAGCTACAAAGAGCGCTTACTGCTCATTCGTTGTAAAGGGATACACAGAAAAACTCGGTGAGAGCTGCATTGAATTTGAGTGTTCGGTATGCCACGGTACATATCTCTACAAATCAGACTCAGCCTCAGGCGAGCATATGGTATTCTTCTTCGGTGCAGACAACAGCCTCCTCTCAACTCAGAGAGTTGCAGACGGCGAAAAGGCTACCGATATCCCCGCTCTTCCCGACGAGCAGGCAGGCCACATCTATTCCTGGACTTTAAACGATACGGAAATTGAAAACCCTGCTGATGAGACTATCTACAGCGATACAATCTTTAAGATTAAAGATACCTTCGTTCAGTATGACGTATCCTACATAGATGCAAACGGCGCTCCGATAAGCTCGGAAAAGGTTAACCACGGCGAATCCCCTGCCGATATTCCTCCTCTTCCCGAAGGCGCTATAAACAGAGATGACGACGGTCACGATGTTTACGCGTGGGATAAGGACCCCAACGGCGCTGTAATCACAGAAGATACAACCTTCAATCAGGTTCTCACACTTACAGCGCACGACTTTATTGACGATATTCACAAAGAGGCTACCTGCGTTGAAGACGGAAGTATGTCGCGTTACTGCGAGACCTGCGGCTACACCGTAACAAATGAGATAATCCCCGCTACAGGCAATCACTCATACGAACTTACCGCTTCAAAGGACGCAACGTGTACCACAGCAGGAGAAAAGAAATATGTATGCTCAGTCTGTGAAGATACATATACCGAAACCATTCCTGCAATAGGTCACAAGTGGGACAGCGGAACAGTTACAAAACAACCCACAGTAACCTCAACAGGCGTTAAAACCTACACCTGCTCAGTATGTAAAACAACAAAAACAGAAGTAATTCCAAAGGCAACAATTGCCGACGTAACACCAACCGACAGCGTTGCAGACAAGGCTCCCGTAAATAATAAGATTCAGAAGCCCGCAGGAATTTCAACTGTATCAAACCAGAAGAAAAAGCAGCTTATTATTTCCTTTAACCCCGTTGCAGGCGCACAGAACTACAGAGTTATGTACCGCGCTCAGGGCGCTGCAAAATGGAATTATGCATGGACAAACGGAACAACCTCCTACACTCTTAAAAACCTTAAGAAAAAGGGCTTATACGAGTTTATGTTTGCTGCATATTCAAAGAATTCCAAGGGCCAGTGGGAACGCGGTCAGTATTCAGTAACAAGCTACCGTTATTACTACAAAGCTAAGCTCAAGAAGGTTAAAGCCTCAAAGGGCAAAATAAAGGTTACCTGGGCAAGAGATAAAAACGCAACAAGCTATCAGCTCTACTACGCTAAGAAAAAGAATATGAAGGGCGCTAAAAAGATTGAAATTAAATCTAACAAAAAGACCTCATATACTATCAAGGGCTTAAAGAAGGGCAAATACTTCGTTCGCGTTCGCGCAATAAAGAAGAAAGGCAAAAACTATGTTGGCGAGTATTCAAAGCGCAAGGGCGTTAAGGTAAAATAATTAAACAAA
>CAMNAP010000151.1 GCA_946531445.1 uncultured Clostridia bacterium
AATACAATTAAACCGTGAGAATACTGATATATCTAAAGTTATAAACAGTTTCGATATTGAGTCTGTTACAGGAAAATTTGAAAAACTATATCTTTCGTAATCAAAATCCACCTGGGAAGGAGGGATAATTTGTTAGTTTCATTATTTACCGGCGTTCAGTTTTATATTGTTATTCTAATTGCATTTACAGTATTATTTTGGATTATCCCTCAAAGGTTTCAGTGGGCATCTTTTGTTGTAGCAGTATTGCTGTTTACTTATATGGCATATATGATCGTTCCTGATTCAACAGATGACTTAAGCCATTATTTCTATTTTATTGATGATTTCAGGAAAAACGGATACGAGAATTTTAAGTGGCATATTGAAGAAAACCACTTTGACTGGAAAACCTATAGGGCATCTGCTTACTTTTTCTATTTCATAAGCAAACTTCCAAATAACCATTTCTTGCCGGCTTTAACTATTTTTGTGGCTTACGGAAGCTCTTGCCTTGTTCTTAATGACGCGTCCGTAAGATTTGATGTAGACAGGTTCCATACGTATATAGGCTCTATGTTCTTTTTTGCAACGTATTGGTTTTTTGATACTGCGTCGGGCATAAGAAACGGATTTGCGTTCTCTCTTGCATTTGCAGCTTCATATTTCCATATTGTTGTAAGAAAATATTTGCCTGTATGTATAATTGCATATTTAATTGCTGCCTTTTTCCATTCTGCCGGTATTATGCCAATTATTATAGTTGTAATTACTATGATAACACTTCGTGTCCCCGGCAAATTTATAAATGTTCTTTTGATTTTTGGAATTGCAGGCGGTGCTGCTGTTGTTAATTACCTTTCGACTAAGACTGATAACGGCTTCATCAAAACAGCTGCCGAAAAATCACAGCACTATGGTGAAAACTATGAGCTCGGAAATAATATGCTAAGCGATACAGGAACAATGTTTAAAGTTAATATCGTAATTACCGTTTTAGTTACTCTGTTATTATTCTATGTTGTTGAGTATTTTAAGAAAAGTAATTATCCTGAAGAAATGTTCAGACTTGAAAAACTTTCTTCAAGTACTCTTTACTTTATGATAGGCGCTGTTGCCGTAGGTCTCATATTTGTAAGATTTGCAAGATGGATTCTTCCTGTTCTCGGCGGTGTTATATTTATGACCGGAATGCAGTTCCAGAAAAATGAAATTGACAGTAAAGGCGTTGCAGATACAATGTATTTTGCCGAGCCGATTGAGCGAGTCAAATACAAGGCGAGACCTGTTGTAATTACACTGTTTGTAATATTTACGTTAGTTCATATATGGTATCAGTGTAACGGTTCTTCTCTCATATGGACTCATTTTGAACACGAATGGCTTGATGCAGGCTTTGGCGACGACTTTTTATGGTGATTATATGATTAGTGTTGTTGTACCGATTTATAAGGTTGAAGAATATCTCAGACAGTGTGTTGAGAGTATTCTGAATCAGACTTATAAAGACCTTGAAATAATACTCGTTGACGACGGCTCACCCGATAACTGCCCGTCAATATGTGATGAATATGCTTTAAAAGACGCAAGAGTTAAAGTTATTCATAAAGAAAACGGCGGACTTATTGCGGCGAGAAAGACTGGAGTAATGGCTTCAACAGGGGAGTATGTTACTTTTGTAGACGGAGACGATTATATTTCTAAATATATGTATGAAGAGGTAGCTAAGGCTATTGAAAGCTATTCTCCCGATATGGTTATGACAGAATTCTTTTGGTCATATGAGCGAAAGGATATTCCTTCTGAACGTACTTTATTCAAAGATTTCTATAACAGGGAGGCTATCGAACGCGATATAATTCCGATTATGCTCTTTAACGGCACATATTATCAGTTCGGCGTTTACCCTAATTGTTGGACGAAAATTTTCAGGAAAGAGCTGCTTGAGAAATATATTTACGATGTTGATGAAAGAGTAAGAATGGGCGAGGACGCGGCGTTTACTTATGCCTGTATTATGGATAGTACGGGTATAGCTACAGTTAAAAAGCCTCTATATTACTACAGAAACCTTGAGACGTCAATGTCTAACGCTTATGACAGTTCGCTAATTGATATCTGGAGCATTCCTTATGAAGCTATTAAGATGTATTCGGAATTGCTCAAGGTTAATATTGAAAATCAGCTATGTTATTATCTTTTGTATTTAATTAATTTCGTTATAAGAAACGAAGCAAAAAATTTAAATAACAGTAAATCAAAAGATACTGTAATTACAGCAGTATTTGACTATAAGTTTTTTGATGATATTAAAACGGTAGATAAGTCGCTTTTACCGATACACACTAAACTGCTGTTCAGCGCGTTAAATTTACGAAGTAAAAGTCTTGTTAAAGCATATATAAAACTGTTCTCAGCAATTAAAGGAGTTTAAAGTATGCATAAACTTACTCTTTCTGAAATTCAACAGCGTGAGCTTGAGCTCCTGGTAAAGTTTGATAGAATTTGTAAAGAAAATAACCTTAAATATTCTCTTGCATACGGCACATTAATCGGAGCAATACGTCATAACGGCTTTATTCCTTGGGATGACGATGTCGA
>CAMNAP010000152.1 GCA_946531445.1 uncultured Clostridia bacterium
CTCAACACAGATATTAAAGACGTAAACGTTCTTGAAACAGGCTTTGCAAGAAACGACGTTCTATTTAAAGAAAACAAAAAGTGTAAAAAGCTTTTTGAAACTGAAAAATATATCTACTGGCTCCCGACTTTCAGACAGAAGAAGGACGACAAAACAAGCGTGAGCAGTATTTCAGTTCCGTTCATATATAACGCCAAGTGGGCTGAAAAGATTAACGAAACGGCTAAGCAATGCGGAATTACATTGGTGTTAAAGCCGCATCCAGCGCAGGATTTAAGCAAGATAAGGCTTGACTCGTTAAGCAACATTAAGCTTATTGATAACGGATTCTTAGATAAAAACGGTATTAAAAACTATGAGCTTCTCGCAGGAGCTTCGGCGCTTCTTAGCGACTACTCGTCAGTTTTTTATGACTATCTTCTTTGCGACAAGCCTATAGGCTTTTGCTGGGAGGACTATGACGAATACCTATATAAAGAGGGAATTATTCCCGATTTAATGAGTGTTACGGACTGCGGCGAAAAGCTGTACACTGCCGATGAGCTTTGCGCTTTTATAAAAAATGTTGCAAACGGCAACGACATCTGCGCCGATAAGCGAAACGAAATTAAAGACAGAATCCATAAATATACAGACGGTAATTCTTCAAAGAGAATTGCAGACATAATATTACAAAAAGTAAAAGGCACTCAATGAGTGCCTTTTTGATATTCAGTTAACTACATTTTGCGGATGTCCGTCAAGGAACGCCTTGAGGTTTTCCTCAAGAATTCGCTGAAGCCTTGCTCTTGTTTCATATCCCGCCCACGCTATATGAGGCGTAATAAAACAGTTTTTAGCGTGGAGCAGGGGATTGTCCTCGCTCGGTGGCTCAACCTTAAGCACGTCAACTCCTGCTGCCTGGATTTCGTCATTGTTCAACGCGTCAGCAAGCGCCTCATCGTCCACAACAGGACCGCGTGAGGTGTTTATAAGAATTGCGCTCTTCTTCATTTTTGAAAGCGCTTCGGCATTAATAAGCGATGTAGTTTCGGGATTGAGAGGGCAGTGACAGGTTACTACGTCGCTCTCTTTCAGCAGAGTTTCAAAGTCGGTAAATGTTACGTCTTTGAATTCATCAGGCTTTGGATGAGGTGTAAATACAAGCACATTCATACCGAACGCCTGTGCAATTTTGCTTACTCTCTGACCGATTGAGCCGAAGCCGATGATTCCTATTGTTTTACCGTCAAGCTCTGTAAGAGAGCCCTTCCAGAAGCAGAAATCGGGACATTCACACCATTCGTTATTATACACAGCTTCAGAGTGAAGGGTAACCTTATTTGTTATCTGCAGAATAAAAGCAAAAACAAGCTGCGCTACGGCGTTGGTTGAATAAGCGGGTATGTTGGAAACGGTTATACCGCGTTCTCTTGCCGCCTTACAGTCTATTACGTTAAAGCCCGTAGACTCAAGCCCTACATACTTTAATTTCGGCATTTTATCAAGCATATCGGCTGTTATGATACATTTATTTATAAAGAGAATATCGGCGTCCTTTGCGCGCTCAATTATCTCTTCGGGCTTAGTTCTGTCATATACTGTGAAGTCGCCGTATTTTTTAAACTGTTCCCAGCTTAAATCACCAGGGTTAGTTGTATATCCCTCAAGGTTTACTATCTTCATATATTCACGCTCCTTACTGTCCTAATTATATCCCTTTAATAAAATAAAATCAACTTATTTATTGATTGAAGGTCAAATATAGTATATAATAATCATATAATGATGTATGAAAAGATTTTACATTATTATTTTAGCAATCACTTTTATACTTGTAAGTATTTTTGCCTATAACAAAATAAGGGTTAATGAGAATATTGCAAGTGCGCGTTCCATTCAGTCCAAATACACTGTAATTATTGACGCAGGTCACGGCGGAAAAGACGCAGGTACAATAGGAATAGACGGTACCGAGGAAAAGGGGATTAACCTTCAAATTGCTCTTATACTTTACGATTTTCTGAGAGTAAGCGGAATTAACGCTCAGCTCATCAGAGACGGTGATTTTGAGTTTTACCCCGAGGGTACTGACACAAGCCGCTCAGATTTATATAACAGGCTTGATTTTGTTAATTCAGTTCCCGACTCACTTCTCATTTCAATACATCAGAATCACTTTGAAAACGAATCGGAGTGGGGGACTCAGATTTGGTATTCAGCAAATAACAGCGAAAGTAAAGCTCTTGCAGACGGTGTTTTAAGTAATATCAAACAGTTCTTACAGCCTGAAAACAAAAGGGAAAACAAGGAGTCAGACTCCTCGTATTATCTTCTTTATAAGGCAACGGTGCCGTCAATTATGATTGAATGCGGCTTTATGAGTAATAACAGAGAAAACGAAAAGCTGAAAACTCCCGAATATCAAAACGATTTTGCGTTTGCGGTACTTACGGGCATTTGTACAGAGGTTTAAAAATATGGCAGGAAAAAATAGACGACTATAACAGAGAGATAAAAGAGGTGGAG
>CAMNAP010000153.1 GCA_946531445.1 uncultured Clostridia bacterium
TTTGTTATCGGCGGTGCAACACGTCAGGAGAGCGTAAAAAACGCCGTTGATACTATTAATAAATGCGACCTCGTTATTATTCACGACGGCGCAAGACCGCTTATTCTTAAAGAGGACATTTTAAACGCAATCAGTGGCGCAAAGGAATTTGGCGCGTCTGCTGTAGGAGTTCCCGTAAAAGACACAATCAAAATAATTGATTCCGACAACTTTGTTGTCTCAACGCCGGACAGAGCAACGCTTTTTGCCGTTCAGACTCCTCAGGTGTTTGACTTTAAGCTGTACAAAGCTGCAATGCAAAAGGCAGAAGAAGAGGGCAGGGATTTTACCGACGACTGTCAGCTTATTGAGTTTTACGGAAAAAAGGTTAAAATGATAGCGGGCGACTATACAAACATAAAAATTACAACTCCCGACGATATTACGGTAGCCGAGAGTATTATTTCAAAAAGAACGGAGAGTGAAGCTAAATGAGAATAGGACACGGATATGACGTACATAAGCTCGTAGAGGGCAGAAAGCTCATCGTGGGCGGCGTTGAAATACCTCACAGCCTCGGTCTGCTCGGACACAGCGACGCAGACGTGCTTCTCCACGCAATTTCAGACGCAATTCTCGGCGCGTGCGCAATGGGCGATATAGGCGGAATGTTTCCCGACACAGATGAAAAATGGAAGGGAGCGGACTCTCTTAAGCTTCTCGGCGCTGTAGTTGAAAGAGTAAGTCAGGCAGGTTACAAAATTGAAAATATAGACTCAACTCTTATTGCCCAGAAGCCGAAGATGAAGCCCTATATAGATGAGATGAGAGCAAATATCGCGCGTGTGTGTAAGCTTGATGTTTCTCAGGTAAGCGTTAAGGCAACAACTGAAGAAAAGCTCGGCTTTACAGGCAGGGAAGAGGGTATATCCGCTCACGCTGTAGTGCTTATTATTTGATTTTTTTGTAGTTTATTTGTCTTTTTTTGCAAATGGTCTTGACATTTAAAAATCAATGTATTAAATGACAAGTGCAGGTCGTTTCCATCCTGCCGCTGCAGAGTATACTCCATAACTTTATTTACGCCTCTGCAGCGTAATTATTAATAAATAATAGACTTTTTATATGTTCCTCATTGACAATGAGGAGCATTATTTATTATAATATAGCTTGGCGTTTATAACTATATACAAAAAACAGGAGTGAATGTATGCTGAAATTAAAGAAAGTTGACCGTTGCCTCATAATTGAGAAAAACGGTCAGACGGTTTTTACGGTTGACCCCTACAAGCCCGCTCCGCTTATGGTCGGAAAAGGGGAAAACACTTATTCAATGAGTCACGGCTCTTTTAAAATCAAAGAGAAGCTCAATGAACAGAATTATGTTAAAATTACCGATATTGCAAACAGCGACGACAGTGCGCTGATTACAACAAACTACGGCAATATTCAGCTTGATATTGAGCAGGGAAGAAGAATCAAAGTTTCATTTGACGGTTTTGACGACTTCAACAGAATGTGGCTAACGCTTCCCGCTACTAAGGATGAGTGCGTTTACGGCTCGGGCGAAATATTTTCCGAATTCAATTTAAGAGGAAAGAATGTCAATGTCTGGGTAGCTGAACACATCAACGCGCTTCAGGTAACTAAAAAGCTTGCACGCCAGATTGTCGGAATTAAAAACACAACCCGCAAGCAGGCTTTCAATAAGTATGAAACCTACTATGCTCAGCCGACTTTCCTCAGCTCAAGAAAATATTTCTATCATTCGCTGACTACGGCGAGAAGCGAGTTTGATTTTACGGATAAGGATTTCCACGTTATCAAAACAGATGAAATCGCAGGCTTCTATATCGGCTTCGGCGAAACCTTTGCAGACGTTATGAACAACCTTACTGATGTTGTAGGACGTCAGCCTGAGCTTCCCGATTGGGTATACGACGGACATATTCTCGGCATCCAGGGCGGTACTCAGATTATGTGCGACAAAATTGATAACGCTCAAAAGCACGGCATTCCCGTAAACGGCGCCTGGATTCAGGACTGGGAGGGCAGACGTGTAACCGCAGTCGGTAAGCAGCTCTTCTGGAACTGGGAGTGGGACAGCGAGCTTTATCCCGGCCTTGACGAAAAAATCAGGGAACTCGGCGAAAAGGGAATTAAGGTTCTCGGCTATATCAACCCGTTCCTTGCAGTTGAAAAGCCGCTTTATAAGGAAGCGAGCGAAAAGGGCTACACCGTTAAGAATAAGGACGGCGAGGATTATTATGTAACAATTACAACCTTCCCCGCAGCTATGGTAGACTTTACTAATCCTGACGCTGTTGAGTGGATTAAGGGCGTAATTAAAAAGAATATGATTGACTTCGGTCTTGCAGGCTGGATGGCTGACTTCGGCGAATATCTTCCAACAGACGCTGTGCTTTTCAGCGGCGAGGACGCAGAGCTTGTTCATAACACCTGGCCGGCACGCTGGGCTCAGATTAACAGAGAGGCGCTTGAGGAGAGCGGAAAGCTCGGTGA